>JBDGTY010000001.1:0-2412 GCA_042216335.1 Candidatus Nanohalobium sp.
CCTGGAAAGTTTCTCGACTTCGTCCAGTTCTACTTCAATCTCGTTGTTTTCCTGTTTTTCCGCGTTTTCTACGCGTGGTTCGAGGTATTCGAGTAGCTTCAAGGGTTTTTCCGTGGCCTGGATTCTGGCTTTCACACCGGTTTTTGTGCAGGGAAGTCTTTTATTTGAGGATAAGTAAAATTGACCCATGGGTATCTTTGACAGCGATGACTCCGAGGACGAAGTCACCATATCTCCGAACAGCGAGAATCAAGAGGAGAGCCATCTGGAGGACGAGGTCGAGTCCAAGATAGTCGGCGGCTCAGGTAAAGAGAGTTCGGAGAGCAGAAGTTCCGGAAGTTCTTCAGACTCCTCCAGAGGCAGCCGCGGCAGACAGATGCGTGAACGCAGCAATTCGAAGGGTAAAAGCACTTTCGGGGACGACGGCGTCTCGCTTAAAGATATCCACAGGCAGAACGAGCGTATCATCGAACTGCTTGAAGAGTTAAATGGAGAAGGTTCAAATACTGAAAAAGGAGAACAAAGCGAAATGAGCGGTGACTTGAATGGGGTACTATGACAGCGTGAAGGATTCAGTCAAAGAGGAAAACCAGAAGGCAAGTGACAGCAGCGGAGGCGGCAGCTTCGACACCTTGAAGAAGAACGCCGAGGAAAGCTCCGAAGAAGAACAGAAAGGCGACGACACACCGATCGAAGTACTCGAAGAAGACGGCCTCAGCCGGGAAAGCCCTAACAAGCAGAAAAAGCAGCAGAGGCAGAAAAAACAGAAGCAGCAGGAGAACCGTCGGTCAAACGAAAAAGATAGTAAACAGAACCAGGGCTCCCAGGGCAACCCATTAACTCAGGACAGCAGTTCCGGGAACATTGAGGAGAAACTGGACACCCTCATCGAGCAGAACGAGCGTATGATCGAGATACTGGAGAGTTTCGGTCAGTAGTTTACAGGTTTTTGACCATCTTTTCTCTCTCGACTTTAAATCCGTGCTTCCTGTAGAGTTCCTTGGCCGAATCATTCCTGACATTTACCTCTAGCTCAATAGTATCGACACTTCCACTTTCAGCCACTTCATCAATTCTGTCCATTAGTTCGGATGCTATGCCTTTCCTGCGGAAATCTTCCTTGACAAATATCTCATTTATCTTCAGTTTTGGACCACGTTTGAATATGGGCGGGGAATCTTTCACAGTTGCTGAGATGAATCCTGCCTTTTTCCCTGATTCTTCAGCTATGTAGAAGTATGAATCGTTGCTTTGAAGTTTCTCTCTTTTATGCTCTATAGTTTCCTGAAGCCCGAGACCCTCTTTCAACTGGTTGTAGTCGGAGACTTCCTCCATTTCCTGGGCTAGGGGCAGCCAGAGCTCTTCAACAATTTTCCCAGCTTCGGAAGATTCGGCTTCTCTAATCTCCATTTTTTTATACAATTTCTACTTCGATTTTCTGTCTTCCTTTGTCTGTTGTTTCGATGTTTTCTCTCAGTGTGACTTCGAGTTCTAGTTGGCGGTATTCGTTTTCATCCGTGAACTCCATTTCCAGCCGGTTTTCGGTCGTGGGTTCGATGCGGACCTCTTCTTTTCCCTTGAAGGACAGGCCTACCTCTCCCTCCCTTACTTTTTCCGCGAAGTTTTCCAGAAAGTTGGCCAGTTCATCGTTGGAGAATTCGAAGTCCAGGTCTACTTCTTTACTCATGTCTACCTTTCGGGAGTAAAAAGTTTTAATCTTTTCGCCACTGAGAGATAAAGAAAAATAGGGGGAGAAAAAATCTGATCTGTCAGTTTTTCATGAGTTTCCGTGAGAGGAAGTGATCCTTTTCCTCGAGTTCCCTGACCGCTTCGATCATGAAGAAGTAGGATACCGCGATCATCAGCAGACCAAGTGCTGCAGGTGCTGCAAGCATTCCACTGCTGTAGAGAACCGAGAAAAGCATCAGGTTACCAAGCACGAATAAGGTAAACGAGATTCCGACTTCGGCGTTGGTGGAGAGTTTCGGAAGCCCGAAGACATCCTCCTCACGTACATCATCGTCTTCTGCCATTTATACCAACCTTAAGTAACGTTTCCGGAACCTTCCCTATAAAACTTCCGCCAGAAACCAGTTTCCCTCTATCTCAAAGATCCTCGACTTCTACATCCTTGTCTCCGGGCGTGAAGGCGCTCGGCAGGTGGATCCTGTAAACTCCTTCATCCTTCTCGATGACCAATGGCATCTCTTCCAGTAGTCTCGAGACGTTGATATTGTAGACTCCTTCCTCCTCTACGCTGATGGAGTCCAGGTCGAACTCGAATCTGATGTCGCCTCGCTCGCTTTCCCCTTCCTGGACCATTTCCTCGATGTCATCCTTGACGTTCGCCTTCTCCTCCTCAAGCTCTTCCTCACTCATCTCAGGCTCGTTCTCATACATGAAGAGGCTGGA
>JBDGTY010000010.1:0-1607 GCA_042216335.1 Candidatus Nanohalobium sp.
GCGACTTCGGCGCTCAGGTCTCGGGCCCGCCGGATCATGTCTCCGGAGGTCTCCACAGAAACGATATTTTCCCTGTCCGGTGCGTACTCCTCTGGAAGGACCAGCGAGACATCGACATCTTTCTTCTGAAGTTCCTCGAAGAGGTGTTTGACGTGGATATCCAGGCCACCGTCGATGTCAGGTGGGAAACCCCAGCCCACTAGAAGGATTTTCCTGTTCATGCTTACTTTTTCTTGTTGCGTCAGAAATAAAGCGTTTCTTTTCTCAACTGGTTTTATGGGTTTTCTGTCTGTGGTGTCGCGGAAGCTGGGTCTGTCCTCAGGGAGGCCGGAAGGCCTTGTCCCCGTGGCGGAGGCCTCTGATAGAAGGGTTTTTGTCATAGAGGATGGTTCTAAGCTTCTCCGTCGATTTGATTCTGTGGAGGATCCGTCGAGACTGAAAGGCGAGGTACTCAAAGTGGCTCGTGAAGGTTCCGTAGAGGATAATGTACGTGAATATGAGGTCTGGAAGCGTCTGGAAGAAACTCCGTACGCCCAGGATCTGAATCCTTCCCGTCTCTGTTCACAGGACGGAAAGTTCCTTGTTGCGGACAGGGTCAGAACTATCGATGAGGTAGACGGTGAAGAGGAGGCAGCCCTCAGAAAGCTTTACCGGGATATTCAGCAGGAGGTTAGAGAACTAGGCATTAACTCCACCAAACTCGACCTTGGAAGCCATAATGTGGGCTGGCACCCATCCAAAGGTCCTGTAGTATTCGATTATCCATGGCCGGAAGAAGTAGTGGAAGAAATAATAGTAAAACACGAAAAAGAGAGTTAATTACTCTATTCCCATCGCGTCGTTGGTCCTCCAGATGGATTCGTCCTTGTCCTCCATCTCGAACATGGATCTGATAGCGTCCACGTTGTCAGGTACTACGATACTTTCCTGGTGGACCATGTGGATCCAGCGAAGCTTTCCATCTTGCACGTCGACCGTCTCTCTCCAGACTCCGGCCTCCGGCATATCGCTTCTCGGCCTTTCCAGGTCCCGCATCATCTCATGCACTTTCCCGGTCGAGTCGTAGCCCTCTCCGGCATCGATTAGTCTGACACGCGGCTGGTCCTCGAAGGCCTGAACCGCTTCCTCCTCCGAGATATCCTCCTCCAGGTCGACCGTGACCATGTGGACATGGCCGAAAGTGACAGGAACCTTTACAGCCAGAGTAGTGATATCCAGATCCGGCATTACTGCCTGGACATCCGGTCCGTGGTGTGAAGGAACTTCAGTGACCGGAATGGTGGAGTTGATAGGTCCTCTTCCGTCCTGCGGTATGTCTCCTCCACGCCTGACGAGGTTGGCTGTAGCGCTCTCCACTCCGAACCTTTCATCAACTATACTCATCGTTCGGGAGAGTGAGGTCGTGTTGCAGGAAACAACCTTGACGAAGTCTTCTCCTCTTGCTTCCTCGTAGTTCGCGTCGGCGTTGAACTTCACTTCTGCGATATCGTCAGGCGCACCGCCCTGGAAGACTGCCTTGACGTCGTGAGGTTCGTACATGTTCTCCTTGTTGGCCTCGTCAACTCCTGGAGGTGTGCAGTCGACTACAACATCTATTTCATCCAGCT
>JBDGTY010000011.1:0-2020 GCA_042216335.1 Candidatus Nanohalobium sp.
TCCTCCACGACGACCAGGACGTCGACGTCGCTTTCGTCATCTTCCTCGCCGCGGGCCACACTACCATACAGAACCAGCTTCTCCAACGAGCCCCCGAGTTCCTCCTCTGCCCTTTCCGCGAAGTCCCGGAATGCTTCCCTGTGCTTCGACTCTGTCATAGAAGGAACTGGCTGTCAGAAACTTAAGAAAATACTGGGATTCCTCGCCACTTATTACATTTCAGGTAACTAACACCTGTATTGGCTGCCCACTGGTCAGCAGGCAGGACCGGAAAAGGGACCCGGGATGAGGGCTCTGTGTTACCGGGCAGCCAAATCCTGTTTTTTCTGTTCTTGCGGCCGGTAATCATTTTAAACGGTGTGGGTACTATAGTGAATATATGGAGAGATTCCACAGATTCGTGGCGCTGGCATCGTTCCTGATGATTCTTGCAGGAGCAGCTGCAGCCACTAGCATAGACCATGCAGACCTCAACTCCAGCTTTATTGAGAACAGGACAGATCACAATCTTACTGAAAGACTGGAACAGAGGATAGGTGAGAAAGAAGAAAAACGAGAGGGAAGCCTCGAGAAGAAAGTTGAGAGAAAGCTGAGGCAGAAGACACAGCAGATGAAGCAACAGGAATCGATCAAATCCGTTTCAAGCTCACAAAGTAAGAGCAAAGGATTCCTATCAACCATAATATCCACGTTCTTCGGATAGAAATATGACAGAATTCTACGTCAAGGTCGAACCCGGTTCGGGCGAATTCAGGATGGAAGACGGCTCTATTCCCAGAGTATACCTGACCGAGCCAGCGGAGAACGGCCGCGCCAACTCCGAACTGATCAGCAAACTTTCCGAAGTACTCGGCCAGAAACCCGGAATCGTCTCCGGACATCATTCCCGGAGAAAAAAGCTGAAAGTCGATATTCCGGAAGAAAAAGTAGAGGAAATACTGAGAGACTTTTGATTATAAATTACCGGAAATTTAAGTGCAGAGTTCTACAACCTGTGTACAATGTCTGAAGAGATTGATGAGAAAATCGAGGAAATAGTAGAGAGAAAGGTCGAAGAAAAACTCGAAAAGAAGACCAGAGACGAGGTAGAGGATTCCGTCATCGACCAGAAGATTGAGGAGAAGATAGCCGAAAAAGTAGCGAATAGAGACAAAATGGAGAAGCAGAGCTTTGTTGAAAAAGTACAGAACGAAGGTATCTCTAGGAGAGGTTTCCTGAAGATGCTGGGGCTGGGAGCTGGAGGACTGGCAGCGAGTTCAGCAGCCGCAGGAGTAGACTGGAGCGTACTGAGACCAGCAAGCAGCGGCGTCAGCGACGTCAAAAGCAGTACAGTAAAGGACGGGGCGATAACTTCTTCCAAGATCGCTTCCAACGCGGTGACGCAGGCAAAGATCGCGGCCGGCGCGGTCGACACCGGACAGATAGCCGCATCAGCGGTTGGAGGCACGGAGTTGTCCTTTGACCCGGCGACGCAAACCGAGCTAAACGACCACGCTGGCAAAGCCTCGCCCCATCACAGTCCCCCAACCGTTGTTGCGACCGGGACAGTCACAACGGACTACGGTGCTGTTGGCTGGCGGCATAAGTACAACGGGAGCACCTGGGAGATGCAACTGTATAACGCCAAAACTGGAGGGTCCCCGGTTACTATCCTATCGAACTACACCGGACCGGGGTGGGTCGCTATTGGGTCCCCGGCAAAGTCCACGACGAGCCCCTTCGACCACGATTACAAGGTGATAGAGATATGAACGCGATAATCGACAGTAACGGCCGTGTCATAGGTCTTTACCGGCAACACAGAGAGCGCGTCGACGGCTCCCTGCAACCCGCAGACCCACCGGACCAGCCGGGCGAACAACGAGCGAACCGGTTGATGCCGATGCCCTTCCTGACGGCTGGCGGGATGCCATGCAGGACGACCGGCTCAAGATGCCGAACCCCTCGAAACCGGACGACTTGGTGATTCGATGAGCGGGACCGTCGACATGGTAGAGACGGCCCGCGGTTTCATCGTCCC
>JBDGTY010000012.1:0-20908 GCA_042216335.1 Candidatus Nanohalobium sp.
AACACATGAACAAGGCCAAGATGAGGATGGCAGCAGGACTACTCATGATTGTCCTCGGATGGATCCTCCTACTCTTGGCTACGGGCATCGTGAGGTTCGGATAACATGAGAATAAAAGTTGCAAAGAGAAACGGGCTGAAGGAACCGCTTGACGAGGGAAAGCTCTGGGACTCGCTGTATCACCCTGCCAAGGAGGCGCATTACCCGGAGAAAGAGGCTGTGGAACTGGCGGATGAAGTGAAGCACTCGCTCATGGACTGGATGCATAGTCACGATGACAACGTGTTCACTACGAGAGAGATCGCGGAGCGAGCCGAAGAGTTACTTGAGGAAAGAGATGATCAAGTAGCTGTAATGTACAACAGGCATCTGGACATTAACTAAGATTCTTCCCAGTATTTTCTGTAGCTCAAAGCTAGAGCAATTAGTCCTACTGCCAGCATCACGATCGAAACGGCCAGTACAGGGTTTACTTGTTGAAAAAGTGCCTGTTCCTGAGCATGGTAGTCTTCGCTGTGGGCAGAGTGAGCAATCGCCGATGAGGTCAGTACCGCAAGGTTTGTCAAGAGGATTCTGTTTTTCATAACTTTTTCTTGGACGGGGCGGTTTTAGTGTTACCGGGTGGAGAGGTTAACTGTTTAAGTCATGAGGCTCAGTAGTTGTGTATTATGGTAGAATGTGATTTCTGTGATGAGGAGTTCGAGGGTAAGGAAGACCTCCACATCCACTGGATGGAGGAGCATGAGGACGAGCTCAACTCCCATCAAGAGGAGAAAGCCAAGAAGGCGAAGAGAGAGCGCGAGGAGCGCCAGAAAATCAGAAAGGAACAGAGGAAAAAATATATTTACTACGGGGTTGGCGGCGCAGTACTGCTTGCGATAGTCGGCGTTCTGGGAGTTCAGATGATCCCAAGCGGAACCCCAACAACCAATGGAATCAGTATCGAAGGAGAGCCCATGATAGGCAATCCAGATGCTAACGTCACTGTCGTCGAGTTCGGTGACTTCCAGTGCCCTGCATGCAACAGGTTCGAGCAGGGAGCGTTCTCACGATTGAAGGAGAACTACATCGATACAGGAAAGATCAAGTTCTACTGGAAGGACTATCCTCTTGAACAGCTCCATCCATGGGCCCGGACAGCCGCAGAGACCATGGAGTGCGTCTACAGGCAGAACGAGACAGCATTCTGGAAAGTGAAGTCCACACTGTTTGACAACCAGGGAACCATCACGACAGGAAACGTCCAGGACAAGATCATCGGGTGGGCCGAGAACCAGGGAGTAAACGGTTCACAGGTCAGGTCCTGCCTCCAGAGCGGAACCCCTGGCGCCGAGGTAAGAGAGGATGAAAGACAGGGAGCAGCCGCGGGAGTAACGGGAACACCCTCCATCTACGTCAACGGCAAGAAACTGGACAGCTTCGCCTACCCTGTGGTGAGACAGGCGATTGAGAAAGAACTCAAAAATTAAAAACCCCTCATCTCTCTTTCTTTCTACGTTTTCTCTTTCATTTCTTTCAGGCCGAAAGTAGTTAGTGTCGCAGCCATCAGCGCCGGAAAGACTTCCCACAGCCGGTAGGCCGAAACCTGGCTCTCAGGCAAGAGATAGATCAGGGAGATGACTGCAGCTGTCAGGAAGACCTCAAATATTACAGCATATCTCAGTTTGTCATCTAGTTTCATGTCTTTATCCCCCTATAAAGTCGTACTTGAAGTATCTGAACCGGACGTACAGGTAGACGAAGTAAAGCACCACCAAGAGACCGGCGCCGGCGATCGATATCACACGGTTCTCCATGGCCTCGAAGCGCTCCGCCAGTCCTTCAAAACCTGCCATTCTCGCCCACTTGCCGAGGAAGTCTCCGATCGCGTCCTTGGAGAACATGTATGTAAGCAGAACTCCAGCAGTGATAGTCTCCATCGGCAGATCCCAGAGCACCAGCGGCCCGGGAACAGCGTACGTGGAGAGCGTCGAGCCCAGACCTATCGCCAGCAATGGATTGGTGATGTTACTGCCGACCAGCGTTCCGAGTGAGATCCCCTCACTGCCCTGTCTGAGGCCGGAAATCGCAGTGATCATCTCGGGGAAGGCCGAGACAACCCCTACGGACGCGACCCCTATCATCGAGCCGGAAAGACCTGTCTGAGCTATCAACACCTCGACGACATCGAGAAATATCTCAGCCGAGCCGATGACAAAGAACATCGCAAGTATACCAATAGCAAAGTCCATCCTCGGCCTCCGAGATGCTTCTCCGTCGCCTTGCTCCGCCAGTTCCTCCTTCCTGGTGGTGTAGAGATAGTAGATGTATGCAACAAAGCTTCCTACCAGGACGAGGCCGTCAAGCCGGGTCAACGTGCCTCCAGCGGCAAGCTGGGCGCCTCCCGTCAGGAAGTTGACGATGTTCTGCCAGTTCAACGCCAGTATCAATGTCATCAGAGTAGTGCCCATCATCGGGGCGTAGTCCCGGATCAGGAATTTTCTGGAGAAATTGAAGCTGTGTCTGTCAGCCAGAAGCGCAGAAAAAACTATAACCAGTCCAAGCACCAGAGTCTGCTGCACTACATCACTACCTATGTTGGAGCCGAGGACAGTGGCCGAGGTATTCTGGAAAGACGTGACTGCCTCTGGAGTCAGCACTACACCAAAACTATCGAGCAAAAACGAGAGTGGCTGGCCCAACATATAAGATAGAACGTTTACATCGGACAGGAGTATGTCGAAAGAACCTACGATATGCAGTGAGAGCTCAGGCAGGGAAGTGCCGATAGATACTATCGTCATGGCTATGACTACTTCAGAGACACCGTAGTACTTGGCTACGCCCTGCATCTTGGATACGACGACCTCTGCGGAGTAGACGAGGACCAGTATCGATGCCAGGCCTATCAACCCTACCGGCAGCATAGCTGAGAATCCAAGTACCACGGAAAGAGTTTAGGCAACGCAGGCTTTTATTTCACCTAGTTAAACCTTCCTAGCCCACTCTGCTTGCCCTTCCCCAGCAACTGGCCTTCAGTATATCCGAAAACCTTGAGAACGCGGAGTGAAACCGGGATAATCTGGTTCTCGATGTAGTAATCCGGATCGTAATCCTCAGCGTACTTCAGAAGCTCGGCACGTGAAGAAATATTGCCAGAGCCTCTTCCGATCACATAGGCCACGGTCTTCTCCGGCTCAATCTCATCACCACGCTCCTCCGCCCTCTTCACCGCCTCGACGTGCGGCGCAGTCGAATCATACTCCTCAGGCGGCTTCGTCAACGTACTGTAAATCCTCAGCTTCTCCAGGGGCACCTCGCCCTCCTTCACCCTCTCTATAGTCTCCTTAACCAGCTCAGCAGCCTCATCAACCTCCTCATTCAGAACCTTCTCCAGTACCTTTTCCTGAGTCTCCTTCGCGATAGGGCTCCAGTCACGCCTCACCTGCTCAAAGCCCGTTATCTTCATGGAGCCATCCTCAGAAAGGAGAGCATACTTCTTCTTCGCACCCTCACCCGAATCAGTAGAGGTGAAGAAACCTCTCTTGAAGAAGCCCTCGAACTCCAGTTCCATAAACCCTGGAAGTTCGGAGTTTACATCGTCAAGAAATCCATCGATATCCTCCTGGATGTTCTCCTTACTGAGGAAGACAGAGTCAGTATCGCCGTACACGATCTCAAAGCCTTTCTCTTCGGCCTTCTCGATAGTGTCCTGGATGTACTTCCTTCCAAGATACGTCGTGGCCTCCGCAGACTCTCTGGAATACCATCTAGCTCCGTTGTAGCCAAGATAGCCGTAGAAGCTATTAGCAAGTATTTTTTCAGCCTCCTGACGGTTGTAAATCGAATTATACTCTTTGCTGCCTTCTTCATAGTCGTCAAGCTTCGACTTCAGCTCGTAACGCTCCTCCACCAGTTCTTCCACCAGTTCAGGGAAGAATCCCTGGAAGTCCTGGCAGAAGCCGTAGTCGAACTCTTCCAGCTCGAAGACGTCATTACAGCCTTCAACGTCCAGTGTATCCGGCGAGATGTTGTGGGAAACCATCACCGTAGGGTAGAGGCTGCGGAAGTCCAGGACCACTATGTCCTCTTCCAGGCCTGCCTCGGGCTCATAGACGAACCCTCCAGAGTAGGCGCCCTGGTTCTGCCTCTTTCTTCTCTCGCTTCGGGTCGGCCTGTTCGGCGAGATCATGTCTCTCTCGTAGGCCTCTCTTAACAGGTAGTTTTCCGTTAGCTGGCCGTAGGTCAGTCTGCAGGTGTCGAAGGGTACGAGGCCGGTTATCCTTGAGAGTTCCAGCATCTGTGGGATTATCTCCTGGGCCAGCCTGTAGGCGAGTTCAGAGTCCTTCAGTGCGTAGTCCGCGAATTTCTCCAGATCCTCTTTCTTCTCCCACGCTGCCTTCATCTCTTCCCAGTCCATGTCATCTTTCTCCTCCCCCAGCAGCTCCTGAGCCACCGAGTCCAGGTCGAGCGTCTCGGAGTCGATTCCCGGCGCCAGGATATGCTCGATAAACGGATATAGATCTAAGTGCATCCTGCCCTTCAAACAGGCGCCTGAGAAACGGCCTCTCCGCCTGAACTTCATCTTCTCGCCGTCACGACCAAGCGACAGCTCGATACTGTGTTCTTCACACCGCTCCCTCAATCTCTGGAAGTCGTATTCGTCAGTGTTGTAGCCAGTCAGTACGTCGACGTTTCTTCCCTGTATTATTTCGATGAATCTTTCCAGAAGCTTTCTCTCGTCCTTGACCACCTCGACAAACTCCCTGTCTACTTCCTCAGTTGTCAGGAGTTTCTTGAAGTCTTCGGAGACGAATGAGGCCATTATTATCTCGCCCTCGTAGACCTCGAGGTCGAATGCCAGTTCCTCGTAGTCTACCTCAGATTCCCCGGCCTTTTCTATTTCATCTATCTCCATCTTCAGGTCCTCTTCCACACTTTCTTCCTCTTCTCCCCGTATCTCGATGGTTTTCACTGGTCTGATGTGGTTGTCGATGAGGTATCTCTTGTAGAATGGTATGTCGTATTCGCGGCATTCGGAGGTTTCAGGCATGTCGTAGACCTGTTTCTCTATCTTCGGAACGTTTGGCGGGACAGTAGTGAAGATCTTGAGCGCCTCTACTTCCTCGTTCCCATCCTTCCTCTCCACCTTTTCGATATCCGTTACCGGCAGTTCCTCGCCGTCCTTGATGAAGCCCTCACTCTCTATGGCTTCCCTGAGTTCCTCCAGGTCTTCGCCTATCGCGTAGAAGTAGGGTCTGAAGCCCCTGTCGACCGCCAGCAGATCGTCTCCCTCCGGGGTTTTGCAGAAGAGCCTGACCTCTGGTGTTTCTCCTTCTATGGTGTAGTCGGCGTCGATGACCTGGGCTTTCTTTTTCACATCCAGGAATTGGTTCTGAAAGTTTTTGAGTCAGGGTGTCGGCGGATTTAGAACCGGCGAGTTGTGTGGAGATCAATCCATATTTCTTTCCGCGTTTTTTACCGGTTTGATAACCTGATTGGCATCCGGAGCTGTCCAAACGTTTTTATAGGAGTCCGGACCAATGGTTTGTTATAGAAAGCGTTAAGCTTATTCCACGGAGGTGACAATCACAATGGCAGAATTACCACTCGCACCTGTAAAGCGTATCATCAAACAGTCAGGAGCATCCAGAGTATCAGAGGATGCAGTCAGAGAACTGAGAGATGAGCTGGAGAGACATGCAAAGGAAAGAGCAAGAGAGTCCAAACAGCTCGCAGAACACGCTGACAGAAAGACAGTACAGGCAGGCGACGTCAGAACATCCCGCGAATAATTCGCCGGGACCAATTTTTAACTCCTTCTTTTCCACTATTTCTTTACACAAGTGAATGCTTCTTGAGGATAGAAAACAGCTTCATAATGGCCCCAGGAATCGGAGAGAAAACCGAGAAAAAACTCTGGAAACAGGGCTACACGCACTGGGAAGACGTGGAAGACGGCAACCCCAGCGTCAGAAACAGGGAAAAAGTCGAAAACTTCATAGAAAAGGCCAGGAAAAACCTGGAAGTCGGAAACGAAAAATTCTTCGGCACTAAGCTACCGAATAAAAGTTTGTGGCGAAGCTACCGGAACTTCGAGGACTCTGTCTGCTTCTTCGACATAGAAACCACCGGACTCGACAAGGACAGGAACAAGGTCACCACCATCGCGATCCATAGAGGCGGAGAAACCAAGACGTTCGTCAGAGGAGAAAACCTGACTAGGGAGAACCTTCAGGAGGAGCTGTTCAACTCCTCGCTGCTCGTATCGTTCAACGGGAAGCGTTTCGACCATCCCTTCCTGGAACACAACTTCGACCTGGACATCGACAACCCGCACATCGACCTGATGTACATGTTCAAAAGACTGGGCTACTCCGGCGGATTGAAGAAGATCGAGAAAGACCTCGGAGTTGAAAGAGAGCTGGAGGATCTGGACGGAAGAGAGGCAGTCAAGCTATGGAAGAAGTACGAGAAAACAGGGAACCGTGAACACCTCGACAAGCTACTGAAGTACAACAGGTACGACACCGAGAACCTGAAAGAGCTGCTTGAGATAGCGCATGAAAGGCTGAGAGCAGAAGTTTTCGAGCCACATCTGGATTGAGCGGAAAGTTTTTAAGTGTAGTTCGTCAATACTGGCCTGAAGGAAAATGGCCTTGGTGCATGATACTGACTTCACTGGAAACATGTGGATGGCTCCGGTGAACTGCACCTATAAACACAGGGCCAGGGCCAAATTCTCCACTATTAACTATCTGGCAGAGTAAAGCGGGATGAAGCCTTGACCTGTAGACCAGGTTAGTGGCTGACCGTGAAAATACAAAACTTCTGGTGTGAAGCCACAGTTTCTCTGCCTCTGCAAGACACAGACAGAGTTCGTAGCTCTGTTATCGGAGGACTGTTCGGCTTCCGGGAGCAGGCTTTGCTTGAAGAGGTGAAGCCTGTTCCACGGAAATATTCTAACTCACAAAATTCAAACACAGTTTGAAAGACTTGGAAACAGGGTGAAACCTAATCATGGATGCTAACACGCGACACTTCGAAGCCGAGTTGGAAGCACAGCACGAAGAACCGGTACAGGAAGCACGTGAGATTCACGCGGAAGCAGAAGTCGTCCCGGCAACAGCTCTTTAGATCAGCGCCGATTCCAGGCAAATAATAGTATGCTCCGGAGCAATTCTAGTTGTCCTGGAACGCTGCTGACTCAAAAGCTGCCCAGCCGTTGGCCATAGAGTCAAGTATCGATGTGAATGATCGAGCGGGTTTTATAACTTTTCTGCGGCCTTTAGAGCCTTCTCTCTCGCCGCGGTACTCCAGGTACTCGTACTTGATGACGCCCAGACGCCTCAGTTTGGGCAAAATGTTGTTCTTCAGGTTGGATTTTCCCTTTTCGTGGCCCCATTCATCGAAACTGTTCAGCTTCTCTGAATCTATCTCACCCTCGTCTTTCAGTTCTCTGAGGAATATCTTGGCGTACTTGTTCCTCTTTGGGCTCTGCTCCTCCGGGAAGAACAGGTCGACCATCTTCTCCCAGTTCCAGGCCCTGTCGCTCTTCCTGAACTTTTGCTCATCGAGAGGCAATGCCATGGAGTGTTTGGTGACGATGGTAGAGGTCTTCCGTGCGGTTTCGTCGACGAAAGGGTGTTCTTCGTCTTCTGTCATACCTTCTTTATTGTGTCTCCCGGTTTTTGAATCGACCGGTGAGTGTAAAAACCATCGAACCTATTTCCTGTGTATGAGTAAAGGTGTGACTCCTGTTGTTGCCACGGTGCTTCTGATCTTCATCACTATCGGTGCGGCCGGGACGCTGTACACGATGGTCGAGCAGAACATAGACCAGGGGAAGAAAGCGGCTCAGGATATCTCCCTGAAGGTCAGTGAGCTCAGAGTGGAGTCATGCTACCACAGATCAGGCAGAACCAACATGGTCATAAGGAACGGCGGGGACAAGGCGATCAACGCATCAAAGATGAACCTTCTCCTGAACGGCAGCCTGGTTCCGAAATCCGAGTACAGCGTGGAGAACCCTATAGTCAACCAGGGCAACACCTTCACAGTCAACATGACAAAGTTCGGCAGGAAGACCAGTATAGAGCTGACAAACGGTCGGAACTCGCTTGAGCACGTCTGCATCTCCCTGGACTAGACAACTCAGTAACTTAAGCTTTCAACATCCCTCACCTAGTATGTACGACGAACTCTCCCGTGAACAGCTCGAGGAAGCCCTGAAGCAGATGGAAGAGGAAAAAGAAAGACTCGAGGAAGAAAAGGAAGAATGGGAGTCCAAGGCGAAGAAGGTCAAGGCCGACTTCGAGAACTACAAAAAGAACCAGGACGAACGGAAACAGAAGTGGCAGCGCCGTGCAGAGGAAAATTTGGCCGAGGACATGATAGAGGTGCTTGACAACCTGGAAAGGGCGATACTTTCTGCCGACGAAGAGAACTCCGTGGTCAAAGGAGTCAAGATGGTCGCCGACCAGCTCTACGAGGAACTCGAAAAGAGAGGCCTAGAAAAGATCGATGCGGAGGGAGAGGAGTTCGACCCAAGGCTCCACAGGGCCGTAGACACACGGGAACACGAAGAAGAGGACAAAGTGCTGGAACAGAAGCGGAAGGGCTACATGTTCGACGACAAGGTCCTGAGAGAGGCAGAAGTAGTAGTCAGCGAGAAAAACGACTGAACAGGGAAACCCTCTACTAACAGTTAAATTCCGGGAGCTCGAACCTTTCCAACATGTACAAACTGAAAATCTTCTTCCTTATGCTGACCATCTCAGCCAGCCTCACCATCGGAATGTTCACGCTATCAGCGACGGGGAACGCAGCATCCCGCATGGAGAACAAGGCAGAAAGGTACTCACAGGAAAGCATAATCTGCAACTACAAACTCAACAAGATGAAAGAGACCATGCAACCCGGAGAAAAGAAGAGCGTACCTGTAAGATGCTTCCAGAACGGAACACCACTGATCGAAGAACTGGCGCCACGCCACAGAGGCAAACTCATGACCAAGAAAAAAGACGGACTCTACATCTCTGGAGAGAAGATCGTCTGAAAAACACCTCTTCCTCAAAAAGATAGCAGTCAGATAACAGTCTAAAACAGCAGTATTGATCGAGAGGTCGGCCTCATTCAGATGCTTTAAAAATTTTTATTGTCGTAAACAAAAAACAGTAGTAGGTGAAACTCAAACAATGTCAAAGATCGTCGGTATCGACCTCGGTACGACCAGAAGCGCAGTAGCATCAGTAGAAGACGGAGAACCAAAAATCCTGGAAAACTCGGAGGGGGAAAGAGTAACACCCTCAGTAGTTGGATTTGACGACGGAGAAAGACTCGTCGGAAAACCGGCGAAGAACCAGTTGATGACGAATGAAGAAAATACTGTTAAGTCGATCAAGCGGCATATGGGAGAGGACTACGAGGTAACGCTGGACGGAGAAGACTACACTCCTCAACAGATCTCCTCCATGATCCTCCAGAAGCTGAAAAACGATGCCGAGGACAAGTTGGGAGATGATGTCGAGAAAGCCGTAATCACAGTTCCAGCCCACTTCAACGACGCCCAGAGACAGGCAACAAAGGATGCAGGAGAGATCGCAGGCCTTGAAGTAGAGAGAATACTGAACGAGCCGACCGCTGCGGCACTCGCATACGGCCTCGACGATGAAAGCGAGAAAACCGTCTTGGTGTACGACTTCGGAGGAGGAACCTTCGACGTAACCGTCCTCGAGATGGGAGACGGCGTCTACGAAGTCCAGTCAACCGAGGGAATCAACGATCTCGGTGGCGACGACTTCGACCAGGAGATCGTCGACTGGGTTCTGGAAAAGTTCGAGGAAGAAAACGGCATCGACCTCTCAAACGAGGACGAAGCCATGCAGCGAATCCGAGAAAACGCTGAAGAAGCAAAGAAAGAACTCTCCAGCCGAAAACAGACCACGATAAACATCCCGTTCATCCACCAGGAAGACGGCGAAACATACAACATCGACTACGAGCTGACCAGGAGCAAATTTGAGGACCTTGTAGAGAACCTGATCCAGAGGACTACAGATCCCACCGAGACAGCAATCGAAGACGCAGGAATAGAGAAATCCGACATCGACGACGTGATCCTCGTCGGAGGAACAACCAGAGTTCCAGCAGTCAGGGAACACGTACAGGCAATTACCGGGATGGAGCCGGATCAATCCGTCAATCCTGCCGAAGCAGTTGCCCAGGGTGCAGCGATCCAGGCCGGAAGCATCTCCGGAGAGATGGACGACATGTTGCTACTCGATGTAGCACCGCTCTCACTTGGAGTCGAGGTCAAAGGAGGGCTCACAGAAACATTAATAGAGAAAAACACCACTATTCCTGCTGAGGAATCCAAGACGTTCACAACAGCACAGGACAACCAGTCCATGGTCACCGTCCACGTAGTACAGGGAGAAAGAGAGATGGCATCCGACAACAAATCCCTTGGGCAGTTCAACCTGCAGGGAATCCCGCCAGCACCGGCCGGACAGCCACAGATCGAGGTAACATTCGAGATCGACGCAGACGGAATCCTCAACGTCTCCGCAGAAGAACAGCAGAGCGGAGAAGAAGCAAGCATCTCGATCGACGACGCCTCAAGGCTTGACGACGAAGAGATCGAGGAGATGAAGGAGGAAGCCGAGAAACACGAGGAGGAAGACGAGCTGAAACGTGAGTTCATCGAGACGAAGAACAAGGCCGACAGCATCGTCTCACAGGCAGAGACCCAAATCGACAACTTTGAAGACGAAGTCGAAGATGAACTAATCGAGGGAATTGAAGAAGCCATCGAAGACGTAGAGGAAGCCAAGGAAGAAGCAGAGGACATCGACGATCTGGAAGAAGCCTCGGAACACATCGATTCAGCCATCGAAGACCTGGAGGAAGAACTTCAGGAGATCGGCCAGGAGATGTACGGGGGAGAAGGTGCTCCCGGCGGAATGGGAGGCTTTGACCCAAGTAACATGTCCGAGGAAGACCTGAAGCAGGCAGCCCAGAACATGGGCGGAGCACCCGGACAAGGAGGAGACGACGAAGTAGTCGACGCAGACTACGAAGAAGTCGACACAGACGAGGAGAAAGAAGAGTAATGTTCTCTTCCTCCCTTTCTAAATCTCTGAAGCCACTGAAAGTGGCTTACCCATGATCGAACATTGGTGAAAGTTCGTTGGCGAAAGAATACTACGAACTTCTAGGGGTTTCGGAAGACGCCTCGCAGGAAGAGATAAAGAAGGCCTACCGCAAAAAGGCGAAGAAGTACCACCCTGACTCCAACTCTGAAGAGGCTGACGAAGAGAAGTTCAAGAAGATAAACAAGGCTTACGACGTTCTCTCAGATGAAGAAAAGAGGAAGAAGTACGACAGGTTCGGAAAGCAGGGCGTTGAAGGCCATGCACAGAGAGGTCAGCGCCAAGCAGCCTCAAACTTCCAGGATCTTTTCGAGGAGATCTTCGGGGGCGGAGGCTTCGGAGGCCAGAGAGGCGGGAGAAGGCAGAGAAAAGGTAAAGACCTCAAGATGTCCACGACAGTTACTCTAGAGGATGCATACTCCGGAGTCGAGAAGACCTTCGAAGTAGAGCGTAAACAGCAGTGCCCTGAATGCGATGGGACCGGCTCGGAAACCGGAGAGACAGATACATGTGCCGAGTGCAACGGACAGGGAAGAGTCCGAAAAATAGAACAGTCAATCTTCGGCCGAACACAGACAGTGCAGGAATGTCCGGAATGCCACGGCACAGGAGAAGTACCGGAAGAAAACTGCAGCGAATGCGGCGGAGAAGGTCTGAAACAGCAGAATGAGACGATCAGCGTCGATATACCTGCCGGAGTGCGCGACGGCCAGAGACTCAAGATGAGCGGCAAAGGCCACGAAAGCCGCAAAGGAAGGAACGGCGACCTCTACCTGGTCGTACATGTAGAAGAGGGCGAAAAAATCGAGAGAAGAGATCAAGACTTATTCACGACACTGAAGGTCGGAGCCGGCGACGCAGCACTCGGAAGAGAAGCCAGGATAGACCATCCGGAAGGAAAACTGAAGATCGAGATTCCTTCAGGCACACAACCCGGGCAGGTACTGAGAGTAAAAGGAAAAGGAATGCCCAAGAGGAGAAAAAGTGGCGATCTCTACATCAAGATAGACGTCGAGATACCGGAAAAAGCCGACGGAACAGAAGAACTGGAAGAACTTTCAGAGGAACCTGAACAGAAGAAGAACTTCTTCGAGACAGTCAAGGACTTCATCTAGAACTAGGAAGCCCCGTCCGGGAGTAGAATTAAGAGTTCACCTGTAGGGCTGAAAATTCTCAAGTTTGCAAGAATCTAATTCGGTTGTTCAAAGCTACTGGGTTGTAAAGATTTTGAAAAAAATATGGAAGTGAGGTTAGTAAGAGAAATCAAATGATTCCTCTATTCCTTCTAACTCGTAGTCTTCTAACCCAAATTCTCTACTTCTCATTTCTGATGGTTGCTTGTTTCTCAGAATCTGTCCGACAATCTTTTCTGGGTCATCTGGAGTAGTGGTTTCTTCTACTGCGTAGGAAGCTGCTTCTTCTGGTGCCATACCTTCGTCCAATCCATCAAGCATCGTATTTACTTGTTTTACAAAGACTGGCAGGTATGAACCTTCAAACCCATCTGCTTTTTCAGCCATTTCTTCTTCAAGACTTACATATGCTTGAGCAGCTTCTTCAAAATCTGCGTCTTCTCTTCTAACTCCGTTGCCTGCAATTTCGGCACTGTAGTCAAGTGCGTCTTGCAAAAAACCTTTGACTGCGATGTGCTGTTTCATATGTTACCTATTAGTGACAAACATTTATAAAGTTGATTGTTGAAACACCTGTCCTCGAGATTTTATATTCTGAATTGACTGTTTACAGGTTCAAATCCCCTGACCATCTGAGATAAAAATTTTAAACAGAGAGACTCTATTCCTGCCGGAAAAGGCAAAGCTAAGCCCTGGCCGGGGTAAACAGCATCTGTCAATTAAAGTGGGCTATATTGGTATTAATTCGCCAATTTTAAGTAACTTTAACGTTCTAAATAACGTTATGAGTTACAAACTTCAAGTCAAAGACTCTACAGACCAAGCAACAATCACAGTGCCAAAGAACATGAGAAAAGCAAAAGGATGGGAAGACGGACAAGAACTAGAGTGGAAGATAAACGACAAAGGGAACCTAGAGCTTGAAGAAGCTAAATAGTCGAAAGATACTTTAGAACTTTTCACGAGTTCTGGAATATGGATAAAGAAAAACTACAATCCATCGTTGAGACTGGAGAAGATCAGAAAACAGAGTTTAAACGTTCTGTAAGTGATATAGCTGTAGTAGTTACTTCTTTTGCTAACGCCGAGGGAGGTAAACTTATTATCGGTTTAGAGGACGATGGCAGCAGAGTTCCAGGGCTTGAAAAATGGAATTTAAATGACAAAAGATCTGATGTCCAGGATGAAATAAATACGGTAGAGGGAGTTCTGAATACCAATATAGAGGCGGTAGATGGACTATTGGTTGTGGATGTAGATGGAAATAAAGATGCAGTGAATAAAGCTCCTTCTGGGTATTACATAAGACAAGATACTGTAGATCAATCGATGTCTCATGACCAGATTAGAGCTTTGATGGAAGAAAGTGGAGATATAAACTTTGAGCAGGTTGAGTGCCGTAGATTCCAATATCCTGAAGACGTTGATCCTAATGCAGTTGATAAGTTTCAGGAACGTGCGAAAATTTCGGATGAAGAAGTTGAAAACGATTCAATGCTTAGACATCTAGGTCTTGCACATTCAAAGGAAGGTAAAATAGAGGTAAATAATGCAGGAGCTATTCTTTTTGGAGTTAACCCAGAAAGATTTGTTCCTAACTCAGGTATCCAGTGTATATCATTTGAGTCAGAAGATGACGATATAGAATGGGTAGAAAAGAAAGAGATTAACTCTCCGCTTATATTGGCGGTTTTTGAGGCCATAAATTTTATTCACAGTAATACTAGATCGAAGAGAAGAGTCAAAGACACAGGCAGAGAAACAGTAAATCAGTACCCAACTAATGCTCTGAGAGAGGCTCTGGTCAATGCAGTCGTGCACAGGGACTACCACAATCAAAGGCAAAAAACTCAAGTAAAGGTATATCCTAATAGAGTAGAAATAAGCAATCCTGGAGGCCTTATAGGCAATATGTCAATAGATGATCTTTGGGAAGATGAATCAATACAAAGAAACCCTACTATAGCCAGTGTAATGCAAAGAATGGAGCTTGCTGAAGAAATGGGGACAGGAATACAGAGAATAACAAAAGAGATGACTGATAGAAATTATCCAAAGCCTGATTTTGTGGACAATGGAAAGTTCGTGGTAAATTTGATAGGTAGGGAAATGCCTCAAGACCTCAACCAACGGCAGAGAAGGGCAATTAGACACCTATACTTCTCAGAAAAAATCACTTCTTCTGATTATCAAGAAATAGTAAATGGAGAAATATCCAGAAAAACAGTCTTGAGAGACTTGAATAATCTGATAGAGAAAGGCTGGATAGAAAGAAGAGGAGAAGGAAGTGACACACACTATATACTGAACGAAAATAGGTGACAAAACGTGTCAAAAGGTGTCACATTAATGTCAAGAGAGGTCTAGAAAGTACCTATAGGTATCTATCAACACCTATACACCCCCTCCCTCTGTGTCACGGCGGTGTCAAGGGGAGGGGAGGGGTACCCTCAGTAGTGGCCGGCCATGGCCATCCGCCAGCACCTCATAAGGTACCAGGGATACACCCCATAGGCGGGAGGCCCCTCATGGGCTGGCAGGTACCCATGGGTACACCCTTGCATGGATAGACCCTCCATCCATGGATTATTGATGTATCCATGTTAGACCTAGACCAAACACTATTCTATCCTAGAACTACTATCTATCTGAGGAAGACCGAAGATGAATTTCACCTAAACCAAGTTTCTTGAAATCTACTTCCTCATTCATGACCTCCATAAGATTCTGCGACCCTATACTTCCCACTAGAAATATAGCTAATCCAAACACCAAAACTAAAAATATAGACAAAATATATCTCAAAACTCCCTCAATTAGATTGGTGGACCACACAATCTCATAGACCTGAATAAAAGTAAATATAAACAAAGAGAACGTAAATATGGTTTCTACAGCCGCCGATTTCTTCTCTTGGTTAATTAAAGTAGCGTTAATCCTCCTATTCTGAGTAAGAAGAGAGCTAAGTTTACTATTTTGATAAAAATCCTCTCCTTTCTCTTCCAAACTAACGTTACTGACGCCATCTATGTGAATTAACCCCAGCCTACTAACTCTTTCGATAAAGTTCTCATCATAACCTGTCTCTCTGGCCACTTTGTTCAGTTTAACTTCCGATCTAGCCTCCAGTTTTTCGGATAAGAGATAATCTATCAAACCCCTAATTCTCTCTTCTTCCAAATCTGAAAGCCCCTCCTCCATACATACTATTTTCCACATTAAAGTCTAAAATCTAATCAGAAACTTCCCCAAAAATCCTACCCACACAATGAAACACAAAAATGTCAGCCTCGAAGAACCTAAAGGCCTGCTATACCAAAAAATTGAAGACAGAGCAGTATAAACTTTACGTATGAAAGAATCAGACAGACTTCAAATAGAGTACCAAAGAGCGGAAATCTTCTTCATAGGGGCGTTAACAGTGTTTTACTAGTCCTAGAAGTGATTAAAATGACTTCAGGCCTAACAGCAAGCCTAACCAATCTCGTTGCCTACATTGGTTCAGGAGGACTCTTGATTATCGGTGCTAAATCACTTCTAAGTGCAGAAAAACATAGAGGAAAAATATTGGAAGATTAAGGAGTAACTTTCCAGACGGTTTTCTCATTGCCGTTTACCCACTTTGCTCTCGAAGACCTTGCCATAACTCTCTAACTCCTTGAGATGCTTCTTCACAGTCTTCTGATTAGTTCCCAGCCTCTTTCCAAGCTGGCTCTCGTTATGTGGAAACTCCTCGAGCGCTTCCAGAATCTCCTGCTTGATCTGGTAGTCCTTACGCTTAGACTCTTGCATCGATTTTCTCACCTCCACAAAAACCGCCTATAATACAGGTTTTAACCGACACACCCAATGATGACAACTGCGGAACAACCCCGTATCTCTTCTGATTAGGTAAGGGCAAAGAAGAAACCATCAAGCAGTCACCTCAATCTGCTCTAGGTTCAAGAACCAATCTGGCCTTTCTCCCTGTAAATCAGCGACCTCTTCCTGTAATTGTTCTACTTCCTGACGAAGATCTTCAAACTCATCCTCATCAAATACTAGCCTCTCAACCTTCTTATCGAAAGCAGGAGTGTCTTTAATTTCCTCATCATTCATATCCTGCCATGCACCGGCTCTATCCTTAAGATTCTCTAAAACCTGTTCTTCAGCCTCTTCTCTATCAACAAAGTCTTCTTCAGATTTTTCTTCTAACTTTTCCTGTTTCTCTTGTAACCTCTCCTTCTTGTCCTTCAATGTCTTCTGCTCTTTTCTTTCCTCCTTAATCCGCTCTAATTTTTCCTTTTCCTGCCTCATATCTTCTATCTCTTCATCCAGTACCTCAATCTTCTCTTCTAAGCTTAGAGTCTCTTCTTCCTCTAGTTTCTGCTGAAAGAAGTCTGTAGGCCCCTCGTAATGCTCCTTAAGATGATTTTTCTTTTCATCAATGAGCTGCTTAATTTTCTTATTATGGTAAATTTCGGTTCTACCTCCACTCCATTTACTCAAACCCAGTCACCTCCATCCATACAGAAAAACCACTGGTGAAACTAACCCATAGGGTATAGGTGCCCGAGTACCCGTACACATACCCGGGTAAACAACCATTGAACCACTTTTCAGCCTTCAGAGGCTTTCTTTTTGTCCCCGGGTACTCCCCGGGTAAAAGTAAGAACATCATGAAACCACCTCAATATCAGTGCGTGCTATCGAAGAACCATCAGATTCGATAGGTATGTTTTCATCCTTAATCACCGACTTGAGGAAATTAGAGGCGTCTGAAGTCCTTGAGTAAGGTTCATTACATTTAGTAAGGAGCTTACAAGCCTTTCTGCGGTTAATTTCACTCTGCTGCCCGAGAACCTTCATAAGAAGTCTAAAGGCCTCATTCTTGGAATCAGTATCAAGCTCCAACCCTCTCACCTCTCAAAGCTGCCGTATCCGCTACTATCGTCTCCCGACTGCAGCATTCAGTGCACCTATTTAATCCTCCCATATTGGTTTTCTCTACTTCAGCCCTGCACTCACGGCAGAAGTAAACACTCATTGGATACCACCTCTGTTTACTGCCTTTAGGCCTTTCTTAACCAGTTTCCGGACTGTTTCGGCAAACGTTATGCCATGGGCATCCTGGATGCCTTCCACTTCTCTGTAGGTATCTGCTTCGAATCTTACTGTGCTTTGAAGCTTCTGTCCTGTCCTGGTTGGAACCGAATTGCTGCTTTTATTTATGTTCTCGTACATATCCAATGTGTTCGACGCATTGGAGGCCTCTACGGTCTCCTTACTTTTCATCTTGCAGTTTTCACCTCTGTTCTCTGGAAAAAGTTCATAGTATCGGGAAGGAAGATCCCACCCAGTAGGCTTTCATCTCCTCCTTCCTCCAGCCTTTCACTGCTTGTAGGCCGGTATTTTCTCAGTCGTTGGGCGCAACATAGTCGGGTACTCAAGATATGTGACGAGTTGCCAGCAGTCAGTCGGGTTAAATGTGTTCTACCTATAGGTAGAGTCTTGGCCGTGTTTGATACTGTAACGGCCTTATCATGCTTTAACACCTGAAACACCTCCTTTCTGGACCTCAGGGTTCTTCTGCTCTATAACATCAACAAGAATCTCCTCAACCAACTCATCGACAGATTCACTCATTGGAACCACTTTCTAACTGATTAAGCTGCTCAAGAAGCCCTCTACGAGCTATTTCAGATTTTGAAAGTCCTGTTTGTTGCTTTACGTCAGCCAGTCTTTCTTCCAGCTGATCTGCGATTTGAACGTGAAGGTTACCCATTTTGTTACCACCTACCACACGGTTTGTTAAACCTGACTTATATAGGTTTCGCATGGCATGTGGTAGGTATATGCTGTCTGATGTCCAGAAGAAAGTACTTAACTCAAGGCAATCTCTAGAGGTACTGTCGGTAATAAAGGATAAAAATGAAAGCTATGGGAAGGAAATAGCTAGAGAGTTAGGTAAAAGCCAGTCGTCTATAAGTAGAACCATAAGACAGCTTAAAGACTCGAAATTAATTACCAAAGGCAGAAGAGAACAGGCACAGTACTATAAAATAGATTATGAGGGCGTAGCTGATCTATATTTGGATATATTGGAAGAAGGAAAGGAGAAAAATGAGGCATATCAAGAACAATTAGCTAAAAAACCAGAATATGAGGATGAAGACTGGATAACTCCAGAACTATTCGATCAATTTATTCCCGAAGCTAAAGCCAAAAAGTTTGCCAAGGCCTACTATCGAGAACTATTCAACAACATTTCTAAAATAACAGACTATCATGAAAACATAGATTTAGAGGATTTCATAGTCAAAAGCGCGTACCAAAGCCTAATTTTAACAAGATATAATAAAGAAGAGAACTATGAAGTGGTTGGAGATATGTTAGGACTCCTACAAGATTATTTAGACTTCTTTGACCCTCATGTAGCCACTGAAGATATAATTGAAGATAATTTTGTAAGTCTTGAGGATAGAGAAGAGATTGGTGCACCAGATTAGATTCCTATAACCTCGTAATCCGGCCTGCTTGGGTTTCCTTCTCCTTGTATCAGTTCTTTTTGTTCCATGTCTTTGATGTAGTCTCTTAGTCTTGGCCGTGTTTTGGGCCATTCTTTTTCTTTGTCGTACATCTCATAGATACTGGCGAGGTTTATTCCAGGGTTTTTCTTGATGATTCTGTAGAGGAGTTTTTGGTCCTTGTTCAGTTGTTTCTCTATTTCTGGTTCTATTTCTACGGCGTCTAGGCGGTTGAAGGACAGGTTTTCGTGGTCCATGACTGTCTTTATCCCGTTTTTCAGGACCATCTGTACTGCTTCTTCGAAGGAGTTGAAGTGTTGGGAGAGGTCGTTAATCCTCTCCCTGTCCTCCTCGCCGAGCTGGTCTTTCAGGTTGACGTAGGTCTTCTCCACTTCTACCACCTTTACAGCATCTCTCCTATTCTTGGTTGGCTGTTTCCTGGACCTTCTTTGAGGTAGAAGTGTTGGCTGCTCTGTATGAAGCTGTATAGGCGGCCTTCGTTGACCTCTAGTCTTTCTGCTACGTCCTTCAAATGCTTGGATTTGGAGGCTACTGCTTCGCTTACTTGGCCAGGTGCTAAGTTCCTGTTTTCGTCCTTGTGCAGTGTGCTGTAGTGCCTTTTGACCTTTGCCTGTGTGTCAAACTTTTTCCTGCACTTTGTACATTGGTAGGAACCGTCGTCTAAGGCCTTGATTCCTTTGAATCCGAAGTTGTAGACTTCGTTGGCCATTACTGCATCACCTCGTTTTCTACAACTTTCTCTGCTATGCCACGGATGTCGTCTCTGGATTTTCCTACTTCTTCCTCTATCATCTCTGACTTGATTTCTTCCTTCATCTCCTTTATCTTGGCTTCTCTGTACAGGTCAGATGTCTTGAGTGTTTCGCCACAGTTCATGCAGTTATCTGTATCGAAGCCGTTGATTGTTCCGCATTCATGGCATTCGGAAGGCGTAAGGATTCTTGCTTCTTTCTCCTTGGCGTTCTCCTCGCCGTGTTCCAGTCCAAGGCTTTCAGCTACTCCTTTTTCTACGTCTTCTTGGGCGACTCTGCAGTAGTGTCTGACTATCTCGCTTCCTGGGGCCCAGTTCATGTGCTTACAGATCCATGCCTCGTTCATGTCTTGGCGCGCCCAGTAGCTGGCTCTGCCTTTTCTGAAGGCGTGAGGATTTACCTTGATTTTTTCAGGAATATCGGCCTCTCCTTTCGCCCTCTTCAGAATCTGGTTGGTTGCTCCTGAACTTAGCTGGTTTCCTTGCTGTACGCTTCTGAAGACGAATGCTTCCGGGTTATGTCCCTGTGGGTCGGACTCTCTGTGTTTGTACATGAATGGATAGGCTTCTGCCATAGGTACCGAGTGGTCGCCTCCCGTCTTGGTGTCTCTGAACACTACCTTACCTATATCGTTGGTGAACTTCACGTCTTTCCACTTCAGACCAAGCACTTCACCGTTTCTACCTCCTGTACTCCATAAAAGCATGATATAGGCTTTATCCCTGGTTCTTACTGTGTTTTTTACCAGCTTCTTTACCGTCTCGGGGCCTGGTAGTTTGTCAGGATCTGTGTATTCTCTAGTTACTGTCAAGGTAAAGGAGATTATTTCCTCGGCCTCAAAGCCTTCCGGTAGATTGAGGTTGCCCTGGTAGTTGTCTACGTAGTCGGTGTAGAGCTTCCTGATTCCTTTCTTTATTTCTCTCTTAGTGCTTGGAGCATAGGGTTCGCCGTTCTGCTTGCAGATATTATCTGTCTGAAGCTCTCCTACATACTCTGTGACCTTGGTCTTGTCTACTTCCTCTATCTCCCAGTCACACCTTTTGAGCATCCGGAATATGGTTCTGAGGTACCGGTTCATCCTGCTCTTTGAGTGTCCCTTGCTCTGCATGTAGGATAGGAAACTAGGTATATCACTAGTCCCTCTTACCAGGAGGTCTTTGTCTCGTTCAGCGATGTGCTGTGATTCTTTGATTTTGTTGATAGTGTTGTCTAATGCGCCGTCTAGGTTGTGGATGTCGCCTCGTGTCATTTGACATAGTCATCTCCACCCACCTTTTACTTTGACCGAATTAATTGACAGAAAACTGTTAGCCCTGGCCGGGATTTGAACCCGGGACCTGTCCCTCACTCAATTTTCTGAAAGC
>JBDGTY010000013.1:0-13254 GCA_042216335.1 Candidatus Nanohalobium sp.
ACCAACGCCACAACCTTTATATGTGTCACTATACAATAACAACATATGATCGCAATGAGTC
Source organism: Candidatus Nanohalobium sp. (assembly GCA_042216335.1). Classification (GTDB taxonomy): domain Archaea; phylum Nanohalarchaeota; class Nanosalinia; order Nanosalinales; family Nanosalinaceae; genus Nanohalobium. The sequence goes on from JBDGTY010000013.1 coordinate 62, forward strand.
AAACTGAATACAACTCGATCGCATCCCAGCCCCTCGAGGAGCTAAGGGCTGAAACTCCTGAAGTCAAAATCGAACTGAAACATGCTGAGATCGTCACAGGGTGATCTAAGATGGAGAAACTTGGCACTGTAACTCAAACAGCCGAAGTAGGAGATATTCATTACAAATTTAGGAGAGATCGTTTTGATAGAGATGGTGAGGACTTCGAGCACTATATAATTAAAGCAGTTGAGGAAGATGGTAGTGAAGAAATCCTAGAATCTAAAACTGTTCAAGGTTTGGAAGATGAAGAGGATTATCAATTCGATCAACTCTACGATCGTGTATTCAATGAAACCAAGCAATCAGGATCAAGTTCGTGGGGAGAAACAACAGAAAAGTTGGAAGAAGGCTACTCTCCGAGAGGCGATCTTTGATGGTTTCTGAATTAACACAAGATTTGGAAAAAGCTGGAGAATATGATAAGAGCGTGCTTGAGGGCGTAGGAGGCACCAGAGCTAAGATAGGTGATTTCGTTGAGCTGATTAGTTCTTATGATGTTGCGGCTGATCCTGAGAAGGATAGGTACATCGTTCAGGATGACGTCCACCAGTACTCGGTTCAGATAGCAGATATTAGTGAAGAGAAGGCTGGGGACGGATCTGATGAACTTGTTGGAGAAATTTTCGTGGAAAAATCTCAGTCGGGTTTCAGTAATGAGGCAGTTTCAAGATACAACGTGCTTTCTGATCAGGATATTGAAGAAGATCCTGGTGACGGGGCACTATACAATGACAGAAGTGAAGGTTTAGTAAACGCAGCTGATAGAGCTCCTGATAGAACTGAACAGGAAATGAATGAAAAAGGTGATGACGAAATTCTAGAACCGGACACGGAAACAGGCTGGGGCGTAGCGGATAACCTCTAGCTACCTGACCTCACTCCCTACTTCCATCTCTTCTTCTGTTGTCAGCATGGTGACGTTTCCGTCTTCATCCTCTGCTGCCAGCATCATGCATTCGCTTTTCTCTCCACGTAGCTCGGTCGGTTCAAGGTTGGCCAATACGATGACATTCCTTCCTTCAAGCTCTTCCCTGCTGTAGTGGTTCTTCAGTCCTGCGCAGGTCTGGAGCGTTGCTTCTCCGACGTCGACCTGTACTTTGTAGAGTTTGTCTGCGTTCGGATGCTCTTCGACTTCCTGGACTTTTCCTGTCCTGATATCCATCTCCATGAAGTCGTCGAAGCTGACCGTGTCCTCGTTGAAACCGTGGTCCGCTGATTCTTCCTCTGATTCGTCTTCCATGTTGTCGTCCTCGCTGTCTTCCTGGTGCTGTGAAGTGTCGATCTTCTCGAAAAGTATCTCTCGCTCTCCCAGTTCGTGGCCTGGTTCAAGCTCTCCGACAGCCTCTTCCAGATCGTTTACTCCTTCCTCTGCATCGATTTCCGTGTTGAGCTGCTCGGCCATCTCTCTGCTGGATGATGGTGTGAAAGGATACATCGCCTTGCTTAATGCGTTGATTATCTGGACTGCGACGTAGATCGTCTCCCTCCTTCTCTCCTCGTGGTTCCAGGGCTGTTCCTCGCTGAGGTACTTGTCTCCGTGTCTCGCAAGTTCGATTGCTGTCTCAAGCGCTTCCTTGACCTCGTGGTCCTCGAACTGCTGGTCGTATCTCTCCAGTAGTTCCTCGGTCTTATCCAGCGCTTCCTCATCCTGTTCTTCCAGTTCTGGTTCTGGAACCTTTCCGTTGAACCAGTCCTCTGCCAGGCTTAACGCTCTGTTGGTGAAGTTGCCGACAGTGTTGTTCAACACGCCGTTGACCTCTGACTCGAAGTCCTCCCAGGCGAAGTTTGTGTCCTCTGTGGTTGGGAGTCTTCTGGCCAGGTAGAACCTCCAGTAGTCGGGCTCGTAGTACTTGACTGCGTCGTCGATGAATACTCCGCGGTTCCTTGACTTTGAGAACGCGCCGCCCTCCCACATCAGGTGGTTCTGGAGGAACTCCCAGTCAGGCAGCCCATACTCTATATCATCGTTCCTGGCGCCGAGAAGTATCGTTGGAAAGATGACTGTGTGGAATATGACGTTGTCCTTCCCTACAGAGTAGATGATCTCTGCATCGCTGTCCCAGTACTCTCTCCACTCTTCATCGTCTTCAAACAGCTCTCTCGTGAACCCTATGTAGCCGATCGGTGCGTCAAACCAGACGTAAAGGGCCTTATTGTCGTAGACCTCTGGATTAAGCTTTTCGACATCTAATTCTTCTTCCTCTATCCTCTGATTTACTCTTTCGACAGGGATGCTGAAGCCCCAGTCCTGGTCACGTGTTATCGAACGCTCTTCTGCCTCTTCCAGGTCATGGAGCACCTGGCCTTCCATATGCCCGGGGATTGGGTCTTCGTTTTCTATCCAATCTTTCAGTTCGCCCTTGAACTCTGTCAGGTCGAGAAACAAGTGATCGGTGTCCCTGAACTCTATACTGTCTCCGCCACATATCTGGCACTCTGGATTCTCTATTTCCTCTGGTTCAACAAGTTTTCCGCAGTCGTCGCACTGGTCTCCTCTCGCCAGGCCGCCGCAGTGAGGGCATTCCCCCTCGATGTATCTGTCGGGTAGGAACCTTTCGTCGTCACGGCAGTAGGCCATGTTCTGGGTTTTCTCGCTGATCAAACCTTTGCAGTATAGTTCCTCGAACATGTCGTGGGTCTGCTTCCTGTTATAATCGGAGTGGGTGTCTGAGAAGATGGAGAAGTCGACTTCAAGGCTTTCGTATGCTTCCCTGACTTTCTCGTTCTGGCTGTCTTTAATATCTTTCGGGTCTTCTCCTCTTTCGATTGCCTCGAGTTCCAGCGGTGTTCCATGTACGTCTCCGCCGCAGATGAACTCGTTCTCAACTCCCTTCAGGTCGAAGAACCTGTGCATCAGTTCAGCCGGCAGTACGCTTCCTGCCATGTTGCCCAGATGTGGGATTCCGTGTACGTATGGGAGTGCTGAAGTAACCGCGACCTTTCTATCTTCTGTGATAACGAGTTCACCTAGAGAACTGTTTGGACGCTAATTTTCTTTAAACTCCTTTTTATCCTTAGGGCTGAAAATCCCTGTCCTCGAACTCGACCTCCAGGAACCCGTACTCCTCGTCCTCAGGCGCTCCGTCGAGCAGGTGATCGAAGACTCTGTAGACTGCGTCTCCCGGCCTCCAGTATCTTTCCGTTCCCTCCGAATGATACAGCACCACAGTACTTTCATCCTCTGGATTTTCACCTTCTAGAGCATCTTCGCAGGTTTCGGCCAGAGCACGGCCAAAGATGCCTTCTCGGCCGTTATCCGATGCATTCTCGTACAAACTCTCGAGATGTCCTACATACATCCTGGTCTCGTTGTCCTCGTAGACGGTGTGCTCCTGCATTAATTCTTTCAGCTCATCTTCTCTCAGTGTGTCGCAGACCTTCCTCGCTCTCATCATTTTGCTACACTACGGCAGTAAATATTCCATATGTTTTATAAGATTCTTTCCCTCTATAACGGTCTGTGAGTGTCTTTGACAACCTTCAAAATATGGCAGATTCCTCAGGCCTAAGAAGTTACTTCTCTACTTCAGGAGGGGATGTTCCTCAAGATGAGATTGCGGTTTTTCTGGGAGGAGTAGTAGAAAGTTATGAGAATAGTGAAGACTATCGAGGGAAGATAGAAAAGGACGTGCTGCGTGAAGGTCTTGACGTGGACGAAATTAACCTTGAGGAGGACACTCTCGCCAACTTAGTCATAAGGCATCTGAGAGGAGATAGTCTTAATTCTCAGCACAGACTGAGAATGAGTCCGGATGGAGAGGCATTGTATCAAGAAATAAGAGACGCAGCCACTATAGAGGAATCCGGAGGTTCTTACCAGGTTGAACTGGATTTCTCCTATGGCTTCAGATAATATTCCTCTTCAAACGGTTCAGGTTGCTTAACCCGAAGTCCGGCTGCTGGTCTTCATCGGCTGCTGCCAATATCTCTCTGTCGAGGTCGCCGCTCATCACGGCCCCGGTCTTCATACCCAAATCGTTCCCGAACTCGATGTCAGCGGCCCGGTCGCCTATCACGAGGGAGGCGGTCGGGAAGTAGGAGAAGTAGTCCTTGAAGACCTTCCGGAAACTTTTGCTCGGCTTTCCGACCAGCTCAACCTGGGAATCATCCGCGTACTCCCTAAGAGCCTTGTTGAAAGGTTTCTGGTGCGGCTGCTCGCCCGAGGTCTTCCTGAAAGTCCTCTCCGTCGAACAGATGTACAGCTTCCCGCCATCCTGGAGGATCTTCATCGCCTTCCGGAGCTTATCATAGTTGAACTGCCGGTCAAAACCGGCCACGACCGCATCGGCATCCTTTGAGACCTTGATATCTTTCCTGTCTAACTCATCGATCAAACCTTTCTCACCGATGGCGTAGACCTTCTTGTAGCCGTCCTCGGCGATCCTCTCTGCCGCCACGTAACCAGAAGTAAGCACCTGGTCCTCGTCCGCAGGTATGTTCATTGAGGACAGCTTCTTCGCGTACTCCTTCCGTGAGAGCAACGTGTTATCCGTTACGAAGTAGTAATCCTTTCCGACCTCTCTGATCGTATCTATCAGGTCTTCCGCTCCGATGATAGCCGAGTCCCAGTTCCAGATGGTCTTATCCAGATCGAAGAAAAAGTCGTTTTTACTCTCAAGTTCGATGTCCATATTCACTTGTTGTGTCCTAAATTTAAGTATTTCCCGCCGTGTAGGTTGCTCACGGTGAAGAGCTTTTTTATTCTCGAAATGTTCCAACTGTTATGTGGTCTGGAAAAATTTTGTCTTGGTTTTAGCGCTTCTGGCAGTGCTATCTGGGTTTGCGGCTGGAGAAGCTACTGTTACTGATCTATCCGTGGATGTTAATGACCAAGATGGAGATGGAATTTTTGTAATGGGAAGACCTGTCAAGAGCAGATTTCATTACACTATGAATCAGCGTGTTCAGGTTTCCTTCGCGGTTGATGAGACCTACAGTATGGGTCCTGTTATAAATGGAGTTAGGGACAATATAAAGTGGTTTTACGATCAGTTGGGGGGTGGAGCTCAGGGTACTGTGGTTGGAAGTGGTTGTGATGATAAAGCCTGTTCTGACTCCGACTATCCGGGCGATCATTCTGGTTCGAGCGAGCCCCGGGATGTTGTTGATGGTAACGGCCTTACATCCAATCTTAACGATCTGAAGGAGGGTGCTGACAGGCTTGCTGAGAGGACTACGTCTGAGGGGCCTGATGACACTATCTCGGAGGCAGTTGGTTACGGCACTGAGGCATCAGATTATACAGGGGGTGTTGAATACTACGATGACGAGTACTATGGATACGACCAATCGAATGAAAAAGCTGTGATCTGGGTGGAGGACGGCGGCGCCAGAGGATCATGTACTGGAGTATCTGACTTTTCGGAGGGTGCTCTGGGGGATTACCTTGTTGATAAGGGTTTCAAGTTCTATGCGATTGTAAGAGACCTGGGGAGCTGTAGATCTCATTTTGAAACTGCTGCAGCGCAGACGGGGGGAGAGGTATATAATCTTTCTAGTAGTCCTTCAAATTCTGACTGGCAGGATATACTTGGAGATATCTCCAGTTCCATAGAAGTCGAAGCCAACCTTACTGCGGCCGTGGATTCAAACAGCTACTCTACAGAGAACTATGATAGCAAGCAACAGGTGAGCGGAAATGATAACTACAAATTTGTTAATGTGAATTCGGTTCGTGGTGAGCACACTTTCGTGTTTCACTGGCGGCCCACAGATCATGGCACACAGGAACTTCAGACAGGAGATTCCTTCCTGAGGATCAGGGATCCGGAAGGCCTGAAAACATTTGGTTTCAGTGGCAGCCGACAGGAAAATGTTCGATACGTTGACTTCGATGTGGAAAATGCCTCTATCCTCAGAGAAAGGTCAAAGGTGTACGTCAATTTTACAGTGGAAAATGTGGGGAACACTGAATCGAAAATCCGGAAAGTATGGATAGCAGATGGTTCCGGATTAAGTGCCAATTATGAAAGCTATAACCTCAATCGCTTGAGTCAGGGTGAGGAGCAACGTTTCACAATTGAATTGTCAGAGTCCAACCCGATATTCTCTGATCTTGAATCTATCTATATCCGGGCCGATCCAAAGGGATACTGGGACGGCACATCTTATGGCCACGGTAACACTCTGGAGCCGAACGAGGCCAACAACGTCGTGAACCTGGGTTATCCTCCGAGGCTTGAGGATATAAGTCCTCAGCCAACAGGCGGTGTTTCCTGGAGTGAGACTTTCCGGCCGCAGTTCACTTATGCTCATCCGAATCCTGGTACTGTCAGTGGGGTCTACAACTTCACGAACGCCAGTGTCCGGATGGAGACGAACGCGGCCATGGATCTCACCACGAACACTGATGAAGCGGTTCTGACCACTGCAAGGGATTTCTTTGCCGATCCTGCGGAGAGGTGGTACAACTTTACAGTCAGAGTGAAGGATGGCAGGGGGGCCACGACTATCCGCACTGCGTCCTACTTTGTGGATAATCCCAAGCCTAAAGCTTTTGCTATCGAGCCTTCGGATTCGGGAGTAGTCTCAAGTTTCCCTGTGAATCTACTGGCCCGGGTAGAGGATGACAACTCGGCGTACCACAACCGGCCTCTGCAGGTGACGATCTACGACCATAATGGTGATTACCTGGCTTCCGCCAGCGTCAGTTCCGGCAATACGATTAGCCATGAATGGGAGATTCCTAACGCACTTTCCAGCCAGTACGAGTGGACTGTTGAAGTAGAGGATAAATGGGATACGGTAAATACAACTTTCACGTTCACGAAGGTAGTGGGGAGGAGCTACAGGAGCGATCTATCCATAGATCTGAACTACTCCTCTATCGTGATGAACGCGGATAGTAACAGGTACGCACAGCTTACAGTTGAGAATAATGTGAATAACGTGAAAGATCTTACCCTGAACCTTACAGGGGTCGAAGCAGAATTCCTCGGTGGGGGCCAGTCCAGGAGGATCTCGGCCTTTCCCGGCCAGACCCAGAGAACCTACAAGATCAGGATAATGCCCGACTCAAAGACCGATAAAGACCTGGAGATAGTAGCAGAAAACAACAACCTGGGAATAAACACCACAAGAACCATCCCGGTGACAGTACTCGAGAACAAGCGCAGTTCCAGAGATGTTCCAGGGCTGCAGCTGATCCACCTGTTATTTGTGGCAATAACTGCTACAGTTCTTTATTCTGTACGACTCTGACGATGTATCCTGCGACCCTGTTCCGCAGCCTCTTTGAGGTGAATTCTCCTGTCTCTTTAAGCTCTTCTTTGTTCTCCTCGAAGTCTTCGGAGAACTTTTTCTCGTCTGCGTCTACCAGGTCCTGTGCCAGTCTTTTGACGTAGGTCTGTCTTACTCTTCCCATACAAGTACATACAGGCGGTATAAGTTTCTTAAACCCCTCTGCTTTAAACCCGGGAAACACCAAATAAACGGTGTTTATGGCAAACATCAGGAGACTCGTCCTCGACGTGCTCAAACCGCACGAACCCTCGATCACCCGGTTCGCACAGGAAATCAGCGAGATGGAGGAAGCAGAAGGCGTCAACGCCACCATGCTGGAAATAGATGAAGAGGTCCAGAACATCAAGATAACAGTACAGGGAGAAAACCTGAGGGAGGAAAAGATCAAGGAACTGGTCGAGGACCTGGGAGGAAGTATCCACAGCTTTGACGAGATAGTGTGCGGGGAAGATATAGTCGAGGAAGTCGAAACACCTCAGGACAAATAAAATAGGAGGAAGATAGATGATCGAGGAGCTCAGGGAGAGCTGGCAGCGCGAAGAAGTCAGAAGCATCTCCAGAAGATACTTCATATCCAACGGATTCGACGGAACACTCACAGCAACAGGAGTAGCCGTCGGTTCTTTTCTATCCGGAGTACCGGACGGATTGACGGTCTTCAAGGTTGGGATCGGCGCGGGCATCGGACTCGCGACTTCCGGGGTCTGGAGCGTATGGGAGATAGAGAAAGCGGAGAAACTCGCCCAGTTGCATGCCCTCGAGGACTCTATGATGGAGGACCTGAAGAATACCGAGGTGCACGAAAAGAAGAAACAGGGCCGGATAATAAACTCGTTGAGCAGCGGCCTCGGCCCGGTCATCGGAGTACTGGTTCCTATCCTGCCCTTCCTTCTTGAAAGAGGAGGTTTACTGACGATGCTCCAGGCCACGATCCTGTCTGTCGCCCTGGCGGTGCTGCTTCTCGGAGCCTTCGGCGCATACATGGCCAGGATTTCACGTCAGAAGATGCTATGGGCAGCCGCACGGATGGGGCTGGCTGGGCTGGTAGTGGCGCTGCTGAACATCGTGCTGCCAGGATGAAGAATCGGCAGGATACGTTTTCAATGGTTAGCTGCTGTAGGTGAAACCAACTCAGATTTTGGACTGGTATCCTGTGAGTCGATGGTCTTTCTGTTCGTGGTAGAGATCTCTTGCTGTTTTCCTTAAAGGGCTTTTTTCTGCCAGTGTATCTTGTTCGCCGAATATCTTTTTCCATGGCACGTTGTATTCCTCTCTCGGGTACCAGGGTGCTTCGTCTTCTTCCGGTGATAGACTTAGGTCTGCGTCGTCGTATCTTCTTACCACCTCCTCGAAGAGGTTCTTGGGTAAAAGGGCGTTCCTGTGGATATCTAGGTAGATGAAGTCGTCTTCAGGTTCTCCTTCCTCTGCTGGCTCAAATATCTGCGTATCTCTCTTGAGCTCCTCAAAGTCATCTATCCCGCTTTATTCATCAGGATTAAACCTCAAAGTTGGCCTCTGGTTTGACACAGGTTCTTCCACGATGTTATAAAGATTCAGCTCGATTAAGGACCTGTCTGGTAGTTTTCCATATGAGTTATTTCTGACGACAAAACTGCCTCTCTGACCCGATCCTCCATTATTGACGAAAAGGGAGCAGGACTTTACCTGTACCGGCCATCCGGCGAAATTCTCATCAAAGCCTATGTATACATCCGCAGCATTGTCCTTGAACTCGGCACCATAGCTCCATGCTGCTAGCTGCTCAAATCCGGAACCTATCAGTTTAGGCTTGTCTCCCTCAAGTTTTGGCCGGTCAAGAGATTCTCTTTTCTCTACTGCTTCTCCGGTAAAGCTGTCAGGCGTGTCAAGAGAACCGACTAGACCTGATAGATCGTCATCACATCGCTTTTCTCAAGTATCCTTTCAACCTCGTCAACAGTCCCTGCCACTACCCACTCGAACGTACTAAAATTTTAAGTCAACTACCAGGCAGATCAGTAAACCTTCTCCTTATCCAGGTATTCATGAAGGAACTTCATCGGAGGATATCCGTAGCCAGCGTCTTGGTGCCAGTTCATTCTCTTGTACTCGTCGGCGGTGACCCAGGCGAAGTTTTGATGTTCTTTCGATATTTCTACCTTGCCTTCCCAGTTGCTACAGTGTATGATAAATGTGTCTACATCGTTTTCTTCCTCTATCTCTTCCCTGACTATATCACTAATTTCTCCGAGTTGAATGCCAATTTCTTCTTTAGCTTCCCTTCTCGCTGCTTCAAACCTGTCTTCTCCTTCTGCTAAAGTTCCTCCCGGCAGCTCCCACTTACCGGCCATTCTCCCGTACAAAGTATATTTGTGGCCACTGTGTACTTTATCTTCTGAGGTTTTCTGCATTGTCAGAAAGTCTCCATCCTCATTCTCTATCAATAGTTTCACAACTTTGATTCGCTCTCCCGAACCATATCCTTTTCTGACTCAAGATAATCGCTTAGATATTCTATGACAGGAAGAATATAGGCTGCGTTTCTATGCCAGTTCAGTTCCAAAGCCTCCTTGCTATCTATCCATCTGTATTCTTGATGCTCTTCCTCCAGCTCTATCTCTCCGGAGAAGGAATTATTGAACATCACGAAGCAGTTGACGGTTTCATCATCCTCTATCTCCAGCCTAACAAGATCCCTGAAATCTTCTGAATTCAGGCCAGTCTCTTCCTTAATCTCTCTTTCCGCGGCTTCAAACCTGTCCTCATCATCCTGAATCTTTCCGCCCGGCTGCTCCCACTTGTCCGCCATCCAGCCGTAACCCGAAGATTTTTTCAGCATCAAAAACTCGCCACTATCATTCTGGATTAGGACTTTGACGACATCAATTTTCTCTGTCATAGTAAATCGAACGCTTCCAGCGCTTTAATCTCTTCTCCAAGCTTTTCACGGGCATTCTCCAGGTTAGTTCCAAGGTTCTCTGTGTCGATCCAGGTGTATTCGGAGTGATCGGTCAAAAGTTCTTCATCGATCACTTTCTCCATATCTCTGTACATGTGTTCGGCGTATACAGGGATTATGTCGTATTCACCACCTTTCCAAATATAGTCTGGTTTGGACTTGACAGCAGTTACCTCTATGCTGAACTCCTCATCCATCTCTCTTTCCGCAGTATACAGTGAATCCTCATCCACGTGTTCTTTACCGCCAGGAAACTCCCAGTCGCCGTTATCATTCCTCCGGGCAACCAGAAAATACCTTTCTTCACCAGTTCTGGGGATGACTGTGGCAGCTACTCTTCCTGTATACCTCTCCGACATAGATATAGAAAGATTCACAAATTTTAAGCAAATTTAGTTTAATTCCTCTGTATCGGTAATTTCCACGCCTTCTTCTTCGGCAACTTCTGCTAGTTCAGAGTCCTCTGTAGCCAGTTTCTCTCCTGCTTCCTTGGCTGTGGTCAGATAGGATGCGTCGTATAAGGTTATCTCGTGCTTCGAGGCGATTTTCATAACCTTCTCTCTATCCGGCCGGATTGCTTCCATCTCCTTTTCAAGTCTGTCAATCAGCTTGATTAGTTCAGCCAGTTCTTCTTTTTCTATCCTGTTCTGGAGGTTGTGCATCTTCCAGAACACGTTCCCGGTCTCGTAAAAGGTTAAATCCAGTATCTTCTCGTCAAACAGCTTTTCGACTTCTCCTTCTGTAAGGATTTTCACGAGGCTGCTCGTGTCGAATATCATCTCTTCCTGTCCTCTCTGATAGATTCTACTACTTCATCCGAATCGACTTCCTGAAGTTTATCGCTTAATTTCTCTGCATCTTTCTGAATCTTTTCTCTTCTTCTCTTCTTCAGCTCTTCCTCCAAGGCTTTACGGATGACCTCGCTGAGGCTGATATCCTCCTCAGAAACCTGTCTTTTCAGCTCTTCCGGCACTCTTGCAGAAACAGTCGCCATAAGTGTAAACGCTTTTGTAATACTTAAATGTATTACGATTGCCTTACTTTCAGCATCCAGTCGTCTATCTGCTGGGAAAGTTTTTCATCGTCTTTGTCGGCTTCAACCTCTACATCGTCGAAGAGGTCGTTGATTAGTTTGTCTGCCTCCTCTCTGAGTTCTTTCGAGGCTGTTTCCGTTTCCTTTTCGAGTTTTTCCTCAATAAGTTCTTCTATTATCTCTTTTTCTTCCTTTTTCAGGAGTTGGTCTGCCATCTTCGTTATGTCAGGTTCCAGTTCATGGTTTTCCTGTATGAATTTGGCACCAAGTAGGCCTCTCAGCACGTAAAGGTATTTCTTGGCTGATAGATTGTAGCTTCCGCTGTCCGGGTTCAGAAACTTATCGTAATTCTGTTCGGCCATTCCTCTGTAATGGTAGGGCACGTCGGCAGGAAGATGGGACTCTACTATTTCTTGAAGTTCTTCCAGCTCTTCCTCTCGCTGATTCCAGACGATATTTTCTCCAAAAATCCACTCCAGCACATTAAAGTTAGTCTTGAAAACCAGGTAGCCAAACTTCTTCAGCTCATAGCTCACCAGATCCATCTTCGACTGGGTAAAGGATGAATCCCACTCCTTCTCAACCTCAAGCTGTTCACGTGGAGAATCAAGCTTCAGATGCTCCTCAGAATTAACGGCGTGGAAACCTCTGATGTCGATATCGCCGCCTTTCTCGCTTGGAAATCCATAGAGGTGACTTCCGCTCAAAGCATAGAAAAGAGGCTCTTCGTCCTCTGCCAACTCCTCACTGGTAAATTCTCTGATCTCCTGTTTCTTCCTTTCCGAAAGTTTACTGCTCATAGAACTCTCCGCTCTTCCTCTGTTCCTGATCCTTTTGAGAACCGGGCTTGTTCGCCCGTGGCCTTCCGCTCTCTGGATCCTTCCTGAACGTGATCTCAACCTCTTCCAGGAAGTCGTTCATCGCATCCTCGATCCTCATCGGCTCGGTTGATTCTCCCTGTTTTCCGGGTTCTCCTTTGAATACCATGCCACGGTCTGCGATGTAGTCCAGTAGGAGGAGGTCGTGGTCGATGACGAGCAGTGGTTTCTCGGTCTTCCGGGCGAAACGTTTCAGTGTCTTCCCGAGTTCGACCCTGGATTCCACATCGAGGTATGCGGATGGTTCGTCAAGAAGGTACAGGTCGGCGTCTTTGGCGAGACACATGGCGATGCCGACTCTTTGGAGCTCCCCTCCTGAAAGCTCGCTTAACTTCTGTTCGTAGAGTGGCTCCAGCGTCAAGGGTTCCGCGATCCGGGTCTCGAATTTCCGGCTATCCGGGTTCGCCACTTCTCTCACTGCTTTCTCGACTGTCTGGTCGCCGGCTTCCAGGTACTGCGGCTTGTAGCTTATGTCCATATCCAGAGATTCTCCTGTGTCTGGGTCTATGGCGCCCGCCAGCATCTTGGCGAAAACTGTCTTTCCGAGGCCGTTCTCCCCGAAGATCGCAAGTATCTCCTCCTCGTGGATCGCGCCTTCAGCTGTCTCCAGCTTGAACTCGTCCTCTCCGAAGTCTTTAACCATCTCCTCGAACTTTGCGACCACCGGCTTGTTTTCGACCTGTGATCTCTTCGAGCGGTCGAACTTTATCTCATCTGAACGTATTCGAATGTTGTCGCTGGGCAGGTAGCCCTCCAGGTAACGGTTGACTCCCTCTTTGCTGCTTAATGCGTTGGATGCCATCCCGTAGCTTCCGGGATCGCCGAAGAAGATATTTATCCGATCCGAGATGAGGTCGAGAGTGGCCAGGTCGTGTTCTACAGCCATCACGGGATTATCCTCGGAGAGTTTCCGGATCTCTTGCCCCATGTTCAGCCTCTGCTTAACATCGAGGAAGGAGGAGGGCTCGTCGATCATGTAGATGTCGGCGTCCTTCAGGACTGTCGAGGCAATCGCCACTCTCTGGAGTTCTCCTCCGGAAAGGACGTCCACTTCCCTGTC
>JBDGTY010000013.1:13354-23432 GCA_042216335.1 Candidatus Nanohalobium sp.
GAAGCTGTTGTCGTGGAACTGGTGGACCTTCTCGCCCTCCTCTGCAGGTAATTGAATCATCTGGATGGCGTTATCGTATGGGTACTTGTTGATCGCCATCTTGTGAGCCTCCATCACGTCCTCCTCAGCGATGTGGAGTTCCTCGTTCTCGTCGATGTAGAAACCGCCCTCTTTTCCTGCACGATTCAAGGGGTCGTAGTTGATGACTGTTTCACGGGCCAGGTCAGGCTCGATCTTGTCCTGATCGATTACGACGACGAAGCGCTTGCTGTTTTTACCTTTCTCCATAACTGGAAGTTTACCTCAAAGAATTAAAGTTCTAGTTAAGCTTCCGGCTCCTCTTCCTCAGTTCATCCATGTCCAGATCCTCAAGCTCGGCAGAATAGTACCTGTCCCTCAGTTCTTTCAGCTCCTCTCTTCCGTACGGGAATGTCAGCCTCTTCCACAGACCTTTCCATTCCATGTAGTTAGGTAGCTGGTCGGCGTACGTTCTGCCGGCGCGGAAAAGGTCCTGGAACGTGTCTAACTTTGTGGGCTCGATCACTTTCATATCTTTGATTTCACCTAGTGGTATCTCTCCGCTCTCAAGTTTCTCTATCGCAGAATCTTCCAGCAGTCCGATTCCTCCGAGGCCGCTGGGCAGGTGGACGTGATGGTCGTGCTCCACTATCATCTGCGCATCGTATTTTTCTGCAAGTCTTTGTACGTTGATTTCGCTGTCTGTTTCTCCACGCGCGTTCCTGTCGATGTTGACAGGGTATGCGTACGTGTAAGGTATGAAGAGTTCTGCGGAGGATTCTTTAATCGTTTCACATACTTCTTCCAGTTCCTCCATATCCATGCCGAATTCCCCGAGGAAGGGGTGCGCAGGATGAGCAAAAGCTGCGTCTTCAAGAACTTCTGAAAGCTCTTCCCCTTCTATGTTGTAGTACTCTTTTTCTTCGCGCAGTGGGAGGCCTACCAGAACCAGATGGCTGTCCCTCCTCCTGTAGGATGCCTCCACTCCGTTGATTATCGCTACCTTGGAATCTTCGTGCTCCATTACCAGGCTTCGCTCGTTCAGTTCGTAGCTGCCGCCCAGTTCTTCGGCTTCCTCACCAAGTTCCCTGAAGAAACCTTCTCTGTTTGTCCTGTAGTGTTCTGTCAGTACTATGACTGCCTTCTGGCCTTCCCCCAGTTTTTCCAGTATCTTCACCGGGTCGCCAAGATGGTTGATTCCTTTCCACTCCGGCTCCTCCGTCAGTTCGTTAACGTAATCTGTTGACTTCTCGGTGTGGAAGTGGTGGAGGAATAGGGTGTTCCTGGTTTCTGTGGCGTCCATGTGTGGTTTTCGGAAGCTAGTTAGAAATAAGTTTTTGGTCAGAGGCTGGTGTCAATCGCGCTTACAATCTTATTTTCTATGTCTCTGACCTCGTTCCTTGTCAGCCCCCATACGCGTGTCATGTCCTCTGTCTCTGCGTCCCAGATCCCGGCGTATCCATGGTTCTCAAGTGCCTCGTTCAAACTGCCTGTGTACTGGGAGGTCTTGCCGAGGTAGTGCTGGATCTCCTGGTTAGTTATCTTGCTGACAGGGATGTTGTTGAATGAGGAGCCTTCTCGCTCCGGCTTCTCGGTGATTATCTCATCCACTGCTCCGTAAACCTGTGAGAAACCGCCGAGAATAGAGGAGTTGCCGTCGGGCCTGTAAACCCACGAGGCTTTCTTCTCCCTGATAAATTCGGAAAGCTCCTCCCTAGGCCCTTTCATGGCTTTATTCAAAGCTGATCTGGTAGTAGGTTCCTGTGATCTTCTCGATGATGTCCTCTAGTTCGTCCGTGGACATGTTGATCTTGCCCTCGAACTCCTCATCGACCACTACCTTCTTGTGCTCGCCTTCAGGAGCGAACACCGTGTTAACTGACTCGATCTCCGCCGGGCTCAGCAGTCCTTTGATGACTTCTCGGTCGCTCTCGCTCTTCTCAACGACACGGATACTTTTCTCGATTTCTTCCGCGACTTTCTTTACTATTTCTCCGCTTCTGCCGACTACCTTGGCTCCGTCGCCTTCGGCAGTTACCACGACGACAACGTTTTCCGTGTCGTAGATGTGGAGGATCTCCGAGTCCCGGAGGCTTCCGTATTCGTCGCTGAGTTCTTTCAGCTTTCTTGAGATTTTGATCTCGAGTTCGTTGATCTCGCCGTTCTCCAGCTTCTCCTCGCAGTTGCTGCAGAGAACGTCGCTCTTCAGACATACATTACAGATTGGCGCCTTCATATACAAGTCCGCGTCGTGAAAAATTAAATAGGTGGAGACTCACCGCAGGGAAAGGAAAAGCTGGCGCCCCGACTCAACAACGGCGGCGCCGCCGACAACTAGAAGGCCGTAGAACACTATGTACTCGTTGAAGGATCCTGCGACCAGTGTTGCAGCAAGTATAGCGACTCTCTCCTGCCTGCCGATTATCTCGACATTGGAAGACCTGAGTCTGTCCTTCAGCATCAGGTGGAACGAGTTCTGGAAGCCGACGGCCACGGCTGCGAAGAAAACCGGTAGAGCAGCCGGTGAGAAAAAGTAGGCTGAGAACAATCCCAGGAACTCGATAAGATTAGCAGAGAGAGAATGCAGCACCTTCGATGTATCAGTTCGTCCCTTCATCCTCGCCACTTTCACGCCCTGCCTGTAGAGCAGGAATGAAGCTGCCACGGATGTTCCGGTTATCGCCGGGTTCCCGACGATGATGCTTGCTCCCGTTCCGAGCACCATTGCTGCTATCGATGCAAGCGTCCACATGTAGTAATTGTTTGCCACTGTGAGAATGTTATCGATGTCAAGTGTTAACAGTTTTTCGATGCGGAAATCCCGGGGATTTTCCCGCAAACCGAAGATAATTCTTGTCCTGGATTTTTAGAAGATAAAGCCCGGTCGGGTGAACGCTTCCGGTGCAGGAAAAGGGGGGGAGGGGAGTGTTTTTCGAGATTTTTTCTCGAAAAGGTTCCTGCAGTCCTTCCACGTTCACCCATCTGGGCTGTTGAAAATATTGTGTTTGGGAGGAGCCCGAGCCTGAAACAAAAAGGGGGGGGAGGGGAGTGTTTTTGCTTTGGGCTCATGACTCCTCCTAACATAGCGACGAAAATCGAAGATTTTCTGGAGTCGAAGACTTCTCTGTCTTCTGTGCCGAGAAACCTGTCAGGGTTTCGGCCCAGAAACCTTCGGTTTTCGTACTTTAGGCCTCTAAGAGGCCCTTGCTGAAATCCTGGTGGACTCCAGCTTGGCGAAAATCCTCTCGGATTTTCTGGATTCACAAAATTCAAAGAGTTTTGATCATCCGTTCATTACTTCCAGTCCGAGGTCGTTGACGTCGCCTGTGACTTCTGTCTCTGATTCTTCGTCGATGTCTCCGAGGACGTATGGGCTTTCCACTCCTGTGATGATGGAGATTACCTGAATCTTACCCTGAAGTTCTTCCTTGACTCTTGCGCCCCAGATCGTCTGTGCCTGGTTGTTGAGTTTGGATTTGACGTGCTGCCCGACCTCGTTGATTTCGTTAAGTGTAAGGTCGTTGCCTCCTGCGACGTGGAGCAGTGCTCCGTTTGCGCCGTCGAAGTTGACGTCTAGCAGCGGGTTGCTTAGTGCTTCGTGGATTGCTTCCTTTCCTTTGTTGTTTGTATCTGACTCTCCGTATCCTACTACTGCTACGCCTCCGTCATTCATGATCGCCTGGACGTCTGCGTAGTCCAGATTGACGAGTGAAGGCTTTGATATCGTCTCCGTTATGCCTTTGATCATCGTGGTGATGAGTTCGTCGGCTACTCCGAATGCCTGGTCGAGAGGCATGTCTCCTGCGATATCGAGGAGTTTGTCGTTTTCAATAACGATCGCGGTGTCGACGTGCTGCCTCAGTTTGTAGAGACCATCTTCTGCCTTGCTCATCCTTGCGCCCTCGATCTCGAATGGCATAGTCACTGTTCCAATCACTATGCAGTCCTCCTTCTTCGCGATCTCTGCAAGTACAGGTGAGACTCCTGTTCCTGTTCCTCCTCCCATCCCTGCGGTGAGGAAGACCATGTCAGCGTCCTTGAACAGGTTTCTCAGTTCGGCACGGTTTTCTTCGGCGGCACGGGACCCTGTCTCTGGGTCTCCACCTGCTCCAAGGCCCTTAGTCAGGTCTCTTCCTACCAGTATCTTCCTGTCAGCGGAAGACATCTCCAGGTGCTGCTTGTCTGTGTTGATTGCGACAGTCTCGGCACCTTCAACATCCTTGTTCTGGATACGAGTTACCTGGTTGTTCCCGGCACCCCCAGCGCCGACTACCAGGATTTTGGCATCTCTTACATCATCTAGGTTTTCCGAGGTTTTGGAGTCGTTTTCAGCGTTGTCGATTATAGATTCCATTGTAGTACCAGCCTTGCGTTTAGCACAACCTTTTTAAGTGCAGAGACCTAACTCTACCTGTAGAAAGACTGAGTCTTGCCCAAGACTCGATACATGCCCAAATACTGATTCGAACTTTGCCCAAAGTTCGAGACTGATACCAAACGTTCAATCGTAATCTGTAAGCCCGTTTCGAACTCGTGCCCGCGAGTCGAAACATGAATCATGTCATCGTCCGCCCAAGGACGAATCAAATCTATCTTAAACTAACATTTCAACTCCCGCTTTATAAATCTTCTGTTACCTCGACGTTTCAACTCCACTGTTCACGAACGTTCACAGAACTGAAAACATTCCCTGCCCAGATTAATACTATAAGAATTCACACCTGCGAACTACCTATGGTCGACGCAGAAGAAGTCAGACAGGTAGCGGAGAACGCCAGAATCAAGGTAGAAGATGGGGAAGCGGAAAACTTTGCAGAAGACTTCGAAGACATACTCGAGATGTTCGAAACACTCGACGAGATAGACACGGAAGGCGTCGAACCAGCCTTCCACCCGGTAGAAACAGGATCCAAAGCCAGGGAGGACGAGGAAGAGGAGACGCTGGAAAAAGAAAAAGTCTTCCAGAATACCGAAAACGAGGAAGACGGATACTTCAAAGGCCCGAGTGCATAGAGTGAAATCATGGAAGAGGGAGATCCTGTAGAATTTCACGACAGGCTGGCGGAAGATTATCTAGACGCCTTTTCAGAGCCCTCTGATTATCTGGAGAACTTTTTGCAAAAGCTTGACGTTGGCTCGAAAGTTCTCGATGCTGGCTGCGGGGCCGAAGTCGACACTTCTTACATTGCTTCTGAAGGTTTTGAAGTCATAGGCGTTGACCTGTCCGATGAGATGCTGAGGGTTGCCCAAGAAAACTTTGGCGATCTGGACTTCAGGAAACAGGACTTGAGAAACCTCGATTTTCCAGAAAACAGTTTTGATGGCATAGTAGCTTCTTTCTCCTTAATCTATCTTGAAAAATCAGATGTTCCAAAGGCTCTGGAGGACTTCAGAGAAATGATAAAAGACGACGGGCTGCTTTTCATATCTGTACAGATAGGAGAATCCAGAGAACTCCTCGTTGACGATCCAGTGGTTGAAGGAGACATTTTCATGAACGTGGTGACAAAAAACGAGATCCACAAACTACTCACAGAGAACGGTTTCAAGGTTATGGAGGAACACCAGAGGGAGCCTAAGTCACCTGACGAATTCAACTTCAATAAACTGTACATAATAGCAGAAGCCTCATGACAGATCCAGATTAATGTAGTGCTTCACTTTTCCTTCAATTTCTCTGATTAGTTTTTCTCCGACTTTGACTTCCACCTTTTCATCAAATATCGGCCCGTCTGTTACGAAGCTGTGGAATTCTCCGTTCTCGCCGCATGAATCAACTTTTTCCGGGAGTTCTTTAACGAACTCTCTGTCTACCCTGCGACCAGCAAATACTTCGCCTAGTTCTTCGTCCACGCAGACGGTTCTGGCTTTGAATCCGGGCTCGATGAACTCTTGAATAAGTTCCTCGGTGTCTTCTCCCCAGATTGGCAGTACTGCTTCCAGCGCCACATCTGCCATTGTTTCCTTTCTCTTTTCCCTGGCTTCTTCAAGGAATATGTCGCCGAACACAACTGCTTCGTACTCTCCCTTGTTCTCCTTCAACCTGTCCGACGCAAGTTCCTGGTATTTTTCCATTGAGCAGTTCTCCGGAATTTCTATCTTTTCCAGAGGAATGCCGATTGCTTCCGCCTGTCTCTCAATCAGTTTGGGGGACACTCCGTGGATGCTAACCCGGTTGCTTGAACCTGAAAAACAGGTGATCAATTTGTCCACGCTTATGTCATTCCTTTGCTGGATTCGATTCAGGGCCAGCGCCGAATCTTTTCCACCGCTCCAGAACATTACCGCCTTCTTCATAAGAAAAACTGTCGCTGGAAAAACTGATAACTTTCAACTTTCCCAAAGTTCTGCATGATACTGATTCTGGCCGGGAGAAAAGATATTCAGAAAGGGCCTGTGAAAGAACTATACTCGCGGTTGTCACTGGATAAGGCCTCGGAACTCATGGAGCTGGAACCGCCCTCTGAGGTAGTCTTCGGCGACCAACTGGATAAAATCAGAAAGAAACTAGAACCAGGTACGGAGTTAATAGGCTACTGTTTTGGAGGGACTTACGCACTTAATATTGAGGACGACTGGATCGATTCAAAGATCGTTATCGATCCGCCTGAAGGAGTAGAAGACTCAAATGGAGAAACAATAGCTCCGGATTTCTCTACAGCAACGTTCCTGATAGGCTCCGGCAGCATGGATGAGGACGAAGTTCCGGATAGTGTTGAGTCGAAGTTCTTCGATACGGATCACTGGTTTTCAGATTCTAGAGATGGGCTTGTGGATGCCGTGGCTGAAAGACTGGAAGAAACCTATTAAGACTCAAGAACTCAAAGAAAAGTATGAAACTGGGAATAATATCCGACACACACGACCATTTCGACAAGGCGGAGGAGGCCGCTGACTTCTTCGAAGAAAAGAAAGTGGACAAAGTCATTCACTGTGGTGATATGATCTGTCCCGCGACCGCCGAACTTTTCGACCGTGGCTTCGACTTCTACGCTGTCCGCGGCAACAATGATGGTGAATGGGGCCTGAAATCCAAGGTGGAAACTTTCGGAAACTTCTACAACAATATCGCAGAGCTCAAGTTTGATGGATCTGAGATCGCAGTTTATCACGGAACTGAGGAGGAGATGGTCGATGCGATGGTAGAATCAGGAGAGTACGATTATGTTTTCCGTGGCCATACTCACGAGAAAAAGGTCAGGGAGGTTGACGGTACTGTCGAGATCAATCCTGGAGGGGTCAGGCTGCCGTGGCAGGAGGAGAGGATTCACACGGTGATCCTCGATCTGGAGTCGGGCGAGTTCGAGTTCCACAGATTAGAGGTGTAGAATCATCAAACTGAAGTGTCCGGAGTGCGGTGGGGAGATGAGTTTTGAAGGTTACCGACCTCTTTTTCCGGAATGTGTTGAATGTGATGAAAGTTTCCACATCGAAGACTGTGTTGAGGAGTAGGTAGTTAAAGTATTGTGGTTGTCTGGTTGGTTATGTCTATGGAGTATTTGCGTCAGGAGCTGGGAGTGCCTGATGATGCCGAGGAGAAAAGTGTGGATTCCCGTTTCGATAATGTGGATGGTTTTGAGGCACTGGAGTTCGAGGGAGATGACTACACCACGGCCTATATAGAGGTTGAGGACTTCAGAAACAAACTGGGTTTCACGCTGGACGAGGTGACAGAGTGGCTGGACACGCGTTATGAGACAGACTTTGGCTCTGTTGAGATAGATGATTTTGAGTATGGCAATGACTGGATCATCCTGAGAAGACAGAAAACAGGAGAGTGAATTTTTAAGATTCCTCTGAAACCCTTTCTACATGAGCATCAGGGAAGTAGTCGAAGGAGACCAGACTGTAGATCAGGAAAGATTCCTGGAAGAGCTGAAGGAGAAAAACCAGGAACTCAACTTCATGAGAGAAATAGACGAAGACGAAAATTCTTCTGTGTCGAATACCTCTAATGAGGAATCCGGAGAAGAACTGGATAATATCCCTTTCGTGGTCAAGGACGCGATCTGCACAGAGGACACGACTACTTCAGCAGGAAGCAAGATACTGGAAAACTATCAACCGGTATTCGACGCAACAGTAGTTGAAAGATTGAAAGAATCTGGAGCAAAGTTCTACGGCAAGACACAGCAGGACGAGTTCGGCTTCGGAACATTCTCCACGAACTGCGCGTTCGGAACACCGAAAAACCCACATGACGACGAGAGGGTTGTCGGAGGTTCTTCTGGAGGCGCTGGAGCAGTGGTCGCAGCGATGGATCAGCCGCTTATCTCCATCGGAGAATCTACGGGAGGATCCATCACGAATCCAGCAGCATACAACGGAGTCGTCGGCATCACTCCGACCTATGGAAGAGTCTCCCGTTACGGCCTGGTAGATTACGCAAACAGCCTGGACAAGATAGGCGTTCTCGCCAAAACAGTATTTGGAGCAGCAAAAGGATTGGAGGTAATCGCCGGTGAAGACGAGAATGACCAGACCATCAGCTCCGGGGAAGTCGGAGAGTACTCGGAACTCGAGAAAAAAGATGGTCTGAAAATCGGAGTGCCTAAACAGTACGCGGAACTTGAGGGAATCGAGGAAGGAGTCAAGGAAAACTTTGAGAACTCTCTGGAAAGGTTCAGGGGCCAGGGTCACGAAATCGTGGAGCTTGACATGCCCCTGCTCTCGGCTGATTATGCGCTACCTGCGTACTACGTACTGGCGATGAGCGAAGCTTCAACCAACCTGGCGAAGATGTCAGGCATGCGATACGGCCTAGAGAAAGATCCGGAGAACTTTGATGACTTCAACGAGTACTTCTCCCAGGTCAGGAGCGAGGGCTTCGGCGAAGAAGCCAAGAGAAGGATACTTCTAGGAACATATACACGCCAGGCAGGATACAGGGACCAGTACTACATCAAGGCCGCAGAAGTACGGCAGAAGATAATCAACCAGTTCAAGGAAGCGTTCGAGGAAGTCGACGTACTTGCCTCGCCTTCCATGCCAAATATCGCGCCGAAGATCGAGGAGGCAGAGGAGATGTCGCCGACCGAGATCTACGCCATGGATACTCTGACTGTCGGACCGAATTTGGCAGGGATGCCGATGATCTCCGTGCCGAACGGGAAGTCGGAGGGAATGCCGACAGGACTCCACATCATCGGCGACCACTTCGAGGAAGAGAAGATACTTGATGCAGCCTATACATACACTGGAGGTGAATCGAGATGAGCAATTCAGAAACTGACGTGATGATCGGACTGGAGACTCACGTCCAGCTGGACACGAATACCAAGCTTTTCTGCGGCTGTCCAAACAAGGAAGCAGAGGAAACCAACACGCACGTCTGTGAAACGTGTCTCGGTCATCCTGGAAGCAAACCACGGCTGAACAGAAAGGTTCTGAGGCAGGCGGTCAAGACATCTCAGGCACTGCAGTGTGATATCAATGAGGATATCTTCTTCTCAAGGAAGACGTACTTCTACCCTGACATGTCGAAGAGCTACCAGATCACACAGTACGAGGTGCCTGTCGGAGAGGATGGAGAGATAGAGGTCAAGGTCGGCGACGAAAGGAAAGATATCGGCATCACACGCCTTCACATCGAAGAAGATCCTGCGAAGATGAAGCACGTCGGCGGCGACATCGGAGACTCGGAATACACCAAGGTAGATTACAACAGGGCCGGAACACCGTTGCTGGAGATAGTAACAGAACCCGACTTCGAATCGCCGAAGGAAGCAAGGGCCTACCTCCAGCAGCTGGCCCAGATGCTAGAATACCTGAAGATTTACTTCTCTGAAAGCGACTACTCAATCAAGTCCGACGCCAACATATCTATCGACGGAGGACAGAGGGTAGAGGTCAAGAACATAACGGGGACCGCAGGGATCGAGAAAGCGTTGAGCTACGAGATCTCCAGACAGAAACAGCTGAAGAAGAGAGGCCGTGAAGTGGAACAGCAGACAAGGAACTACGATGCAAACCAGGAGATCACCGAGATGATGAGGGAGAAGGAAACGGAGAAAGACTACGGATACATCTTCGACCCTGACCTCACCAGACAGGAACTCGA
>JBDGTY010000014.1:0-27916 GCA_042216335.1 Candidatus Nanohalobium sp.
ACTCTTGTCGGATTGCTGTTTCTTCTCCCTGCGATCGCCCTCATGAAATCCTCTTAACCGTTGCGCATTCAACCTTTCTACATGGAACTCAACAAGGTAGACGAAAACATCTACGAGATACCTCAAACCGGAGACATGAATAAACCGGCCAGAGTCTACGCCAACGAAGAACTACTGGAGGAGATCAAACAGGACGACACTTTACAGCAGGTGAAGAACGTTGCGACGCTGCCCGGCCTGGAAAAGTTCTCAATAGTTATGCCGGACGGCCACCAGGGCTACGGCTTCCCGATCGGCGGAGTAGCAGCAGTAAACAAAGAAAACGGCGTAATAAGTCCGGGAGGAATCGGCTACGACGTGAATTGCGGTGTAAGAGTCCTTAAAACAGATTTAAGCTATGAAGAGATAAGAGGGAAGGAGCAGCAGCTCGCAAACATACTCTTCAACAAGGTTCCCTGTGGGCTTGGAAAAGGAGGCTACATAGATTTGGAAGAGGACGAACTGGATGAGGTCCTGAGCAAGGGGATGGAGTGGATGCTGGAGAACGGCCATGCTACAGAAGACGACCTGAAGCACTGCGAGGAGAACGGCCGACTGGAATGCGATTCCTCAAAAGTTCCGGAGGATGCCAGGAAGAGAGGGATCAAACAGGTAGGCAGCCTGGGATCGGGAAACCATTTCCTCGAAGTACAGAGAGTGGAAAACGTGTTCAACGAGGAAAAAGCAGAGGCATACGGGCTGGAAAAAGGACAGATCCTGGTCATGATACACTCCGGTAGCAGAGGCCTTGGCCACCAGACATGTACGGAGTACCTAAGGAAGTTCGAGCAAGAGTATCCTGAGATAGTAGAGGATATTCCGGAGAAAGAGCTGATCTACGCACCTCTGGGCGATGAACTGGCGCAGGACTACAAGCATGCCATGTTTGCAGCCGCGAACTATGCGTGGGCGAACAGACAGGGCATAACGGAAGCAGTCAGAGAAAGCCTTGACACGCTTTTCGGCGATACGGAAACGGAGCTGGTCTACGACGTCTGCCACAACATAGCGAAGGAAGAAACGCATGAAGTCGATGGGGAAGAGAAAGAACTCCTCGTTCACAGGAAGGGAGCAACTAGAGCTATGCCGGCAGGGAGAGAGGAGGTGCCGGATGCATACAGCGAAGCCGGGCAACCTGTACTACTGCCGGGGAGTATGGGAACTAGCAGCTACATACTTTCAGGAGGACAGAACAGCCTGGAACTCTCCTTCGGGTCGACCGCACACGGAGCTGGAAGACTCAAATCAAGGACACAGTCAAAGAAGGACTATCGGGCCGCGGATGTACAAAGGGAGCTGAAGCGCGACCAGATATTCGTCAAAGCAGCATCCGGAGAAACCATAGAGGAAGAGGCACCTGGCAGCTACAAGGACGTCGACGAAGTCATCAAAGTCTCAGATGAACTGGGTATCGGAGAGAAAGTCGTCCAGATGAAGCCGATAGTAAACGTGAAGGGATGAAAAGTTCCTTCATCCTCTATTATTGGACTCTCTCTTGTAAAGATTGACTAGTTTATCTGATTTTTTCTTCAAACTGAATTTTTTGGACTCTTTTCGGCATTTATTCTCTGTATTTTCATTTTCGAGTTCGTTAAATGCCTTTGCTATATTCGTACTATCTATTTGAGTCAATATTTTCCCTACATTTGAGTTTATTATTTTCTTGTTTCCTGGTGCATCTGAAGAAATTACGGGTGTTCCGCACGCAAGACTTTCTAATATGACTAGAGGCAATCCTTCGCCCCACCGAGACGGTAGAATTAAAGCTTCAGAATTTTGATAGACTTTTCTTAATTCTGAACGGGTTAAATTTTCAAATACTTCTGTATTTTCTAGTTCTTTTATTTCGTTTTCTAGATTATTTGTCACAAATTTGTGTTTTATATCAGGATTTTTTCTTGCTGATTCTTTAACGAATTCTATACCTTTTCTCTTGACATTTCTTCCTACAAAAAGTAATCCTTCTCGACTTTGGTGGCTTGGAGAGAAGAAATTAGTGTTTACTCCATTTCTTACTACTTTTGAATCTATATTTCTGGATTTCAGCGCGTCTTGAACTGCTTGACTTACTGCGATTATGGAGTGTGAATCTAGCCTATCTAGAATAGTCTTGTGTATGCTTTCTAAGTCCTTCCTAGAGCTTTCGCTCGTGTGAACACTGAGAAATATTTTTCTATCAAGTAGCTCTGCTACAAGAAGTGTCTGTTTGGCTAAACCTCTTAGGGATAAAGTCATGTGGAGATGTACAACATCTGCCTCCCGCATCTTTGAGATAAGTTGATTTATAGATTTGTCTGGAGATACTGGAATATGTGTGGTCTCTATCTTATTCTGAAGTTCTGAATAGTAACTATCTTTTTCCTTAATTTGAGAAATTTCTTCTTTGTCTGTAACAGGATTTTCTTCTGTGTCGTATGTTAAAATTTCTACATTGTGATTATTTGCTATCTCTTTCGAAATTTCCATTACATGGAAGCTAACTCCTCCTCCAAAATACATGTACTGTGAGATTTGCAGAACTTTCATAGAACATTATCTACCTCTCTATAAATTTCTTGAGGAAATCCTTCTATGAACAGATAGTCTACTTCAGAGATCTCTTCCAACCGTGATTTTCTTGATTCTCTGGTTTCATCTGTTTCGAGATTATACGGTGTCAGAGTCTGGTTCGAAATTAAATAGTCTCCTCTTAGTTTTTCGTCTAGAACTTCCATCAGTTTGAGTCTTCCCATACTAGGTGACAACTCGGAAGATGAGAGTTCACCGTCCGTAACTTTTGGAAAAACTATTGCCTCTATCTCAGATTGGCTTGCAGCAGGATAAGTTTCATCGACTTCTTCTCTGTTTAAGAATCGCTTAGCGGCTTCTTCGTCCACATTTAATTTTCGTGAACTAGAAACAATGTCGGAGCCGTCAAAAACCACTTTTTCGCCCCCTGCGAAATTGTATCCATTTTGAACTCCATAGGCTGTAAGTACTGATTTCCCGGTCATGCTAGGCCCGGCGAATACTACTGCATTCCCGTCTCTTTCAATCCCTCCGGCATGGATAGTATGAAGATTATCTTCCGCATTCTGGCGCTCAATTGTCTGTTCAGTAAGATATACGAGGTCCCATTCGAAAAGATCTTCTCCAGGCTTTCCATATCTTCTGATTGTCTTATTCTCTACCTCTATATCGTTATTTCCCTCAATGACCTCTATTGTCCATCCTTCTGGATTTGAAGTTTCAACATCCATCTCTGCATCTGGTACTTCGTTGAGAATATTTTGTCGTATGTTATCAGATAATACTTCTTCGTAGATGCCCTCCCAACTAACTTCTGCGCCGTTTGATCTAATTATCATCAATCGTTTAACCTCTCCAACAGTTTTTCATTTTCAGAGATAATGTGGTTTGTATTTCCGTCTATTTCCTCCGCCCATTGAATTGATCTCGTAGCGTCATAATTACGCCATCTCTCAAGTTTGAGTTCGTCCACAGGAAACTCATAGAACTCTCTATAGTCTCCAAAATTGTATCTATCTGCAAAATTTGCATGAATCGCCAAATCATAGTGACGAGGCCCAAATTCTGCCGAACCGAAGTCAATTAACTCAAGATCTTCACCATCAAAAAACAGGTTGGAAGGATTAATGTCCCGATGGCAGTAAACTATATCATCATTAAATAGTTCTGAATCAGGTTCTTGGTCAATTTTAGAAAATCTCTGATTTACATAATCTTCAAGGCTCATAGAAAGCCCTTTCCCGGCCTTACTAGCCTCGAAGCCATGCAGTATATTTATTATATCCCAGAATTCTTGTTTGAGTGTCTCATTTGAGATGTCTTGCTCAGGTACTTGAGAGCCTGAAGCTTCCTCAGAAACTAGTAATCCTTCTTCTCTGTTAACTTCTACTACAGCCGGGCTGTTGATTCCCAAGTCTTGAGCTAGAGATCTATACAAAAACCTATACATAGATTCCTCATTAGTCTCTAAATCATGGATTAACAGGCCGTCATCCTGCTTGTAGACGGTAGAATTGAAGCCGGTTTCAATGACTTCCATAATTAATTAAATGTAGGAAAATCATTTGTAATTTACTGATGACTAAATCTCTCGTCAGCTTTGATCTCGATGACACATTGATAGACACTTCAGATGTGGTGTTCAAAGCGTTTAATGATACTTTAAGAGAGAAAGGAAAGTCTCCTATCAGCAAGGATAAGTATGAGAAAATTAATTTTTGGAGCGGAGATTCAAGGGCAGCACTGCAAAGCTTAGGTATAGATGAATCGCCAAAGCAGTTCCTAGAGCAATATGATATTCTCTTCAAGCAAGCAACAGAGGAATATATAGAAAATGGTGAAATAAGAAAATTTCCAAACACTCAAACTGTCATTTCTGATTTTGGTGACAAATTTGATGCCAGGGCTATCGTGACTAATTCGCCCCATGAAGTCGCTATGCTTAAACTAACAGAATTAAATCTAGAAAGATTTTTTGATCACATAGTGACTCCAAAGCATGTTGACGAAAAAAAGCCTTCTCCAGAAGGCATCAGGAGAGTGATTGAAGAGTCAGGAGCAAATGAAAACTCTACAGTCCATATTGGTGACTCCTCACACGACTTAGAGGCCGCGAAAAAAGCCGGGGTTATTAGTGTAATTTTGGGTTCGAACGATGCTGAAGCAGATTACAGAGTTTCTGAACTAGGAGAGTTATCTGAGCTAAGTGGAAAACTTAAACGCTCCTGACTTCAACCCATTTATAAAATTTGTCTTACTTTTCGTATTTACTCGACACGAGTTTTCTCGGTCGGGACAAGCCGGCTCTTGTGGAGTGGGCCTCTGGTGATTGAATTCAGCGGCTAGACACGGTTACGTCGCTGAGTTTACACAAACTAACTATGCCTCCACTTGTGAGGCCTATAGGAGTTGAATCACACAATGGCAAAGAAGAATAGATCGAGAAGCGGATCACTGGCATACAAGCCCAAGGTAAGGGCTGAAAGAATCTACCCAGACGTAAGTACGTGGGAAGATACAGACGAGCAAAAACCATTAGGATACGCAGGATACAAGGTCGGAATGACCAGAGTCCTCAGAATAGATGATACAGAAGGAGCAACACAGGGACAGGAGATTGCCACACCTGTGACGATCCTCGAAGCTCCTCCACTAAGAGTTTACGGGGCACGCTTCTACGTAGAAGACATCAACTCCGGAAAACAGGTCTTCACAGAGGCATGGACAGAAAGTCCTTCAAAGGAACTTCAGAGAGCAACAGACATTCCAAAGGAAGGAAACATGGACAACCTGGAGAAAGCAAAGGAAAACTCAGATGAAATAACAGACGTCAAACTACTGGTTCACACTCAGCCTTCTCGTGCAGGACTTTCGAAGAAGAAGCCTGCCAACTTCGAAATTGGGTTAGGAGGCTCAGTTGAAGAACAGCTTGAATATGCAGAAGAGATGATCGGAAAAGAGATCGAGTTCTCCGACGTATTCGAGGAAGGAGAATACAGCGACGTTATCGGCGTCACGAAAGGAAAGGGAATGGAAGGACCAGTCCAGAGATACGGGATCAAGAAGCTGGACCACAAGACACAGAAAAAACGTAGGAAGGCAGGAAACGTCGGTCCATGGCACCCAGACCAGCTTTCATGGAGAATCCCGCTTCCAGGACAACAAGGTTACAATAACAGGACGGAGGAGAACAAGAGAATCCTCGCACATGGAGAAGACCCAGAGGAAGTTCAGAGAGATGGAGGTTTCAAGAACTATGGAGAAGTCCAGAGCAACTACATCCTAGTCAAAGGATCAGTACCAGGGCCAGCAGAAAGACTTGTCCGACTCAGAACAGCACTCAGAACAGACGAAAACCCGGGAACACCAGAAATCACCCACATCGAAAAATAAGAGGTGTAAACGATAATGACAGACTTACCAAACCAGTTCAACGAGAGGATCAGGCCTGACATCATCAAGAGAGCCAACCTCTCGATCAAGAGTAAGAAAAGACAGGACTACGGATCAGACCCGGAAGCAGGTCTCAGACACGTAGTATACTGGAAGAAAAAACAGAATGCATACAGAGGACAGAAAGGAAAAGGCATGTCTCGTACCCCGAGGAAGATTCGTGTCAGACGAGGAAGCCAGATCTACGGAGACGGCGCAGAAGCACCGAACACCGTAGGCGGACGCACAGCTCATCCTCCAAAGGCAGAGAAGGACTTTGACGAAGAGATCAACGACAAGGAAAGAAGAAAGGCGATCAGGTCAGCGATCGCAGCAACATCAGACCAAAGCCTTGTCTCAGAGAAGCATAATTACGAAGGAGACCTTCCGATTGTAGAAGATGGAATCTCCGGAATCGAGAAAACACAGGAACTCAAGGAAACACTCGAAGACCTTGGACTAGAAGACGAACTCGAGAGAGTCTCCGAGAAAAAGGTCAGAGGAGGCAAAGGAGCCAACAGAGGAAGGAAATACGTCAGAAAGGTCGGCCCTCTGGTAGTAACCGCAGAAGACGAAGGAATCAGTCAGGCAGCAAGCAACCTGCCGGGAGTAGATTACTCCAGGGTGGATCAGCTTAACGCCGAGAAACTTGCTCCGGGAGCAGAACCAGGAAGACTGGTTGTATGGAGCACAAAAGCAGTAGAAAAACTTGACGAAGACGGAATGTACCAATAGAGGAGATAATATATGGAAGTTGATAGAGCATGGGAGGTTATCGAAAATCCACACATGACAGAGCAGGCAATGGACATGATCGACGAGGAGAACAAACTGGTTCTCATGGTCGACCTGGAAGCAGACAAAGGCCAGGTAGAGGACGCGGTCGAAACTCTGTTCGATGTGGATGTCGAGAAGGTCAATACTAACATCACGTCTTCAGCAAAGAAAAAAGCATACGTAAGGCTAAGTCCAAGCGACAGCGCGATGGACGTCGCGACTGAAATGGGCATGATGTAAGGTGAACAACAGATGGGAAGCCCACTAAGACAGCAGAGAAGAGGAAAAGGAAGTCCGAAGTTCCAGGCCAACAGGAAAGGCAAGGGAACAGCGGAGCACAAGAACGACGAAATCACGGGAACGGTCGTGGATGTAGTCCACGACCCGGCAAGGACAGCACCAGTCGCCAAAGTAGAGTTTGAAGACGGTGAAGTCAGAAACGTTCTTGCGCCTGAAGGACTTCAGACAGGAGACGAAATTGAAGTAGGTGTCTCAGCGCCTGTAGAGCCAGGAAACGTACTGCCTCTTGGGGAGATCCCGGAAGGAGTACCGATCAACAACATCGAGATCCAGCCGAACGATGGTGGAAAGATGGTAAAGGCATCAGGAACATACGCTTTCGTCGTAACGCAGGAGCAGGATGGAGTAAGGATCCAGCTTCCTAGCGGCGACTTCAAGAAACTAGATACTGAATGCAGAGCAACTATCGGAAAGGTTGCAGCCGGCGGAAGAAAGGACAAACCGTTTGTCAAGGCCGGAAACGCATCCAAGGCTGCAAAGGCTCGTGGAAAACAGTACCCAACTGTCTCCGCAGTAGCCATGAACGCAGTCGACCACCCATTCGGTGGATCAGCAAAACCAGGACAGCCAAAGACAGTTTCCAAGCACGCTTCCCCAGGAAGCAAAGTTGGAAACATCGGAGCCAAACGCTCCGGCAAGAAGAACAACGACTAGGTGTATATAATGGGAATTGAGGGAAAAAAACATGAAGCAGAAGTATGGGCCAGAGAGATCGTCAGAGACATCAATGAACAGCTCTCGGACTCATGGATAGCTGAACTGCCTGCATCTCATGGTATTTTCGGTGAAATTTTTCCATACAAAGTAGCAGATAGTTATGCTGATTTGCCAGAA
Organism: Candidatus Nanohalobium sp.; assembly: GCA_042216335.1. GTDB lineage: Archaea > Nanohalarchaeota > Nanosalinia > Nanosalinales > Nanosalinaceae > Nanohalobium. Next base: position 7,891 of record JBDGTY010000014.1, read on the forward strand.
GAAAAAAGGCAAAACTTTGAAAGATCACTTGCAGAATACGTCGAAGAGTTTGAGGGAGCAGACCAGGGCTCTATAGCCCGTGATTTAGTGACTGGAGCTATAAACCAACACAATTACAAAAACCCATATTTAGCTAAGAAAGCAGCAGAGGGAATCGCTGAAGGTGTAATGCAATAATGACAGATGACTTTACTTACAGAGGAAAAACACTCGAAGAACTCCAGGATCTGAGCCACGACGAGCTCGCAGAGCTCATGGACGCAAGAGCAAGAAGGAAACTGGAGAGAGGTCTTCGAGAAAACGAGGAAAAACTACTGGAAAAACTGGAAGACAAAGACAGAGTACAGACACACCTGAGAGGAATGATCGTTCTTCCAGAGATGGTAGGAAAGACGATCGAAATCTACAACGGACAGGGATTCGAGGAAGTCGATATCGAGGAAGAGATGATCGGACACTACCTAGGAGAATTCGCCAAAACCAGGAAAGAAGTATCACACAGCGCACCAGGACTCGGCGCTACAAGATCTTCAAAGCACGTACCGCTCAAGTGATGCCTAAGTGAACAAGATCGACACCGAAGCACACCAGGCCCGAGCACTCGGCAAGAACATGCCGATCTCCTGGAAAGACTCCACAGAAATAGGTCGCTTCATCAGCGGTGACACAGTAGAAAAGGCAGAGAGGAAACTAGAGAAAGTGATCGAGAAAGAAGTTCCTGTTCCTTACACAAAGTTCGACAGCGACGCAGGACACAAATCCGGTGCAGGGGACTCAGGAAAATACCCTGTCAAAGCAGCAAAACACATGCTTGAACTAGTACAGGAGGCAGCCCACAACGCAGAACACCAGGGCCTCAACCCGGGATCACTGCACGTGGAGAACGTTGTCACCAACAAGGGCAACGAGTACGCAACTCCCGGGAGATTCAGAGGAGAGAAAACCAAGGCAGCACACGTCAACGTAATCGTAGGTGAGAAGTGATGACCGAAGATCAGAGATCTTCTACGATGATTTACACGCAAGGTGAAAATCAATAATGCAGGAGAAACAATTTATCGAGAAAGGAGCAAGAAAAGTAAGGCTTGACGAATTCCTATCAGACGAGCTTGAGGGAGCAGGATACAGTCATGCAGAAATCGAGAGAACACCGACAAGCACAAAGATAGTAGTACACGCACAGAAGCCAGGACTCGTCATCGGAAGAGGCGGAAGCAGAATCCGCGAACTAACCGAAGACATGGAAGAAGAGTTCGACTTCGAGAACCCTCAGATCGAGGTAAACGAGATCGAGAACCCGGATGCCGATGCAAAGGTTGTAGCGAAGAGCATCGCGGACTGGCTGGAAAAAGGCGGGCACGCCAAGAGAGTAGGATACACCTACCTCAGAAGGATGAAAGAGGCAGGAGTAATCGGAGCAGAACTGGAGATCACAGGAAAGCTCTCCGGAAACCGTGGAAGAACGGAGAAGTTCTCCTACGGGTACGTCAAGAGATGTGGAAACACCTCTAAGGCCAACGTTCAGAAAGGATATGAACTGGCAAGGACCAAGCCAGGAGCCATCGGCGTCAAGGTCAGGATCATGAAAGACCTGCCGGACTTCCTGCACAGGGACGTAGACGTCAGTGAAGAGATCCTCCACGAAGTACAGCAGGATGAAGAAGCAAGAGAGAAATCCACAAGAATTGAAGAAGTCGTCAGGGAAGCAGAGAACATGACCTCGGCAGAACTCGAGAGAGCAATCGAGGAAAAGGCTGAAGAAGTCAAGACAGATGACATCTCCAAGGAAGAAATCAGGGAAGCATTTGACTCGGCCGACGCAGTAGAAGAACTGGAAGAAAAGGCTGAAGAAGTCGAGGAAGAGGCCGAAGAGATCATCGAAGAAGAATCTGGCGAAGAACAGGAAGAAGATGCAGAAGCCACAAAGGAAGAGGCCGAGGAAGTCGAGGAAGAGGCCGAAGAACTCGCTGAAGAAACCGAAAATGAAGAAGTAGAAGAGGCTGCTGAAGAAGTTGCCGAAGAGATGGAAGAAGTTGAAGAAGACCTTGAAGAAATCGTCTCAGGCACGATCAGCGACGCCAAGGAAGCAATCAACGACATGAGCGAACCAGACTTCGACGCACTGCTTCAGGCAGAGAAAAGCAGCAAAGACCGCAAAACCTTCAAAGAATGGCTGGAACGCCAGAAGGATTAAAAGAACTGAGAGGTGTACATAACCGTGAAAGCAGAAGAAATCAGAGAAAAGGACACGTCCGAACTGAAGGAACAGCTCGGCGACCTGCAGAAAGAACTTGTACAGGAACGCGGCCAGATAGAGGTCGGTGGATTCGCCGACAACCCTGGCGAAATCAAGGAGATGAAGAAAACCGTCGCAAGAATCAAAACAGTTCTCAACGAACGCAACTAGATAATAATGAGTGAAACATGCCCAAAGTGCGGAATGCCACAGGATCTTTGCGTCTGCGACAGCATCGCACGTGAAGACCAGCAAATCACAGTCAAACTCGACTCAAGAAGCTACAACAAAGAGATGACCGTTGTCACAGGTCTCGACGACGAAAGCGACATCAAAGACCTGGAATCAACGCTCAAGACCAAACTCGCCTGCGGAGGCACACACAAAGACGACCAGATAGAACTTCAGGGCGACCACAGAAGAAGAATCGTCGACATCCTAGAAGACGAAGGATTCAGCCGGGAAAACATCGAAGTCAAATAGAGGCTCTACATTTTTCTCCTTACTCTCTACGAGAACCCCGTATTGACTAAGCTGGAGGTTCTGCACCAGGAGCTAACCATTCATCATAAACGTCGCTATTTATGATTGCTTCAAATATATCTGCCCTTTTGCATCTTCTAGGATATCCTATTTGAAGCCTCATATCTTCCTCATACTCTTCAATAGCTTCTTTTAATTGTGAATTGAGTTCTCGGTTTTCTAAGCCTGAGTAAGACTTTGAACTGCTAATCAGTGTATCGATAGATTTATCGACTATTGCGTCTTCTCTAAGATCAATGCGATCTCTGCCAATTATTTCTCCATTTCCATCTTTTACATAAATTATTGGTGATGTCAGGCTTGCACTTCTTCTAATTGCTCCTGAGTTTCTAGTATTGTAGTCTTCTTCCCATGTAATTGAGTGACAAGTATCAAATTCATCGCCATATCTCAATCCTTCAATAGGAGAAGCAACATATATCTCGAACTCACGACCGCCTATTTCAGCAACCTCTTTACCTAATCCGTTCTTCAAAACTTCTAGTTCTGAGTATTCTAAGCTACTTATTTGATCGTATGATGGACTTGACTCTCTGAAATAAGACTCTTCTCCATACTTGATAATGTCTTCTAAAATTTCCAAATCTTCGAATCTTTGAGTCATTATATGTGCTCTAACAGCATATAATTCATCCTTATCCAGTTCATCTGGTTCTTCACCTGTAATGTTTCTGTAGTGTTTCTTGGCAATTTGTTGTGCCTGTGATTCCAAGGCATCTAGAGTCTTACTTCGTCTTTGAGTTTCTACTTCAGACTCCAGTCTTCTCCTCAATTCATCTGTATCTATTTCGTCCTGCCAGTTTGGATTCTCCTGCTTCTCTTTCAACCAGTTAAATGTGTCAAACATTCCTAGATCAGCTCTATAACCACTTATCTCGGCAAGACCAGCAATTTCGGAAATATCTTCTTCAAGCTTTTCATACGCCTGTTCGGCCGCTTCTCGATACTTCCCACTGAACTCTTCACCTATTTGTTCTTCAATAACGTCGGACTCAGCTTCTAAAATCTCATCTATTTCATTTGCTGCATTCTCGGCTATTATATCGGCCTCAGGGGTTTCTAGAAAGTTCCAGACATCATGTCCCAAAGAAAAATCCTCTCCAGAAACCCTAAGATTATCCGCAATTTCCGATATACTCTCTGAACCATAGTTTTTTCTGTATTTTTCTACTGTCATCAATCGAGAGTCGCTTACTTCTCTTCTACTTCCTTCCTCCTTGAAAGCATCAAACTTATCTCTAAAGTCAATGGTCTCCTGAACGGTTAACCCAAAAACATCAGCGACAGCTTCCTCAAACTCAGTAGGACTGAAACGCCCAGTTACTTCAAAGCCATCTCTAATGACCGAGATACTATTCTCTTTAAAAACTAACTCCATGTCCTCGTCCAGTGACTGTTCTCGAATAAAAGACTCAACAAATTCTGTTGTCACCATATAGTAACATTCTCATCATTCTTTATATATTTAACTAATATCATCCTAGAATACGATAAGAGTAATAACCTTCTATCACCAGACAGACTGAAACAGGTCAAAAACAGAAAAAACATTAAATCGGGCCTGAAAATGAATTCTCAGTTTCAACTCAAACTTAAGTCACAGGAAACAGGGAAGATCTACACATTTCACTCGGCCGACGGACTCAATTCGAAAGGCAGTTTCAGGGATGAAGAACTTCTTCTGGCCGATGAAGTAGATATTAAAGAGGATGATAGGGTCCTAGTAGTTCAGTCAAACTATGGGTTTCTCGGTGTAGTTCTGGGGATAAAGCAGAGGAAATAACGATGTTCGACACTTCTGCAAGAGCCTGCAACTATTCCAGGAAGAACGCTGAAGAAAATGGCCTGGAGAACTATTCTGTAGAGAATCCACCAGAACTATCTGAAATAGAGGGAGTTTTCGACAAGATTGTCTATGCACCTGCTGACTACGAACCGGTCGACCTAGTGAAGAATCGCCTCGCAGATGCAATGAGAAAGCTTGATGAGGAAGGAGAGCTTTACATCGCAGGTAGGAAGAAGTCAGGGCTGAAAAGATACCGCAAGTATCTAAATAAGTACGGAGAAGTTAAGAAACTGGCCAGAGACGGCTCGACACAGGCCTACTCGTTCCGGAGGAGTGGCCATGTAACCATGTCAGGACCAAATCTGGAGAAAAACTTTGAAGCTGAAGTAGATGGTTTAAAGGCAAGTTTCAGGACTTCCAAGGGCCTTTTCTCGGCAGGAAAGCTCGATGGAGGAACAAGACTTTTACTGGAAAACCTGGATGTTTCCGATTCTGAGAAAGTTCTGGACCTTGCGTGCGGCTACGGTGCGATTTCCGTTTTCCTGGGAAAGATTTACGACTGTGATCTCTACCTGGCGGATGACGATGTCAGAGCAGTAAAATACGCCCGGAAGAATCTGAAGCTGAATTATATAGAGGATTTTGAAGTGAAAGCTGCTGACTGCCTGGATGGCTTTGGAGATCAGAAATTCGACTTGGTTGTTTCGAATCCACCGACTCATCAGGGTAGCGGTGTAACCGACAAGATGTTCAGACAGGTTCACGATTCCCTGTTTGAGGGCGGAGAGTTCTGGCTTGTCTACAACCAGAACATGGGATTCGAGGATCAACTATCTGAGATGTTTGATCTGGTGGAAGTCGTGGATGAAGGAGATAATTTCCTGGTTGTCAGAACTGTAAAATAGGTTATCTATTCCTTTCGTGTTTTCGTGCAAACTCTTCCCAGTTATCCACTATCTTCCGATACGCTGACCAGTAATCCAGATGTTCAAGAGGTACTTTGTCGTCTTTGAATGGATGTTCCTGGAACTTGAGGTCGATGTGGACGAATCCGTGGGCGGTATCCAGAGTCACTACTTCCTCGTTTTCCTCTGTCTCAGGATTCCTGCAGACGAGTGTTATACAGAAGTCATCTGAGTTTTCAACGTCTTCAAGTTTGTAGTCTGGCCTGTAGACTACCTCATATGATTTTCCTTTGAATTGTCCCAGAGATAGAGAGTCGCTGGTCATCTAGTTTACCTCTCTACGTGTTGTTTCTAATACATCATTGATAAAGTGTTGAGGTCCGAGGCCATCACCTATTTAAGTTTTCAACAACAATACTGGTTTAGAGGTCTAATGGAGTCTACTACTCTCAAGTCGGGTGAAATGGCTGTTGAAGAGTCGAAGTCTTACGTTGATGAAGACACACTTGACTTTGTCAAAGAGGTCATTGAGAACAACAAGGACGTAAGCACGCACGTAGTGCCAGCTGAACTTGCTAGGGAGATAATGACGGAGAAAAGAATAGAGATAATAGAAACTATCAGAGAAGAGGAAATAGAATCCAAGAGAGACCTGGCCAGAAAACTTGACAGAGACATCAAGTCAGTCTCCCGAGACCTAGACGTACTATGGAAATATGGGATAGTGGACTACAGGGAGGAAGGAAACCGGAAGATACCGGAGATCACAGCCGACAAAATAATAATAGAACCTCTGTAAAAACAACGTATGCCAGGATCAAAGTTTCTAGAAGGTGACAAAGTTAACCTAAGGACTATCGAAGAAGAGGATGCAGAGTTTCTGAGAGACGGCGTTAATCATCCAGAAGTAAGAGTCTGGATGGGGAATACCAGGCCTCAGAACTTGGAGGATGAGAAAGGGTTTATCGATGAAGTTGTGTCTTCTGATAGTTCAATAAATCTGATGATATGTAGAGAGGGTTATCCGAAGGGCATTATCTCCTTGACTGATCAGGAAGATGAAGGAAAGATTGGGGAATTAGGTATCTGGCTTCACCCCGAGTTTCATGGAAATGGTTTTGGCACGGAGGCGGCATGGATGCTGACAGATCATGCTTTCAAGCAATTGAACTATCACAAAGTTTATGCTCGGGCGCAAAAGCAGAATCAGCCCTCTATAGGAGTCTGGGAAAAACTGGGATTCCAGAAGGAGGGAGAGTTCAGAGACCATACCTATGCACAGGGAGAGTACCAGGATGTGGTTTATCTGGGAATGATTCAGGGTGATTGGGAATGAAATCCAAGTTCCTGGAGAAAGGCAATGTGGTTCTCAGGCCCATAGAGAAAGACGATGCGGAGTTTCTAAGGGAATTCATCAAACATCGAGATGTAAGGGATACTATAGGAAAACCTCCGAGACCTGTGAATCTGAAACAGGAGGAAGAATTTATCGAGGCTACTTCAGAAGACGATGATGCAGTCAAGTTCCTGATAGAGTACAAAGATGAGAGAGCCGGCGAAATATCGCTCAATGAATTGGAGAAACCGTACAGAAAAGGAGAGTTAGGTATAAGCATCCACCCGGATTTCCACGGTCAGGGTATCGGTTCAACCGCAGTCCAGTTAGTTACTAGGTATGCGTTCGAGACACTGAACAGGCACAAAGTCCGTGGAGGATACTTAGAAGGAAACGAGGCCTCGAAGAGGATAATGGAGAAAGCTGGGATGCAGCAAGAAGGCCGTGACCGCCACTACAAGTACGTAGATGGAGAATGGAAAGATGTCATCTGGATGAGCATACTGGAGGAAGAATATTTTGAATGAAGAACTCAGAGAATCATTGGAATCAGAACTAGGCCAGGAGTTCGACTGGCAGGAACTGGAGAAGGGCCTCAACACTATCTACCTGCTCTCATCCGAGGGTGAGGAGTACGTCCTGAAGGTTCATACTAATCCGAAGAACAAGGTTCCGTGGTTTAGGGCCGAGCCCAGGATCTACGAGAAGGTAAGTGATGAGACGGATATTCCTTCGCCGGAGATTGTCTACAAAGATTTGAGCGGTGAGTCGTATCGGGACTTGTTCTATGTGATGGAGAAGCTGGACGGGGAGAACCCGCAAAACATCAGAGGAGAACTGGGGCAGGAAGAGCTTGAGGAGGTAATCCATCGGTTTGGCAGGATACTCGGTGAGGTCCACAAGGTACAGATCACCGACGAGTACGGGATAATTGGTTATAGCGGCGGTGTCTTTGGACCTCCTGACTCTGCAGAACAGTGGAACTGGGCATTGGAGGGGTCGATGTCTTCCTGGAAGGAGATAACGGAGGATGAATGGGGCGACCCTCCGGAGATAGAGTTCGATTCCGGAAAGGTGAAGGAAAGACTTCCTGAAAAGCCGGAATCTGTTCTACTGCATTCGGATAACAGGCTCGACAACCTTCTTGTTGACGGAGATAATATCACAGGCTTTCTTGACTGGAGCCATCCATGGTCCGGACACAGGATCTACGACCTGGTAAAGACCGAGTACCTCCTCATAGGAAGGGATCTGGGAGAATGGGACAGAGACCTGGATCTGGAGAAGTTGAAGGAGGAGTTCTACTCGGCTTACAGGGATGAAACAGGATTTGAGAGAGGAGAGGAGTTCGAAGAACTCAGGCAGATCTACAGGTACGCAGTCACCCTGGAGCTTGCGGCAGGGTTCGCCAACTGGGGCTCAAAACTGGATGAGAAAGAACACGACAGCACAAGAGAAGAGATAATCGATAGGTTGGAAGCAGAAGAGCCAAAAGTGTTGTAATCTGAATTAGTTTATGGATGAAGCGCTTCGTGAGCATCTGGAGTCCAGGTTAGGTGATTTTGACTGGGTTGAAGTTGAGCAGGGAGTGAACGATGTCTATATCCTGAGTTTGGATGACAGGGATCTGGTTCTGAAGGTGCAGTCCGATCTGGCTGTTGATAGAAGTACGGAGGCCGAACCCGAGATCTACAGGATCATAGCTGATGAAGCTGATGTTCCGTCGCCGGAGATAGTTTACACCGATTTCTCGCGTGAACAGGCGGGTGATGCGTTCTACGTTATGGAGATGATGCATGGTGAGAAGGCTGAGGAGGCTTGGCCTGAGATGAGTATGAGGGACAGGAAGGAAGTTGTCTGCCAGTACGGCGAGATACTTGGAAAGATACACGACCTGAGGAGCTTCACCCAGCACGGGCCTCTCCGACTGAAGCAGGGAAAACTCCAAGTCAGAGATGGGAAAAATTCATGGACTAAAGCCCTCGCCTCCTGGTTTAAGGACTGGAAAGATAACCTGGAGGATTGGAGAAACCCTCCTGAAGTAGAGGTTCCAGAGGAAACGGAACTGAAGGGATTAGTGCCTGAAGACCCGGAACCGGTGCTGATACATGAGGATAACAGGCTGGACAACCTGGTGCTTCAGGGATCTGAGATTTCAGGCTTCCTCGATTGGAGCAGCCCCATTTCTGGACCGAGAAAGTATGACCTGGCCAGGGCCGGATACCTGTTAATAGACGGCGACACCACATACGCAGGGAAGGAAATCTTGACGGATAAACAGAAAGACAAGCTCAGAGAAGAACTCGTCAAGGGCTACAGAAACACTAACTCAATAGACTCTAGCTGGATGGACTCAGAGGAGAGACAAATCTACAGATATGCAGCGATACTGAACATCGCAGCTGATTTTGAAGAATGGAGCAATCAGATGGAAGAGAAAGATAGACAAAAAGTCAGGAAAGAGCTGATCGATAGATTGAAACAGGAAGAAACTAATTTGAAGGAAATTTAGATTTCCATTCCGTCAAACGCAATGTCTATTTCGAAGCTTGCTTCTTTCTCCAGATCCGAGGCAAATTCCTTTAGCTCTTCATGGTTCATTCCTCTGTTCTCCTCGATGTGCGTAAAAACCACTCTATCAGGGCCTATCTGTTTCAACTGGCCGAACAATCTGTGGAAATCAGTTATTTCATCGGGTTTTTCGAACTTCTCCATTTCAAGTCCTCCGAACTCCAGTATGAAGATCTCATGTTCTGAAACCTGTTTTAGGTCAAACTCTGTCAGGTCGCAGGGAGCGTAGAAGATCTTTCTCTCATCTTCCAGTGAGTAACCATATGTATTTGACTCTTCTAGAGGTACTGCTTCAATCTTTACTCCATCGAATTTTCTGGATTTGAAATCTTGTTCCGCTTCCGCTATACCTCTTTCGATGTAGTAGTCCATCATACCTGACATATTCATGTCTCTTAGGTCCTCTAAAACTCCATCAGGAAACAGGACTTCTACGGAATCATCGCTTGCATCATAAGAGCCAGCCAGCTGGTTGATCACCATCATGCCCATCGTGTGATCAGGATGGAAATGGGTGTAGAAAATCCTCCTGACATCCTTGATTCTCTCTCTGTTCAACTGGAAAGAGATGTCCTGAGAGGTATCAATTAAAGCTTCGATATCTTCAATGTACAGGGCCGGGCCGGTTCTCATATTAGGAGGTGACATCTCCTCTCTAGCTTCCTCACAAACGTCACAGCCGCAGCATGGCTTAGGGATAGGATGAGTCGCGCCTGAGCCAAGGATCTTCAGATCCATGTCAATATTTCAAAGACTCACAGTTTTCAAGCTTCACAACGAGTAAATTTCTATGCCACGAACTGCTGAAAACCTTCCGCGCCACGAACTAATCGGCCTCCATGCAGAGGTCGAAGAACACTCTGACGATAATAAAGAGGATATTTCTGGAGAAGTTCTGGATGAGACCCGTGACATGCTGAGGATCGGAGAAAAATGGGTTGAGAAGGAGGGAACTGTCTTCCTGTTTGAATTGGAGGATTCGAAGGTGCGGATCAATGGAGATATCATCCAGAAAAGGCCCGAAGACCGGTTGAAGATGAAGTTGCCGGGCAAGTGGGAAAGCGTCTAGAGTTCAATTATCTTAGAGTCTTGGATGCTTCCATCATAGAACTCATCTGGCTCATATCCAGCGGATATCCAGTTAGAAGGATATGAACTCCCAACAGCTCCTTCAACTCCTCTACATCCGTATATAAACTGGCCTGACTCAATTGCTCTATCCTTATCTCTCTTATCGCTGTGGAAAGGTTTGTTACTTACATCTTCTATGTTATCTAGGGGTACATCTACCTCTAAGATTATGCTTTTCTCAAGCTTAGGTTCTCCGTATCTTTCCTTAGTGGCTGTGCCCGCATAACCTGAGGCTGTCTCGAAACTATGTGTTAAATATAGATTGTTTTCGGAAACAATCTCTCCTCCGTTGTTATTCAAGTGCTCATTCCAATCTTCACGACATGCACCAAAGAAAAGAGATATCGTTTCATCCTCTAAATCAATTCTATTGCCGGCTTTTTCCAAATCATAACCTGATTTAAGTTCTACTTCGCTCGGTGATTCGGATTTAAGCCAGTCATGCTGATATTCTAATTCCCAGTCAAAAGGCAAATTTTCCACGAGTTCTGCCAGTTCTTCATGTCCTTGGTTCTGATCCAGGCTCACGTATTTACTTGTTAGTGACAAATTTATAAATATTTCTCTATTCTGGCTCCTTATCACCCTTTTTAAGAGTTGTCTTCTTTCATTTGTTTACGACCTTTGGGTCGTGGTTTTGGATTCCTGCTGAAAGTCGCGTCAAAGCGAAACTGCAGAAAGGAGTCCGGCTTAGGAGGAAAACCGCGTTTTTCCGAGAGTCGGGTTTCTGTGGTTGAGGCAGGGATTTATTCCGAGGTGAAACAATAACAATGAGTCAAGAATACGAGGTAAGAGGCGGAACGTTCACGGGAACAGTCGTTTCCACGAAGATGCAGAAGTCCGCCACCGTAAGATGGGAGCATACGCAGGAAATTCCAAAATACGAGAGAAAAGAGAGAAGAAACACCAAGATCTCCGTACACGTCCCCGAAGACATGGAAATAGAAGAGGGCGACACGGTTAAAGTAGGAGAGACACGACCCATCTCAAAAACCAAGAGCCACATAGTGATGGAAAAAGTCGAAGACAACGGAGATGAGTAACTTATGAAGCCACTGGGATCCAACATTTCTCGTACGCTTGACATCGGAGCAGAGCTTACATGTGCTGACAACTCCGGAGCAAAGGAACTCAAGATTATCGGAGTCAAGTCCAGGAAAGGAAGAAGAAGCCGAAGAGAAAGCGCAGGAGTCGGCGACATCGTCAAGGTAAAGATTCTGAGAGGAGACGAGGAAGTCCGACATCAGGTATTCGACGCAGTGATCGTAAGACAGGCCAAGGAATTCCAGAGGCCGAACGGGCTCAGAGTGAAATTCGAGGACAACGCAGCAGTCCTGATCGAAGAGGAAACCATGCTGCCAAAAGGAAACGTAACAAAAGGACCGATCGCAAAGGAAGTAGTTCAGAGATTCAGTCCGATCGGGAAAATCGCATCAAAGGTGGTGTAAATTATGGTAGATAAAACTCAGAACTGGAGCAGGGAATGGAAAGCAAGTGACCAGCCTCAGAAGCAGAGAAAGTACAGAAGAAATGCTCCACAGCACGTTAAAGACAACATGATTTCAGCAAACCTCTCACACGAACTAAGAGACGAGCTCGATACAAGAAATATTCAGCTCAACCTTGGTGACAGGGTCGAAGTGATGAGAGGAGACTTCAAAGGAAGCAGAGGAATCGTCTCGAATATCGACAGGGACAAGCAGAAAGTATACATCGACGGACTGGAGGCGGAGAAGCAGGATGGAACGACGAGAGAGGTTCCTTTCAAGCCGTCCAACCTGCAGATTCGGGCGCTCAACCTTGAGAACATCGAGAGGATCGAGAAGTTCGAGGTAGAGGATACCGACGCGATCCAGGTCGACGAGGAAGAAGTTGAGGAAGTCCTTGAGGAAGACGAAGAAAACGAGATGATGCAGCAGATGCAGGGCGGCGGCCAGCAACCATCCATGGACGACATGGACATCGACGAGGAAGACATGGAAGAGATCAAGGAAGCAGCAGAAGAAGCACAAGAATCAGAAGATGAAGATTCCGAAGACGAAGCAGATGAAGAAGTTGAGGAACAAGACGAAACCGAAGCTGAAGAGCTGGAGGAATCTGAATCTTCTCAAGAAGACGAAAAGGAGGGAGATAAATGATGACACATCAGAAAAGACTTTCAGCACCTAAGCACTACCCGATCTCCAGGAAGGAGAACACGTACATCTCGACGGTCAAGGGAAGCAGAAGTGTAGAAGATGCTATCCCGGCCAACGTATTCCTGAGAGATGTAACGGAGTATGCAGAAACCGACAAAGAAGCCAAAAAGATAGTAGAGAACGGAGACATCCTCAGGAACGGAGAGAAGCTGAGAGATGCCAAACAGGGTATCGGTGTACTGGACCTGGTCCAGCTGCCGAAAGCTGGGGAAAACTTCAGGGTACTCAGAGATGGAAAAGACCTGAAGTTCGTCCCGACTGAAGACAAAAGAACAGTGGCCAAGATAGTTGGAAAAAAGGTCGAGGGCGACGACTTCATCTACCATCTTCACAACGGAGAGAACTTCAGGAGCACAACCGAATACGAGACAGGGAATACACTGCTCCTGAAGGAAGGAGAAGAGGAAGTCAAGCTTGAGGAAGGATCAGAAGTCCTCGTAATCTCCGGTCAGCACGCAGGAGAGACCGCAGAACTTGAGGAAATCAACGAGAGAGGGATGAATCCGGATACAGGAACAGTTTCCGAGAACGGGACAGAGTTCGAGACCAAGCTGGAAAACCTTGTAGCAGTAGGAGACCTAGAGGTGACAGAATAATGACTGAAGCTGAGAATCCGATGAAGCAGATTCAGGTAGCTAAAGTAACAGTAAACATCAGTGAGGAAAACGTTGGTGATGAAGTAGAGAAAGCTCACGACCTGATCGAGAAGATCACTGGAAGAGAACCTGTAAGGGTAGAATCCTCCGAGAAGGCCAAGACTTTTGGTAACAGGCAGGGCCTGAACATCGGTGCGATGGTGACGCTTAGAGGAAAGGACGCAAAGGAGTTCCTCGAAAAAGTTCAGCCAGCGATCGAAGAATTGAACGCTTCCTCTTTCAGCGACGGAAACTTCGCATTTGGAATCAGCGAATACATCGATGTGCCCGGAGTAGACTACGATGCAGATATCGGCATGAAAGGTTTCGAGGTAAACGTCGTACTGGAAAGGCCTGGATACAGGGTCAAGAAAAGAGACCACAAACCATCCGAGGTCGGAAACGATCACAAAGTTTCCAATGAAGAAGCGATCGAGTTCGCTGAAGAAGAACTCGGATTCGAGGTGAACAGATAATGAGTTACGAAAAGGTTTTAGACCAGATCAAGCATAAGGAGGGTAAAAGAAAGAAATTTGAGAAGAACAACTCTCCTAAAGAGCGAGATTACGGAAAAGCCAAGAAAGAATGCAGAAGATGTGGCAGAACAGGAAGAGGAGTCATCAGCAAGTACGGACTCGACTACTGCCGCCAATGCTTCAGAGAAGTCGCTGAAGAGATCGGCTTCAAACAACTCAAGTAGGTGAGCCGAAAATGCGAGATTTTCTGACAACGACAACACAAGGTGATGACGAGTGAAACATGATACACTGAGCGACGCATTGAGCGCGATCAACAACGCGGCTCGAAACGACAAGGATTACGCGACAGTCGAGCCGACCAGCAACCTGCTGAAGAACGTACTGGTCGAGCTACAGCAGAACGGATACATCGGAGTATTCGAACTGGTTGAAGACGGACAGGGAGGCAAGTTCAAGATCGAGGTAACTGACACGATCAATGAATGCAGACCGGTCAAGCCGAACTTCTCCGTCCAGAACGATGAGTTCGACAAATGGGCCAAGAGATACCTCCCGGCGCAGGGATTCGGAGATCTCATCGTCACGACTTCACACGGAGTTATGACGCATGAGGAAGCCCGTGAAGAAAACCTAGGAGGAAAATTGCTCGGATACGTCTACTGAGGAGATCAAAAATGGAACAAGCAACGATCGAGATTCCGGAGGACTTCGACGCAAGCTACGAAGATGGAGTGTTCACTCTGTCGAACGGCGAGGAAGTCAGCAAGAAGATGCAGCACGCGATGGTAGACGTAGATATCGATGGACAGGAAGTAACGTTCAGCACTCGAAGCACCAAAAAAGATGTCCAGAGCATCGTGCACACGTACAGGAACCATGTAGAAAACATGATCGAAGGATTGGAAGACGAACATGTCTACAGAATGAAGGGCGTCTACGCTCACTTCCCGATGACAGTGAAGCAGGAAGGAGATCAGGTAGTGATAGAGAACTTCATGGGTGAAAGAAATCCTAGAAAGGTCGACATCATGGAAGGAGTAACGGTCGAAGTCGATGGAGAAGACCTGACGCTTCGAGGCGCGGACAAGGACGCAGTAAGCCAGACAGCAGCACGGGTCGAACAGATGTGCCACAAAGGGAATAGGGATCCGAGGACGTTCCAGGACGGAGTCTACATCACGCAGAAAGGTGATCAAGAATGAGCGATAAATTCGAGAGGCAGATGAAGCACAAACACAGTAAACTGGAGAATACTTCCTGGAGAAACCCGGTAGGAAAGCACTCCAAGGTAAGACTTGAGAAGAAGCATGCCGCACCGAAGCCGAAGGCAGGATACAGAACTGACAAGGAAGTCAGAGGAAAACATCCTTCCGGCTACGAAGACGTACTAGTCCACAACACGGACGACCTGGAAGAACTAGATCAGGAGACAGAGGCAGCAAGAATCGGATCCAAGGTCGGCGGCAGAAAAAGAGCAGATATTATCGAAAAGGCAGACGAAGAGGACATCAAAGTCCTCAACAGAGGTGAAGAATAGATATGACGGATCTGAAGTCTCAGAAACGGATGGCGGCAGAAGTCATGGATGTAGGAGAAGACAGAGTATGGATCGACCCTGAAGAACAGGAAAAGGTCTCCGAAGCGATCACAAGGAAAGACATCAGGAACCTTGTAGAAGGAGGCACGATCCAGAAGAAAGATGAGAAAGGAACATCGAAGGGCCGA
Source organism: Candidatus Nanohalobium sp. (assembly GCA_042216335.1). GTDB lineage: Archaea > Nanohalarchaeota > Nanosalinia > Nanosalinales > Nanosalinaceae > Nanohalobium. Next base: position 23,436 of record JBDGTY010000014.1, read on the forward strand.
GCCAAGGAAATCAAGAAGCAGAAGAAGAAAGGACAGAGGAAAGGCCACGGAAGCAGGAAAGGAAAGAAATCCGCTAGAAAAAGCGACAAGCAGAAATGGATGGAGAAGATCAGAGCCATCCGCGACAGACTGAAGGAGATGAAGGAAGAGGAGGAGATCACCCCCGAGCAGTACAGGAAGCTGTACGACATGAGCAAGGGAGGATTCTTCAGAGACACGAAACACCTGGAAAACCACGTAGAGAACAAACTTGAGGGATAATTTATGGCAGAAGATCAAAACACAAAGGTACCGCATAGAAGACGGAGAGAACAGAAGACTGACTACCAGCAGAGAAGGAAGCTTCTACAGTCAGGGAAACCGCGTGCAGTAGTCAGGACAAGCAACAAGCATACTAGAACCCATCTCGCACACTTCCGGAGAGAAGGTGATGAGAACACAGCTCAGACAATCAGCAAGGAACTCGAAGAGTATGGATGGGAACACAACACAGGAAATCTTCCTGCAGCATACCTGACAGGATTCCTCACAGGAATGAAGACAGAGGAAGACGAGGCGATCCTCGACCTGGGAATCAAGGAAAAGAAGAACGGCGGCAGAATCTTCGCAGCCGTCCAGGGCATGAACGACGCAGGACTCGAAGTCCCGGTAGGAGATGAAGCAGTACCGGAAGAAGAAAGACTGAGAGGAGAGCACATCAATGAGATGACAGGAGAAGAAGTACCAGAAAACTTCGAGGAAGTCAAGGAAAACATCAGAGGTGAATACGAATGAGTCAGCAAGAACAGGAGGAGATATGGAAGCCGAAGACAGAACTCGGTGAGATGGTCGCCAATGGCCAGATTACAGATATCCGTGAAGCATTGAACTCCGACAAGAAGATCATGGAGCCGGAAATCGTTGACCAGCTCGCAGACCTTCAGGAGGAAGTAGTGCTTATCGGAGGAACACCGGGCAAAGGAGGAGGCAAGACAAGAACAGTCTCCAAGAGAACCGCCAGGATGCACAAGTCAGGAGCACGATACAACAGCAAGGCCATGACAATCCTCGGCAACAAGAACGGCATCGTCGGCATCGGAATGGGAGAGTCAGATGACACACGAGCCGCGATCGACGACGCCAACAGAAGAGCAAAGCTAAACCTCATCGAAGTACCAAGAGGAAACGGATCCTGGGAAGACCAGGGCAACAACGACACATCCATCCCACTCGCAGTAACAGGAAAAAGTGGTTCAGTAACGGTAGAAGTCAAGCCAGCGCCGAGAGGAACAGGGCTTGCAGCTTCAGATGAAGTCAAGAAGATTCTCAGGCTTGCCGGAATAGAGAACGCATGGGTCCAGTCCAGGGGAACCACGAGAACACGTGAAAACCTGATCAAGGCAACGTTCAACGCCCTTGAAAAAATCGGAGAATACCAGAGAGGAGATGAATGATGTCTAAGATTGTAGCAGTAAAGATCAGAGGCAGCATCGACGCAAGAGAAAGCATCAAGAAAACTATCGAATCTTTAGGCCTAGAGAAGACTAACAAGGCAGTGGTGATGGAGGACAACGACTCCAACCGAGGGATGCTGAGGAAGGCCAAGGACTACATCGCTTACGGCGAAGTCGAAGACGATGTAGCCGAAGAAGTCGAGGAAGACTCGAATCTTACACCTCCAAGCGGAGGATTCAAAAGCACTAAGAAACAGTATCATCAGGGAGGAAGTCTCGGAAAGAGAGACGACATGGAAGAACTCCTTGAAAAGATGCTGTAAAATAATTTCCAGGTGAACTTAAGAAATGACTAAGAGAAGATCCAAGAAAAACAAGAGTGGAAGTCACGGCTACGGAAGCTCCAAGAAGAGCCGTGGAGCAGGCAGTCGTGGTGGACGAGGTAACGCAGGTTCAGGAAAGAAAGGACAGTCCAAGAGGATGACGGAGGACGGCGTCCAGGAGATGGGAGAGACAGGATTCAACTCCCGTCAGCCGGATCAGGACGGCATCAATCTGCGGGACATCGACCAGAGGATCGAAGAGTTTGTCGAGGCCGGGGTGGCAGAGGAAGACGGCGATGGTTACGTCTTCTACGCTGAAGAGGCCGGCTACGACAAAGTCCTCGGCGGTGGAGAACTCAGGAAGGATATCGAGATCCATGCCGGTAAGTTCTCGGGTTCGGCCGAGGAGAAGATTGAGGAAAGCAATGGCGAAGCAGTAAAAGAAGACTAAAAAACACTCTTCCATCATACTTACTTACCGACCGAAACTATCGAGGTTTTCAATTAAATGTCTAAACTAGTCCAGGCAGCACAGTACCTTCCGAGCATCAGGGAACCGGAGAAAGAGCAGAGTCTCAAGAACATGCTCACCTGGACAGGCATAACACTTCTACTTTACTTTGTACTTGGATCGATTGATCTCTGGGCTCCGGCGTGGGCATCCGCATCCTTCGGCCGGGCGCTCGGCAATCTTCAGACTTATCAGACACTTCTGGGAGCGAACATTGGGTCGCTCATAACGCTGGGTATCGGACCAATCGTCACATCCAGTATCGTACTACAGATGGTGGTAGGTTCGGAACTGCTTGACTGGAACACGAATACCGAGGCAGGAAAGCAGAAGTTCCAGTCCGCCCAGAAATTGCTGGCGTACGCACTCGCCATCGTGCAGGGTGTCGGCTACGTGGCCGCGGGAACTTTCGGAAACATCACTCACCCCGGTGTGTTCGCCATCGTATCCGGCCAGATCGCCATGGGAGGAATACTGATCATCCTCATGGACGACCTGATCCAGAAATGGGGCTTCGGAAGCGGTACAGGACTCTTCATCTCCGCAGGAGTCTCAAAAGCAATATACATCGGATTCATATCCCCGCTTGACGCATCAGGAGTATACGTTGGACTGGCCAGTGAGGCAGCAGGAGCGATACCTTCCTTCCTCGCGACCTCGAACTGGAGCGCACTCGTATCACCTATCTCGACGCTCGCCGTGTTCGGCGTAGTAGTCTATCTCCAGGCGATGCGCGTCGAGATACCGTTGACCTTCGGAAACGTCAGAGGATTCGGCCAGAAGTGGCCGCTCAAGTTCCTCTACACCAGCGTGACGCCGGTCATCCTGATCGCAGCACTTGTCACAAACATACAGATAGTAGGAACCACTATCGCTGGAGCAGACAACTGCAGCCCACTAGGATGCGTAAACGCACAGGGCCAGGCAGTTAGTGGTTTAATCTCTTGGTTGCAGGCGCCGCAAGGAGTCATTCAGTCGCTCCTGAACGGAACACTTGGACTGTTTGGAACAGGCAGCGTCTTCCACATCCTGTTCTACCTGTCGGTGTACATCTTCGGATCGATACTGTTCAGCATATTCTGGATGAAAACCAGTGGCCAGGACGCAGACTCAGTAGCGGAACAGATCAAACAGACTGGTATGAAAGTACCAGGATTCAGGAAAGACAAAAGGGTAATCAAGAAAGTGCTTAACCGGTACATCCCTGGCCTTACAGTGCTCTCCGGAGCCGCGATCGGAGCCCTGGCTGCACTGGCGAACATGACGCAGGCGGCCGGCGGAGGAACAGGTATCCTCTTGACGGTCATGATTCTCTACCAGATGTACGAGGAACTGGCCCAGAAACACATGGAGGAACTCCACCCGGCGATGAAGGACTTCTTCCAGTAGAATCTTTCTTCCTCTTACTCTTCCAGTTTCTCCTCTATATCCTCTTCCGCTTTCTCCACTTCCTCTTCGGCACTTTCGATTTCCTCCTCAAGTTCCTTTTCCGCCTTCTCCAGTTCTTCCTCTATAGGCTCCCTCTCGAAGTACAGGAACTCCAGGAGGAGCAGAGCAGTGAACAGCCCGGCCACAAAGACGAGGACGTGCAACTTGTCGACGTAGAGATGCCAGACAAGCAGGAGAAAGCTGACGACTGTTCCCAGGAGGCCCGCACCGGTGAGAACCTTCTTTTCAGTTTCTTCGGATTCCCTGAAGGCCAGAAGGTTCACGACCGAGAAGATGCCTATAAAGGAGATGGAGGCGAAAGTCGTTATCTCCTCCAGGCTGCCGATGAACGTGAACAAACCCGTCAGCACACCGATGAACAGGAGACTCCTCGTAGGGACGCCCTCCCTGTTCCTGAAGGAGAAAAGATCGGGTAGTTCGCCGTCCGAAGACATCCGGTTGCTGAACCTGGCCGTACCGAACAATGTGGCGTTGATAGCGGAGGCAGTGGAGAACAAAGCAGCTGCTGAAACCAGGAAGACGGAGACCTTCCTGACGACAGGGTTGTTGAATATCTGCGAGGCGGCGAACGCCAGCACAGTTTCCTTGTGCTGGATGATCTGTTCGGGTGAGACCAGGCTGGTCGTGACGGCGGCAACCATGACGTAGATCAACGTCGAGATCCCGATAGATGCGATCATACCTTTCTTCAGTGTATCGATCCCGTTCTCCATTTCCGAGTACTCATATGTCAGGAGCTGGAAACCCTCGAACGAGACAAAGACT
>JBDGTY010000015.1:0-2568 GCA_042216335.1 Candidatus Nanohalobium sp.
CTAATGTGACGGCGCCGATCTTCAAAGCAGCATGGATACTACCAGTAGTTATCAAAGCTACTGCGATAACGATGAGATCCGCTATCAACCTGTAAGCAACAGTCTTGACCAAAGTCCTCGCTCTAGTCGCCTCCGGCATATCACTCACCTGTCGAGATAACCAAGTTTCTCCAGCTTTTTCGCAATCTCCTTCGCCTGCTCCTCGGAAAGATCTTCCTCCTCGTTTTCTGAATCGGCCAGCTCCCGGAGCTTGTCCTGAACGAAACGGGAGAGATTGATGTGGTTCTCGTCGACGAACTCTGCCAGGTCTTCCGGCAGAGAAATAGTCTTCCTCGGCATAATGCATAACTTATGCATAATGGTTAATAAATGGCACGGCGGATAAAAGCCCTTTATTTCTCCCGACAGGAAAAACTTGATACAGCAATGAGCCTAGCATCAAGACTAGCAAAAGGAGCAAGCATCACATTCACCGGCCTACTCATATCCAAATTCATAGCATTCTTCTACAGGATAACAGTAGGCAGAGGCCTAGGACCAGAACAGTACGGATACCTGACACTAGGGATAGCATCATTCTTCCTTGCACAAAACCTTTCCAACATATCAGTTGATGAAGCCATAGAACGATACGTACCAGAAAACAGAGAAAGAACCTCCAGATACCTTTACTCTGCCTTAAGAGTCAGCCTCCCTCTATCAATCCTCGCCGCAGCAGTCATGTTCATATTTGCAGAGCAGTTGGTAGCACTGGCAAACATGAGCTCCGAAATGACCTCAGTAATCAGAATCATGGCTATAGGAGTACCCTTCGGCGTAGCAAGCTCCAGCCTCAACTCAGTGTTCGTAGCACACGAAAAAATAAGATACCAAGTATACGGCAACCAGATATACCAAAACATATTCAAATTACTGTCAGGTATAACAGCACTCGCACTAGGCCTAGGCCTATGGGGAGTAACCTGGGGATTCACACTATCAGTCATAACATCAGTCATGCTAACTGCATACTACCTCAAAACCAGGATGAACCTCTCCCTCCCCGAAGATACTAACTCCCGGAAGATAGTCAAATATTCCTGGCCGCTCTTCTTCTCCGGACTAATGGGATTCGTCCTCAGCTGGACAGACACAATAATGATAGGATACTTCACAGGAAGCGGAGCCCAAATAGGAATATACAACGCAGCATTCCCACTAGCCAGAACACTAACAATCTTCATGGGCGCAACCACCACAATCGCATTCCCCATAATGAGCAAACTCCACGGAGAAAACCGGAAAAAAGAAATGAAAAAACTATACCAAACCAACACCCGATGGGTGCTAATGTTCGCCACACCAGCATTCCTAATAATGGCACTATTCCCCGAAGAAATACTACACCTAACGTTCGGTAGAGAGTATTTGCCAGCAGCCAACACACTGCGAATACTATCAGCAGGAATGTTCGCGGGAACACTAGTCGGCCCCACCGGAGTAATCCTGAAGAGCACCGACAACCAGAAATACACGATGTACAACAGCGTCTTCACCACAGCAGCCAACGTACTAATGAACGTCGCGCTAATACCAGTATTCGGAATACTCGGAGCAGCCTACGCATCAATAGCCTCCTCACTCATCGGAAACTTTGCCGGCGCAGCAGAATCCTACATCGAAGAAGGCATACACGCATTCCACACCGGGTTGATGCCTATAGCAGTTTCATCCCTGACATCACTGGCGGCGACCTATGCAGGCCTGAAACTAGTTCAACCAGTGACCCCTCTCTGGACACTGGTGCCCGGTGCTGCCGTCTTCGGAGCCATCTACATAATATTGCTTGTGATGATGGGAGGAATCAAGGAAGACGACAGAGATATCATAGTCGGAGCAGGAAAAAAGATTGATATGGAAGAAGAAGCGGAGAAAATAGCAGACACAGTGATAAGATAGGACTCTACATGTAGCCTAGCTCTTCAAGCTTCTCTTTGACCTCTTCCTCCTTTCCTCCGGAGAGGTCCTGCTTCTCCCTACCAATCTTCTCTACAATCTGAGACAACAGATGATCGATATATTCCTCTGTGTCATCAAAACCTTTCTCTTTTCCCCTGGCCTTCAACACCTCAAACTTGTCATCATCAACCTCAATAGATACCATGTTGAAGTATGATCAGAGGAGGTTTTTCAAAACCACTAGAAATCCAGGCCCTCCAACTCCTTCGAAGTATACTCAACTTCTCTCTCCTTGGGTTCAGAGCCCTCCTTGAAGATCTCTTTCCTGACCTCACCATCCATATCCTCAGGCACCTCTTCACCCATTAAATGAAGCAGAGTAGGCGCGACATCCGTCAGATGCATATCAATCTCCGCACCCTCCCTGATGTCCGGGCCTCTACCAAGAATTACACCGTTAAGGCCGTGAGAACCATTAGGAACGGATTCATCGAAAACCTTACCATGGAAACCATCATTCACCTTATAGGCCATATCCTTAGGATAAAACATTATATCAGGAGCCCTATCAGCTAACTCCTCCCTGTAAATCTCCTCCTTCCTCCAGACCTGATCAACAACCTTCTCACC
>JBDGTY010000016.1:0-1837 GCA_042216335.1 Candidatus Nanohalobium sp.
TATCGGTGCTTTCCCTCTTTTCGTTTCTCCACTATTCTCCTGTCTTTGAGTTTCCTTAAGTGGTGAGAGATGTTGGAATTGGTCATTTCGAGTTCTTCTGTTAGTTCGTGGACGCATTTCTCTCCTTCGGTGATTGCTAAAAGTATTTTTAGACGATTCTCGCTGGAGAGCGCCTGAAATATTTCTGCGGTTTCTTCGAGGTCTTCCCGATACATACATTTGAATAGTTGCTCAAATATTTAAATAAAGGTTGGTCAAACAAAAATTATGGAAAATCGTGACTGGATTCTCAGCATAGCCGAGACAGCAGTCTGGTATGGATTCTTCTACTACCTGCTATTCGCAATCAAGCAAGGAACAACACTCTGGAAAGACGCAGCAATCCTTCTCGGACTAACCTACCTCGGCTTTATGCTCTGCCCTTGGGTTCACAGAACCAAGGCTTGGAAAGAAACAATCGGGAAGCTAACATAGCTTCCTACTTCCTCTTTTCTTCATAAAATAGAATAAAAGATTGTATGCTTAAGCATACAGATACAACCCTTCGGGAGTTTTCACCAATCCCTTGGGCGGTTGAAGTCAACCGCCAACACTCTAAAAGGGGCTTTCTCTGGTTTTTCAGATTATCTTTGGGAGGTACATTTCCAGGAAGATGAATGTTACGGGGAGGAGTACTGAGCCAGCGAGTCTTGTGAGTATGCTGATGGTTAGTGGGTATAGGCTGACGTTGTTGATTTCGTGGTATTCGTCTCGGGCTTCCTGTATTTCGAGTCTTATGGATTGTTTTTCCTTGTCAGTCAGTTCTTCTCTGTTGAGTTTGTCTTGTAGTTTTCTGATGCGGTCGCGGTATTCGTGGAGCATCTCCTCCTGTCTTTCCTGTGCCTTTCTGTTGACCTTGATCGTAGGGTAGAAGAATGAGAATGCTATGAGGAAGATGTAGACTCCGACCAATGAGAAGACAAGGAATTGAAGTCCTGCACGGGATGCGACCTGGAAAGCGATAGGAAGTGCGAATGAGCCGATCGATGCGAGTAGTGTGGTCCAGATGGCGAAGTATCCGATCGAGGAGAGGCCTCCAAGACCGTCGGGATGCAGAGGATAAATCTTGAACTCGACCTCTGAGATGTTCCTGACAGTTCTGATGGCCGTGACGATGAGATGGATGCCGTTACCCGTGAAGACTCCTGTGTACAAAATAAGTGCGAGGTAGATCCAATAGCCTATGCTTCCCGGCCCTGTGACGCCCTGACTCCGCATAAGATCCGAGGCTAACAGGAACACGAGTACCAGGCCGAGACTCCACACGCCAGCTGTTAGGTAGTATCTGTCCGTGTAGAAGCTTTCCATCCTCTCCTTTACTTCTTCAGCGGCGGACATGTCCTCCACAAGTTCCGATACTTTCTCGAAGAACTCCGGGAAGATCTTCCTGTGCCAGTAGTGCAGAAGGAAAGGTATTTGAGACAGCATCAAGGTGTGGAGAAGCAGTGCAGCAGTGAATCCGAGTGTGGCCGAGTTACCGACTGTTAAGAACCAGGAGGCGTAGAGAAAGACAGGTATCCATCCCAGTTTCAGGAATGAATCAGCGAAGGTTGAACCTGTGCTGAACCTGTCCGATTCTATCAGCTTGGAGATCCAGAGGCCGGAACCCGTCATAAACCGTTCTAGTTACAGGATTCTTTTATCTTTTCCGTTTACTCAAGTCTGACGGCATTTCCGCGCGCCTTGTCGATGAAGTCAAGTTTGTCCTCTCTGGCTAGCCATCCGATCGCCATGTCGACCTTGGCCTTCGGTGCGTCGATTGATTTGGATACCCGAGATACCGATGTTTCGCCGTTTT
>JBDGTY010000017.1:0-5752 GCA_042216335.1 Candidatus Nanohalobium sp.
TTATCGCCATCATCGTCAAGGTTAACGTTCACGTACTCCCTGGCAGTATCCGTCGCTCCGTCGTTGTCGTAGACCTTAACCTTGACATAGCCCGAGAAATCACTGTAATAGCTCTTCCTTTCGATGCCAGTTCCGTAGTTAGTCCTGTCATAATCGCCGTCGCCGTCGAAATCGAACTTGTACCTGTCGATACTGCCGTCGCTGTCGCTGCTACCCGAAGCATCGAACTTCAAACGCTCATGAGAACTGCTGCTGGAAACAGTCGAAACCTCCAGATCGGCATCAGGCTGCTGATTCGGTTCTTCGTCACCGTTCCTACCACCTTTTCCTTCAGTCCTGAAAGATGTCTTTTCCTTCACAGCGTGTTCTCCATCACTGGCCTTGATACCCCACCAGTACCTAGTATCCTCGTTCAGATCCTGATAGATAGGACTGTAATCCCTCACAGCATTCGCCCTGTTCGACATCGTAGCCTCGTATCTAGAATCATAGCTCTGCATTGGATCACTGAAAACATCACTGTCATCATCAATAACCAGCTTTACGTACTCCATCCAATCCTCATCATCATTTATCTTCCAGGCATAAGTCGGACTGGTGTCCACATTTAATCCACTAGGAGATCTGAGATCAATGGAAGGCTGCTGATTTCGTTCCTGTTTCTCATACCAGTTTACGGTTTGTGGGCCGGATGATTTCATTTTACCTTCTGTTGTTTCTACAAATATCTGATAGCTTACTCTTCCAGAGGAAGTTCTTGAGATTTCCTTTGTGATACTACAGGTATCTCTGCCTTTACAGTTTCGACTAAACATGTCGCTCCAGCCAAGCTCCGAAGGTTGCTTTTTCTGGATTATTATAGTTTCAAGGGATTCGCCCTCGGCAGTTCCCGAAACAGTGATATCTTTGAATACTTCACTTCTATAGGGAATGTTGGTCATATCGACAGATTCGATACCACGAGAATCACTTGAGTCTTTATACCATCTAACAGACTCCACAGATGAAGCATCCTTACCGGTTGAAGATAATCCCAAAATCTGATACTCGGTCTCTCCTTCTTCAAGTTGGCTAGACCCGCTGTAGTGAATCAAACATGGAGAATCACAAGGTTCCGAGTAAAGATCTTTCCAACCTAGCTCACCTTTTTCCCGGTACTGAATTATATATCTCTGTACATCGGAACCGGAGACTTCACCAGTTATCTCTAGACTCTGCCCAACTTGTTTTTTCTGAGGTAAAGAGTCCAAAGTTGAAGTAAGAGCTGTCGTGCTAGCCGCGAATAAGATTACAAAAGTAAATAAGAGGTAAAGCTTGTTTTTCATGGTTAATCACTTCAAACCTCTACTTAACAAACTATGTCCTCTCCTACTGCAGTGTAAGTTTGCGCATCACCAGAACCATTCTCCACCCTCAGGATATCAGATTCCGGGTCATAAGTGAAGGAGAGATTGGATTGTCCCAAATCGTTCGAAATATCTTCCTGATACCGGTCAGGAAGATTTTCTAGAGATATATCCTCATAGCATGCCGAACCAGGTTCTGCCGGGTTACTAGAACCACCTGAATAATCTGCGGGCTCGCCCTGGTTGTCAAATTCTCCCTGGTCGTAGTGTTCTGCATCTGCCTGGGCCTGTTCCAGGATGTAATCGAATGTGTCTCTGAGGGCGATTGCACTCGCCTTCTTGGCACCTGCTTCAAAGTTAAGGACTGTTGCCGCTTCGTTCAGACCTCTAACTCCAGTATAGCTGTTGCCGCCGTATCCTACTTCTATACGGCCGTTGCCGCTTTCGATATCTTCATCGTAATGGCCGCTGTTCAGGACCCTTTTGGCCTCCTTTTTCTTGAAGTCTGTGGTCTCGTCATGGCCATCATCCACAAGGAAGGGAACTCCGAAGATGAAATCATAGTTTGCGTTCGCCGTGAGATCTCCCACTCGGTCACTTGCGTCTTCATTAAGCTCCCTCAAAGTGTTGTCTTGTTCAAGCTCTGTGACGTTCTGAGCCATCGCACCGAAAGCGTCTCGAGCCTGCTGAAGTTCGGATACCTGGTCCGTTCCAAGGTCTTCATAATCTGGCTGCTCGTTAGCGTTCTCTCCTGTGGTCTGCTGGACGAAGATTCCTAAGTCAAATAGGCCTTCTTTCTCTCCTTTGCCATTCAACAGGTCAACTATCTCATTTCTGTCAGACTCTCTGAGTGAGACATCTGCCTGATTAGCAGCGTCTTCCACTATCCTCGACGCAGTCTGTTGCTCATTGAGTGTTTCACCTTCCCCAGAGTATTTTTCTGAGAGGAGGTCACCAACCTTCTCTGCGTTTCCATCTTCTCCAGGCACTTCCCAAAACTCAGCAGTATGCCCATCATTAGGCCCTATATTACGTGTGAAGGGTCCTTCACTAGTTGATAATGCAACCCCACCGAACTCCACCCCATTTCCATCATAGCTGTTTACATGGAATGGACCTCTGGTGCCTTCATATGGATTGCCTTCACCTTTGAATTCCTTTCCAAAGTTAGTCTGGATATCTTTGAATGCCTGATCGATATCATCTTCCAGATCTTCAGTTTTAGAAAGCCACTGCCTCTTGTCGTAATCACTGCCATTCATGGTTTTCAGTGTAGAGTCCGGCACCAGGAACTCTGCGATGTCGGATTCTCCGTCTAATAGGACATCTCCTCCTAGAACGCCGACTCCAGCTGCTCCTGCTGCTCCACCTTTAAGTAGTGTTCTTCGTTTCATGTTAACACAAGTAAATGATGACAACCAAGTTTTAAATATGTTACTACTGTTGAACAACGTCAGGTAAATTTTCTGACTTCCTGCCTCAACTCATTATACGCCTGCTGATCTACATCGTAGACTTCCTGAAGTTCGCCTTCTTTCTCCAACCCAACTGCATTAGGGCCTAGATAGGCATCCTCCATCACCAAAGTATAATTGCCGCCCCCAAAGGATTCAACAAGTTCTCCGGAAACCCTCTCCACCTCAGGATTATTAGAACTCAACCCCGAATCAAGAACCTCTCCGATAGAATCATCCTCAGCAAGACGAACATCAAACATCCTCCCATCGAGGTATGCTGCCACGCCAGCACCTGTCGCTCCAGCAGTAACTAAACCTGCTAAACCCCCCTTTTTACCTAAATTAGACAAAAATCCTCTCCTAGTTTTCGTGGACTTTTCATGTCTTCCGCCAGATGTATTTGAACAATCCTCTTTTGAGTTCTTTGATTTGTATTCTGAAGTTATTACAACCTTATTGTAGACTCCTATCTGCGTAATATCCGGAATTCCATCCTTAATACCATTTTTGTAACCTATAAATCTTTCTACTATACGATCTGTATACTCAGCCCTATCCTCAGTCTGCTCCACAGCCTCCTCATATGCCTCATCAAACGGATCCTCTGAGCTCATATGTTATCATTGAGTGACAAAACTTTAATTACTTCTGGAAGGAAAAAGGAGGGGAAAGAGGAGTTAATCCTCCCTAAAATCTTCTTCAAGAGAATCTATCTCATCAATCATCGTGACTCTGTTCTCTCCTTCTTTCTCTAGAGCCCTCAGTTCATCCCAGTCTACTTCGTCTTCTTCTGCCAGAGCCTCTAAGTTATTGGATGCATCTTCCACACTCTGATCTAGGACAGCTCTGTAAACCATTTCTCTATTAAGATCCTCAGGAGATTCTGTTTCCAGCCCCTTAGCCTCTCTGGCTGAGAGCACTCTATCGACTACTGTGTCTATCGTCTGGAAACCTTGATTAAGAGCTCTCTGAGCTCTCTCGTAGGTTTCTTCAGTTCTCTCATGCGCTTGAGCTACGCGTTCAGTTCCTTCTGCCATCCTATCAGCAAAGTAGCTCAACTGGTTGACTAAAACAGTTTCTCTATCAGTTGTCTCTGCTCGATCCTCTGTCTGAGAGACTACCTCATCGTACAGGCCTTCAGGATCAAGAGTTTCCTGATATTGTCTCTTGGCCTCCATCATTCCATCTAGATATCCCTCTTCTGTGGCAAAGCCTACTAGAGCCTTCCTGTCAAATTCTCCAGACTGTCCATTCTCTGTCAGCCAGAGTTCAGCTGCGATTCCATGTTCGACTATTTCTTCATCGTCGTAATCCTCAGGATCTTCACCTAGAGATTCGAGAGCGTATCTTCCCTGTTCTTCAAAGTAACTCGTATCAACTTCTGTCATTTCATTGTCACCTCCATTTGTAGTTGTACTCTGATTTTGCGGCGAAAAGGTATCATCATCCGGATTCAAAACCCGAGGCGGTTTATCAGGGTCCACATCACTGGATATTTCCTCGGTTATAGCCCCGATTTGCCATATTCGATAATCTTCGTCACTGTAATCACCTGCTGGAGTCAAAGACTCAATTTCCTCTGGGTTGCTGCCAAAGTCCTCTCCAGAATGAATCAGTTCATAACCTTCTAGAACACCATCTTCATTGGCCTCGTCGGCGATGGCAGAGGCAAAATTACCTTCTATCATGTAGGCAGTTCCCTCTACCTCAGCAAATCTGACAGTTTCGGACTCTCTCATGACAACACTTCGTTATCATTTATTGCAGGTAACTTTTTTAGTTATATCCTGAAGACGCTACAGTCGGAGAAAATCAGATCCTAGGAAACACGGATATCAGAGCAGACTCTCTTCACTCCCGGCCCTTTTTCACCACATTCAACTGATTTAAACTCCTCAAAGCCTTTATCAGAGAGTTCTATAGATTCAGAATCCCCTAAACCCTCATCCTCAAAAAAATGATAGAAGTGGATTACAGAGCCTCTTGAGGAGTACTCTGCAGCCAAACCTAGGAACTCTTCAGCTTTCTCCGGTAGAGGCATCACAATCCTGTCAAACTTCTCATCCAGTTCAGGAACCACCTCTCTGACATCTCCTTCATAACCCTCGACTACGTCTCCGACATCGTTGAGTTCTATATTCTCTTTCAGATAATCCGCGGCGACAGGATTCTTTTCTACCGCTACCACTTTCTCAGGGTTCGCCAGTTTGGCCGCCATGATGGCGAACGGGCCGACGCCCGCGAACATCACAAGCACTTTTTCCCCATCCTCTATCTGGTCAACGACTCTTTTCCTCTCAGTAGAGAACCTTTCGGAGTAGTAGACCTTGGTCGGATCGACCTTGAACCTGCATCCGTACTCGGTATGCACCGTCTCCGTTTCCTCGCCGTAGAGCTTCCTGTACTCTCCGACGCGGAATTCTCCCTGGAGAGGCTCCTCCTTCAGCAAGATAGTCTTGACACTTGGATGATGCCCCAGTATGCCCTCAACAGCTTCCTCCTCTTCGACAGTTAATTCGTTGATAACGGCTATCTCACCGATCAGCTCGTATGAGGGCAGGTCGTAATCCTTCTCCTCTCTTTCCTCCCTTATGACGGAGACCTGGTTGTCTAGCGTTTCTTCGACTTCTTCCAGCTGCTCGTCGACGAACACTTTCTCACCCTCAGAAACTACTTCTTCGAGTTCTTCAGCCGTATATTCGGCAGATGAGAAGACTTTGAGGTTTAGTTCCTGTCCCTCGTTTTCTGCCTTCAAACTATTTCCTTTTCCGGCTACCTGAAATCCCTGTCTTTCGAACAGTTCGGTGACTTTTTCCTCTAGTTTTTCCTGTTTCATGTTTTCCTGTTTCTGCTACAATTTTTATGATACCAGTCATCAGCCATCGAAAGGGTTCTCTGCTTCTATGTCGAGGTCTTTGAAGTCCTGTGTGTTTTCCGTGATTATCTTCT
>JBDGTY010000018.1:0-8977 GCA_042216335.1 Candidatus Nanohalobium sp.
TGTCTCCCTTCTGTTCGAGGTGTTCGATTATACTGAGTGCTTTTTTCACTTCCTGTAGTCCAAAACTCTCAACTTCCAGATTCTTGAATGACCTGATGTCTTTCACTCCTCTCTCAGTTTCCATGCGTGCCGGTGCAGGGACTATGAGATTATTTGAGTCTAGTTTCTGGACTTCTTCGGCGGCGCTTTCCTCCCCGGCGAGGAAGTTTATCATGAAGCTGGAGTCAAGAGCGTAGCGCTTCATCCGCATCAGTATCAAAATCTTCTCTGAACTTTTCCACTTTCTCCCTGGCTTTCTCAGCTTCATCTTCCGATAGAGCACCGAAGCTGTCCATCAGATCCACTTCTCTGTCTTCCGTGATGTCGATTATCACATCGGAAAAGCTCCTATCCTTCTTTAGATTCTTCAGCCGGTTATACGCCTCTTCCTTGATGGTTATAGTCTTCGTCGCCATACAAGTAAACATAGGTCTACAATTATTTAAAATTAATAGAGGTGTTCCAAAGCTGAAGTTCTGCCCTTTATCTAGCTTGGCAGGGTTCTTTCATGGACTGGCATCTACTTTCCAGTTTTCTGGATCTGCTGTCCATCTTTCGACTTTATCCTCTATTAGCTGACTTTGTCCTTCTGGAGTATTTTTTAGAGGGTTAAATCCGCTTGATGGAGTATAAACCTCTATTTCTTCTTTTTTGTCGCCGTAAGAGAATTTCAGGTCTTTTTCATCTGTTCTGGTTGTGAACCATAGTTGGTTTTCTGCATCTTCTTCTCTATAGTGTTCTGCTTCTGCTTCAAATAATTCTTCGACTCTTTCTTCTCTCCACTCTTGAGAAGGTTCTCCGCGCCAGAAATCAAGGTCTTCATGGAAGAAATCAGCTATGTCTTCTGATGTTGCTCCATTCTTGTGTTCTATCAGTGCATACGCTGCTGCTTTAGGGTCTACGTCCTCCTCATACTCTTTTGTGTCGTTAAGTAATTCCATCTTTCTTACTTTGGCTCTATCTTCTGGACTTCCTCTGCTCCGCATCTCTATTTCTTCTTCGTCAGTTAGTTCTATTCCAGCTGCCTGCATCTTTGCTTTTGTATCGTAGGTGACACCTGAGAAAGGGGGTCTGGAGGAACTTACGTCACGCTGGTATTCGTTGAAAAATCCTCTGAGTGCCCTCAACCTTCTTTGAGGCGATTCATTCGCCGACAACTCCACTCTTGAAAAATCTGCTCCATCGTAAAATTCCTCAGCTACTTCTTCATTTACTCCTGCAAAATTGGCTGCATCTTCTGACTCAATATTAAATCTGTATGCAATTTCAAGCTTTTCCGCTTCGGATTCATCAAGATCATCGTAAGATGTCGTATTTTCCCGTTCCCGGGTTCTTCCAGAGTTCATAGAAAATGATATGAAGGAAAATGTTAAAAAGTTTTGTTATTTTGGAGTAACTAATCTAAGGCTCCAACCTGTCAGGAGTCCGCGGGAACAGTATGGCTTCCTTGATGTTGTCGAGTTCTGCTACCTGTTTGACAAGTCTGTCGATGCCGAGTCCGTATCCTCCGTGTGGTGGCATGCCAAACTTGAAGCTTTCCAGGTAGAAGCTGATGTCTTCTGGGTCAATTCCTTCTTCCTCGACTTTTCTCATCAAGCGGTCTGGGTCGTGCTCTCTCTGCCCTCCTGAAACCAGTTCAAGGCCTTTGTAGAGCATGTCGAAACGACGGCTCTGGTACTCGTCTTCTTCCCGGGCCTCGCCGTAGTAGAACTTTTCGCCGGGGTAGCCTACGATGAATACTGCGGGGTGGCCCTGCTCCATGAAGTGTTCGCCGAGAAGCTGCTCTCCTTCCGTGTCCAGGTCACCCTCGTCATCAGGAACGTGGTCGTACTCTTCTCTAAGTATTCTGCGTGCTTCCTCGAACTTGATTCTCGGGAAGTCGTCTTCAGGAACTTCCAGGTCGATATCCAGTACTTCCAGGTCGTCTTCTGCTCTCTTCTTTGTCTCTTTCAGTGTGTAGCGAAGGCTTTCCTCGACCACGTCCATTACGTCGTGCTGGTCTTCTATGAATGCCAGTTCCACGTCGAACATGGAGATCTCGGAGACGTGACGGCTTGTAGCGAACTCTTCTGCTCTGAACGCTGTTCCTGTCTTGTATACCTTGTCGAATCCTGCGGCCATCAGCATCTGCTTGTAGAGCTGTGGGCTCTGGCTTAGGAATGCCTCCTGGTCGTAGTAGATGACTGGGAAGAGCTCTGCTCCTCCTTCTGCACCCATCTTGGCGATCGTCGGTGTCTCGATGTCGATGTATCCTCTGTCATCGAACCATTCCTCCATAGACTGGACTAGGTGGCTTCTGAGTGAGAAGATTGCATGGACTTCCGGCTTCCTGAGGTCGATGAAACGGTTGTCGAGTCGGGTGGAAAGATCGGAGTCGATATCCTTTGAGATGTCCATCGGTAGAGGGCTCTCCGATTCTCCGATTATCTCCAGAGACTTCGGCACTAGCTCTCTATTACCTGGTGCCTGATCTGTTTCCTCCACGACTCCTTTGATATGTACCAGGTCTTCTTTGCCGACTTCCTGGGCTTTACCGAAGAGTTCCTCATTCCTGTCCTCTTTGAACGTTGCCTGGATCTGTCCTTCACGGTCCCTTACGACTATGAAGGTGATTCCTCCGAGGTCCCTGATTTCGTGCGCCCATCCGGCGACAGATACTTCCTCACCATCGTCTTCTGGTGTAATGTTGTGAGTATAGGTTCTTTCGATCATCGTAGTTTCACAGAATTTTTGATGTGGAGGAAGCTTTTATTTGGTTTTGCTGAAACTTTTACAGGTTCAGTATGTTCTTCAGCTTGGAGTCTATTTCCTGTATCTTGTCCTGTCCAAGTTTTCCTATCTTTCCCTGAAGTCTTTTCTCGTCGATGGCTCTCGTCTGGAATATAAGTGCGATTGAAGTTTGATCCAGTCCATTTTCCGAGTTTGGCTCGACCTTCAAGGTATTCGGAAACTTCAGGGCCTGTGTATTGGAAGTAAATGGGATAACTATCGCAATATCGTCGTCCGTATCTGAGAGAACTACTGCCGGCCTTGTACCGTACTGCTCGTGTCCGTCGTTTTTCGGGATCTTAACAACACTGATCTCGCCTTTCTCCATCCTTCAATCACTCTTCCAGAGACTTCTCGGTTGAAACCAGTGCCTCATCGCTGGCTCTGTCCCAGGCAGCAAACTCGTCCTTCAACTCCTTCTCCCTGTTCACCAGGTCCAGATACATCGTGATGGCTCTGTCGACTATCTCCTCCTCATCCAGCTCCATCTCCTCAGAGGTCTTCTCCAGCCTCTCCCGGATTTCGGAAGGAATCTCAACTGAGGTCTTCACAACTATGCAAAACCCTTTGTGCTTTGAACCTTTTATTCTCAACGTCTGGATTCATAAGACTCACTCCTCAACAAAAAGATATGACACTCAACAAAGAGCAACTGGCAGAAAGGATAGAGGAAGAAGGACTGATCCAGGACTACATCCATTTAGAAACGCAGCTCCAGCCGGCGGGCTTCGACGTCACAGCCGGAGAAATCCACAGGTTCAAGGAAGCAGGAAAACTCGACTTCTCAAACTCGGAGAGAGAAATACCGGAGACAGAGAAACTAGAACCTGTCAAGAAAGACGAGGGAGATGACTACGGCTGGTGGAAGCTGGAGCCGGGAGCATACAAGGTAGTGATGAATGAGAAAGTAGACATCCCCGAGGACTTCGTCGGCGTAGCACACCCAAGAAGCTCACTGCTCCGAATGGGATGCACGATCGGTAATGCTCTCTGGGAGCCGGGTTATACAGGTCCTGGCGAGTTCGTACTGATTGTCCAGAACCCTGAAGGCGTGGAGATAAAGGAGAACGCACGTCTCAACCAGTTAACCTTCGAGGAGATTGACGAGACAGAAGGTTATTCGGGCGCGTACCACGAAGGAGAATAATGCTTTTTGGTGATGATGACGGTTTTCGACATCGTCTGATCCCGGAAACGGGAAGTGATGACAAACGAACACCTCCTGAACCAACCCTACTTTTCCACTCCGTTTTCCTGCGAATTTTTAATAAGGCCCAAACCACATAACACCTTTATGTCTGAACAGGATCAGCTGTACGTCAAAATCGAAGGCCACGAAGACCTTCTGCAGGAGCTCAACTCGGTCAACCACATCGTCAAGAACATCGAAGAAGCCGAAGAAGTACTCGACGACCTCCGACAGCTCAAACACAAGACCATCCAGAACATCCAGGAAAACGTACTAGAACTCAACCAGAGGATTGAAAACATCCACACAGAAATGCCAAACGTAGAAGACGGCGGAATGGCGGCAGACATCTCACCAAACGGCAGCCAGGAAGAACCGGAGATTGATCAATCCGTCAACCAACTGCATGACCAGCTTCAGACACTGAAGAGCGAGTTGCAGGAACTGGAGTGAGGTCACGGTTCATTACTTTTATATAACAAAATTTGGCCTGTTCTGATTAGGTTTTTTAAGAATATGTGATACAATTCTACACTGTGAGGAAGCCTGTCCGCCAGTACATCTGTAACCAATCAGGTGTACGCGACAGGCCGCGGGCTACTACAGTTATACTCCAATAGATAGTAGTCCTCCTCACACTACTTTTGCTTTTCAAGTGTTTCTTCCGTTGCCTGCAGACGGCAGAACCATTCCCTTCAAGAAACTGAAGTTGCTGACTATATAAGGCTCTTTGTTTCCTTCCCTGATATCGTAGGCGAGTTCATGACAGTAAGGGGTTCCTTCAACTGCCTGATGCACCTCTTCAACTCTTATTTCAGGGTATTTCTTCTGATCTATCAAAAGGTTTCTCTGGTAGAAGTGGTAGAGATAGTTCTTAATCAGTCCTTCTTTGCCGTCCCATTCCCTGTCGATAACAATCGTGTTTACGGTAGCAGCATACTCCTGAGTCAACATGAATATCGCAGTCGCGAAAAGCTTCAATCTGAACTTTTCAGTACTGCCTAGAGCACTCTTTGCCATCGGCTTAAGCTTCTCAATATGCCTCTGCTTGATAAGAACTCCTTCAAAGATCTCCTCCTTCTCCTTACCTTCCTGCGAGAAAGCAATCCCGGTGTCCATATTCTGCTCTATTTTTCCTGACTGGTCAATGTAAATAG
This sequence comes from Candidatus Nanohalobium sp., assembly GCA_042216335.1. Lineage (GTDB taxonomy): Archaea > Nanohalarchaeota > Nanosalinia > Nanosalinales > Nanosalinaceae > Nanohalobium. Next base: position 5,155 of record JBDGTY010000018.1, read on the forward strand.
TAGATTGCCTCACTCTAGCACACTAGACCCCAATCAAACTTCCAATTGTTAAAAATCAAGAAATCTGCCAAAACTTGGAGATCGAAGAATGCCGGGGACAAGATTTGAACTTGCGAACCCCTGCGGGAACGGATCTTGAGTCCGTCGCCTATTGCCCTCCAGGACGGTTCTCCAGACTAACCTTCAGTGGAGTTTGGCCACTTGGCTACCCCGGCAGTTCGTATCTTCTAAAATGGAACATGAGAATTATAATCTTGAATCTTAAGAGAACCTGATCGTCTTCCTCTCCCCAGCCTTACTCGGATCAGGATTCACCAGTTTATACGCGTTGTCCTGTACTTCAGCGAACTTTCCGCAGCGTGGACATTTCGTATAACCGTTGTGTTCTCCGTCATGCTTGTTCTCGTAGCCACAAGAACAGTTAACCTTGGTCTCCAAAGTATCTACGTCAAGGTCGACTCTTTCGAGAATTGTGCCGCGGGCGAAGTGCTGGAAAAGTGCTTCGAACTGTTGAGGTTCACATAGCTCTTCGTTCACCTTGATCTCCGCCTTGCCGTTGGTGGATAGGCGGGACAGGTCCTGCATCAGGCCGATGAGTGCGTTTCCAACTTTATCCATGTTTCTGGTGAACCTCGCGTGTGACTCCCCTCTGCGTGAACGATCAAAGGCTCCCCCGAACCCATATCTACAGTTTAGAACAGGGATTTAAATTATGTAAGCCCTGCTCCGAAATATCCACATGGCTCAGATCCAGGACCGGCTCAACCAGTTCAAAAAATGCTGGAAGAAAGGCGACATAGATAAAGTCCTCAACCTGTTCACGGAAGATGTCGAGTACTGGGAAGCACCTTCACAGAAACCTGGCCCTGAAGAACTACGCCATGAATGGGAATCTGTCATGGACCAGGAGGATATCGAACTGGAGACAGAAGTGTTCTCAAGCCAGGAGAGAAAACACACGGTTCAATGGAAACTGTCATACGTACAGGAAGGAGAAAGGACAGAACTTGACGGATTTTATCTTATCAAGTTGAATTCGGAAGGAAAATGCTACGAGTTCTGGCAGTACTGTCAGTTAGAATAGCTTTACTGTGTAAAAGAGTAAATTTTTAAACTTAGATTGCTAAAACACGTTTGTGAGGCGTCCTGAATTAACTAATCCTGATTTAGCTGAGTTTGTGGGTATAATGCTTGGTGATGGTTCGATAGGCCGATATGAATGCAGCCGTGGAGATAGCAGCTCTTCTGAGCAGTTTGTTGTGAAAGTTACGATTTCAAAGGATGAATCTGACTATGAGGACTATATTTTCGATCTCTTCGAGAAGCTCTTTGCTATAGAGCCGATAAGCTACCGGAAGAAAAATGAGAATACTCTCGACATACGCTGCTTCAACCCGGATCTGTTTGATTTCATGACTGGGCAGGTTGGTTTGAAGACTGCTCCCAAGAAAGACCGGGCCTTGATACCGGAAAGATACATGACCGAAGAACTCAGAAAAGAGGTTCTGAGAGGATACTTCGATACAGATGGAAGTCTGGTCTTGACCGATAACAACGGCTATCTGTATCCGCGGCTGGAGATGAAAATTTCTCGCTCTCCTATGCAGGAACAATTCGTCCAGCTGATCGAAGATGAAGGTTTCAGATTTGGAAACTATGAACTGGAAAACGGGAAGATAAGGATACAGATGAATGGCGAAGAACAGCTTCAGAAATGGGTCGAAGAGGTTGGATTTAGCAATCAAAGACATTTAGACAAATTAGAAAGGTTTAAACGTGGTTAGCGGGGGCTCGATTTGAACGAGCGACCTCCGGGTTATGAGCCCGGCGAGAACTCCTGGCTTCTCTACCCCGCTTTTATCTACTAAAACAAATTGTCTAATAATCTTTTAAACCAAATCCGGATGCTATTTTTGATAAACCCAATCTTTGGTTTGTTTGTAAACTTCTACAAATTCCTTTTTCTTGATTATCGGAGGATGTTCCTTCAACATGTCGAACATCTTCCTGACATCCTCTCTTGAACGCATCTGCAACCTGTAGCAATCCTTCTTCCTGTCAAGGTTGTCACCGACTCTGGAAACTTCCATCACTGGCGCCGTCAGAGATTTCTGGCTCTTAATCTGATCTAGAACCTTCTTGCAGGTACTGAAGATGAGAACTTGCGGTCTTTCCCGGCCGTCAGGATATCGAGTAATACTGATAGTTCCTTCGCCATCTATAAGACCCACAATATATTCATCACTGATTTTTTCTCTATAGCTAACCTTGAAATCCTTAAGTTTGTTTTCCATACCTTATTATTTGCTCTAACTGTTTTTAAATCTTATATCTTCCTTTTTCCCTGAGTGAAGAGCTCAATTTGAGTACCTGTAAAAGTATTTTCAGCCAAACCTGTTCCATGACCAAAGTTCTAGGAATCGATGAGGCGGGCCGCGGGCCGACAATCGGAAGCTTGTTCATCGGAGGATTCATGATTGAGAAAGACGGGCTGGAGGAACTTGAGGAGTTGGGGGTCAAGGATTCCAAGAAGCTTTCTGACAAGAAAAGGGAGAGATTGAGGGATGAACTGGACGATCTCGGCGAGACCTTCCTGGTCGAGTTCACTGCTTCGAACATCGACGATCTGCGCGATGTTATGAGTTTGAATGAGATCGAGTTGAAGGGGTTTGCCGAGGTTGTTGACCGGGCGGAGCCTGATGAAGTTTTTATGGATTTACCTGAGCCGGATGGCGACCGGTTCATCGGAAAGGTCCAGGACCTGATGAAGACCGACATAGATCTGGATTTTACTGCAGAGCACGGCGCAGATGACACTTTTCCTGTTGTTTCCGCTGCTTCTATCGTGGCGAAGTCGGCCAGGGAAAGTCATGTTGAGGAGTTGCACAGGAAGTACGGATACGATTTCAAATCCGGGTACCCGCACGATGAGCCTACCATCCAGTTCCTGAAGGATTACCTGAAGGAGAAGGGAGAGCTACCGCCCGAGACACGCATGAGCTGGAGTACAGCCCAGAGAATCAAGCGTAAAGGAGATCAGGAGGATTTGACTGACTTCTGACAAACTTTTTAATTGAAGCCGGGCAGAGGTAAAGATAGATGGATATCAGCGACGAAAAACTGGAGCAAGTAATCGAAGAGAAGGTAGAGGAAAGAGTAAGAGAAAGGCTGAAGCAGGAAAGACGGAAGATAAAGAAAGAAGTGAAGCAACAGATGAAAGACTCTGAAAAAGTTTCAAAACCTGAAGACAATAAGATGACGCGCAGAAAGTTCCTGAAGTTGCTCGGCGTCGGTGCTGGCGGTCTGGCGCTTTCGAGTTCTGCTGTTGGTCTGACGTGGAGCAAGATAACGCCGCAGAGTCAAGGAGTCAGTGATATCAAAAGTAGTACTGTGGCAGATGGAGCCATAACTTCATCTAAACTCTCAGATTCCTCAGTAACCAAAAATAAGATAGCTTTCCCATTTAATGAGGAAGTAAAAGACATCATCGGCAACGCCCTCGGTCGCGGGCTGTCCTACGACGACGCCGCGGGCATCATCGAGGAGACGCGGACGGGTCCGAACCCCTACGAGGCCGCGCAGACGTTCACGGAGTCGAATCTGACTGTCAACACAACTAATTGCGGGGTTTCTGACGGGAGTATCGCGCTTACATATAATACGTGGGATATTACGACTGCGTCGTATCAGACGAGCATCAGCACACAAGACAGTTCCCCCAAAGGTCTTGCGTGGAAGTCTGACGGCACGAAACTCTACGAAATCGGGTATATTTCGGGCTCAATTTACGAGTACGACGTAAGCACTGCGTGGGATATTACGA
>JBDGTY010000018.1:9077-11206 GCA_042216335.1 Candidatus Nanohalobium sp.
ACGAAACTCTACGAAATTGGGGATAGTTCCAGTAAAATTTACGAGTATGATGTGGGAGTCCAGTCAACAAGTGGGACCGTCACACTTGAATGGTCCTACCCAACGGACCTCTACGAGTGGGACGTGGCAACGTACACGCGAACCCTCGACAACGAGACTGTCGATGTGTTCGTGGCCTACTCGACTGATGGCGGCTCGACGTGGACTCGCACGAACGGCGGCAGCCCCATCAGCCGCAACTACTCCCTCGCCAAGGACTCCAACATCAGCCCGTCGGATAACGTCCGCATTGAGGCCGAGCTATCGAGACAGAACACGAGCAACAACCCGACGCTGGATAGTGCGTATCGGAGTTGGTATGTATGAACCCAAGTTTTGTTGGAACTGCTTAGAAAAAGCTTCGCCTTCAATCATTGAGTATGGAAGTCGAGGCAGAGTTCACGGATAAGGGCCTGAAGGTTTTTGATGAGGAGAAGGCCGAGGAAATCCACGAAGAATTATATTATGGAAAGATTCTGGAGGATGGGACTCTGCAGTTGTCGCCTTGTGAGGCTCTCCACCTGATGGAGAGGGACACGGACTTCATCGTCGAAGGCGAGGAACTTGGGTTTGAGCATGCGTATCGGCGTTTCTGTGAGATTGATGATGAGTTCGAGTACAAGTATCCTGCTTACAGTGATCTGCGTGAGAGAGGCTATATCGTCAAGAGTGGTTTCAAATTCGGCGCGCACTTCCGAGTCTATCCCAGGGGCGTTAATCCTTACAAGCAGGGTGACAAGAGGGAGAGGGAGCACACGAAGTATGTTGTCCATGCTGTTCCCGAGAATCACACGCTCAGCTTCCAGGAGATGAGCCGGGCTGTAAGACTGGCGAACAACATCAGGGCGTCGATGCTCTGGGCTGTCAACGACACCGAGGACCAGGTTACATACTACGAGGTCAACTTCAAGAAGCTTTAAATTTTTTAAAAGACGTATTATGACCGTGTCAACTACTCGCTTGAACTATCCGCAGGTTTCCACGAACCAGAAAAACGGTCAAGCTTCTGGAACGAGATGGGGATGGATGTAGGAAGTCCTGAAGAAGTTGCTGAAATCTCTGATTCTCTTTTCAGGGCTCCTGTTGCCAGGTATGAGGAAGATAGTTTTATCGTAAATAATCCTGGTTCTGGTCAGGAGGCTGAAGGTAGAGTGAGTTTGAGGGCTGCTCGTAGGATGCTGGGCGGTGCTGTTGACGAAGGTGACGAGATAGTAGTCAGGATGGTTGAGGCCGGACGGTCGCCGGAGTACGCTGATACATATGACGCCGCTCTTGAAGTAGACCAGCTCTCAGAAGAAGTAAGGGACGCGATACCGAAGCATGCAGCCGATCCATTTATGCTGGAAGAGATCCCGGATGGGTTCCAGTACGGCAGCAACTATGACTTCACGGTAATAGACTCAGGCTCGAACGAATACGTTTTAGGTGACACCGAGTCTCTCCAGGACTGGAGATAGCTAGTATCCCATCGGGTTGAATACCGAGCTCTTCCTGCCGTACCTGTCTTTCAGCTTGTAGCCGAAGTAGAGGCCGACTGCGAGTCCTGTGAGGTGGGCTGATGCGGCCAGATTTGCCAGTACAGGTACGTAGATTCCGGAGAGCTTGGTCAGCAGGCTGAACGTTTCGAGCGCTGCGAATGCTTTGACCGCGGTCTTGATCTTCATTGGCACGACGAAGTAGAGCAGGACTTCTGCTTCCGGGTACAGCATAGCCGTCAGTCCCACCATCGCTATGACTGCTCCTGATGCTCCGACTGCGGGTGGCAGGGCGGCTCCGTTGTATCCTGCGCCGAACATGTAGTACAGCAGGTTTCTGAATCCGATGTAGCCCAGTGCCGAGACTATGCCGGCGATTAGGTATATCTTCAGCATCTTCATACCTCCCATTGCTCTCTCCACGGCTGTGCCGAAGAAGTAGAAGGTTATCATGTTGGCCAGGAAGTGGAAAAGCCCGTTGTGAACCAGCAGGATGCTGAGCAGAGTCCAAGGGGACTCCAGAAGCGTCTTCGAGAGTATCTCCTGTCCAACGGCATCGTTCGTCGCCTCAACCGCGGCCTGGGTAAATGCAGGGCTCAACGTCAGGAACTCCTT
>JBDGTY010000018.1:11306-12447 GCA_042216335.1 Candidatus Nanohalobium sp.
TTCTCCCCGCAGTACCTGCAGGTGAAGCTCATAGAACTTTTTCCACATTCAGAACACTCGGCCATGTAGAGTCAATCCTCACTCACGTTTTTATCATGGGGGATCATGAAAGGAAAAGAAAAAGGCAGAGATTAGGAGAGATGTCGAGGAAGCTCGGAGACCTTCACTCTCTCCTGCTCGGTCGAGTCACGATCCCTGACAGTAACTGTCTCAGGTTCCTCCTCCAAGGTCTCATAGTCGACTGTGACGCAGACCGGCGTACCGACCTCGTCCTGACGCCTGTAACGCCGACCGATGTTTCCGGTGTCGTCGTACTTGACTGAGAAGCCTTCATCCCTCAGCATGTCGGCTACTTCCCTGGCTTTCTCGCCGAGTCCTTCCTTGTCCATCAATGGGAAGACGGCGACCTCTGTCGGAGCGACTTCCTCACTGAAGTGCATGACGGTCCTCTCTTCGCCATCGACTTTATCTTCATCGTAGGCATGGACGAGCAAGGTGTAGAGCACTCTGTCTACACCGAATGACGGCTCTGCAACGTGAGGAAGGATGTGCTCTCCAGACTTCTTGACTTCCTCTACCCTGAAGTTGCATTTCTCGGCCGAGATCTGGAACTCTTCTCCGTCGACTTCTACAGTGACTTTGTCCTGTTCGAAGACTTCAGGGTTCTCCTCGGCCATCTCCTGAAGCCTGTCGGCTATGTCTCCGGCTTTGTCGCCGAACTCCGGTCCGAGGTAGCCCATGTCCGGATCAACCTTGGCCTCTTCCTCGATCCTCGGCTCATCGTATTCCTTGAAGACTGTGAAGTCGTCCTCGGCGTGCTCGTCGTGCTTGGAGAGGTCGTAGCAGCCTCTGTAGGAGAAGCCGGAGATCTCCAGCCAGTCCTCTTCCTCGCCTCCTATATCGGATTCTGCGTCCCAGCAATCGGTTGAATAGTGCGCCAGTTCGTCAGGAAGGTGCTGTCTGAACCTGAAACGGTCCATATCGACACCTATCTCTTGGTACCACTGTTTGGCGTAGCCCAGGTAGTAAGCGATCCATTCGGACTCGATAACTTCCTGATCAATTGCCTCTTCGACTGTCAGGTACAGGTATTCGCCATCTTCTTTCTGCTGCTCGCTGACTGGATACAGCTTCAGCTCAA
>JBDGTY010000018.1:12547-19005 GCA_042216335.1 Candidatus Nanohalobium sp.
CGTCTCCAGCTGTTCTCTATGTTTCTCTTGAGTTCTGCGCCTTCAGGTCCGAAAGTCTGGAAACCTGCGACGCCTCCGTAGGCCTCAGCCGTCTGGCTGAAAAATCCTCTTCTCTTTGACAGCTCGGCCACCTTCTCACTTAAATTCTCCATAGAAGAACACCCGGATCGGAAATTTTTATAGCAGAAGCTCTGGAAGGTTTTGAACAATTATCTATACTTTGCCGTGATCGCTTTTTCCAGCGATCCAAAACGTCCACCTTTCATTGGTAAGAGAGGATTAGGCAGAAAATATTTTATTCCTGTTCCAGTTCGCTGAAAGGAACTTCGATGTACTCCGGATCTTCAACTCCAATGGTATCTTCGATAAATTTTTTCTGGACTTCTTCTCCCTGAACTATCAGGAAGTCCCCCAGGCCTTCTATCGAGTTCAGGATCACTGTCTTTCCATTCAACTCGTAGACTTCCTGTTCCTTCCGTTGATCTGCTTTTATTCCATGTCTTTCTGCCATTTCTTCTCTTTTTTCATCCGGTTCCTTAATTCTCTCGTCCTTGACCAGTTCGAAGCCTTCGCTTCTTTTCTCGTACTTTCTGAGGAAGCTTCCATCCTTACTTTCCGTAATCTTCAGTGCGTCTTCTCCCTGCCCTGAGAAATAAGTGTCGCGCACCGAGATTAGCTTCTTTTTGTTTCCTCCTAGCTCCGCGATTCTATCTTCCAAATCTTCTCTATCCTTGACTCTTGCTTTCAGTTCTTCCATCTTCTCCACCTATCTTTCCAGTCTGTCGAGTATATAGTTTGGGATTTCTTCTTCTATCCTTTCGACTACTTCGTCGATCGATTTTGGGTTGAGTGATATGCAGTTCTTGCCTTTGTGGTATTCTATCAGTCCGTTTCCGTGAAGTTCGTCGAGTATGTCGTCAAGGTCTCCTCTTGCGTGGCTTGGGATGTTGCTGAAGGCCTTTTCTTTTGGGATGTAGTTCATCCCAATCTTGTTTCTGCGTGCCAGTTTCGCCAGTATTGCTATTTTCTTTCCTTCTCTGTCAAGGCTGTCGCTCATTCCCGGAAACCTCTGTGTGTTTTTCTGGACGCTGGCTGTTTAAATAACACAACGTTTAAATCCGTTTGTCTACAAATAATCTATATGGCTTTGATTGATGAAAGAGTCGAAAAAGTGATGGATGTACTCCTCGACCATCCGAACGTCGGCTACTCTAAGAAGGAGCTGGCTGAAAAGGCAGGAATGTCTAGAAGCACTCTCTACACGATCTGGGATGCGCTTGAGGAGAACGATATAGTCAAGGAGAAGAAGAAGTACGGCGGTACCACTCTATACAGACTCAATCCGGACTCGGAGATAGTCAACTACCTTGGAAGACTGATCGATGAACAAGTAGAATCTAGGTCTCAAGAGGTCAAGGCTTAAGCATATGTAACAAAAATAGAACGAATTTAAACAGTGCTTCTGCTTCTAATACTCTCCAAAATTTCTCTGCTTGAGATGTCTCTGTATTCTTCAAAAAGCTTGACTGATCTTGAATCCTCTGGCATCCTTCAACACCTATCCCCAAATAGGGGATGCAATCTTGATTCTTTTTTGGTGTTAATGTATTAGTCCCAAGTCGGAGGTTCGTAGCTTTCCGGATAAAGTTCTTTTATCTTGAATTTCCTGATTTCTGGGAACATTTTCCATTCTCCATCGCCTTCTCTGATGAAGTTGCTGGCTATTACTGTTGTATCCTCTTCCCCGAATTCGCTGATTGCGTGCCTGCAGGAGCCGCATGGCATCGTCACGTGCTCTTTCTCATCTGGAACTGGGCCTGCCACAAATACTGCTTCTACCTTCGATTTCTCGTTCTCTTCCAGTTGCATCTGGTTTATGGCGTGGCGCTCGGCGCAGAAATCAATTGATGGCTGGTTCGATTCGAACGGAATGCCTTCGTAAATTTCTCCGCTTTCTGATAGAACGAAGGAGTAGAGGACATCATAGAGGCCTGCATCCTGCCTTTTTCTGGCGTGTTCCTCTATCCTATTTTTTGCGTGCTCTACAAGCTTTTCTTCGGAACCGGTTAACTGTGGCATAAGCTAGTTCTGTAGTTTTCTGTTAAAATTCTGTGGGTATTGGCTGGAAATCTATACTTTTCGCCAGTAGCTTTTCAATCATTTCCTGGAAGAACTCGGAGGTCTCTGCGTGGTCGTGGATAAGAATTATATCAGCTTAACTCTCCTCATTGAGCCCCAGCATTTCCCTGGGTTTATCCTTTTCGATTCTCTTCCTTAACTCTTCTTTGGAATCGATTTCTGACTCCATCGGAATGTCATATTCCTTTACATCAAATGTCCAGAACCAGTCAATATCTTCGGCAACATTCTCGCGATACCACTCATATCTGATGTCTTCAAAGCCCGGTTTTTGGAATCCCTGGCTCTTGAGAAACTTCTGGAGTTTTTCTTCTTTTCGCCTCCTTTGTCGCCGTAAGGAAACCTAAAGAATTTTCCTGGTCTTTCAGTATCTACTTTATCGTATATATCGTCGATTATCTCTTCAGTTTTCTTTATCTCCTTTTTAGCCTTCTCGAAGCTTATTTCAGAAAACTTTGGATGGCTGTATGAATGATTTCCGATTATGAATCCTCTTCGGATTGCCTCTTTAACAAGCTCAGGTCTCTCCTCAAGCTTAGCGCCCTCGCAGAAAAACATGGCAGGAATTCCTTTTCTATCAAGGAAATCCAACTTCGCCTCCATGACTTTTGAAGGAGAATCATCAATCGTTAGGTACGCTTTACTCATCTTGTATCAGCTTCTCCAGTATCAGTGTCTGATGTTCTTTGGCAAGTAGGCTTTCCTCTCCGCCGCCGAAGCCTGTCTCGCCACACTTCTCGAATCCTCTCTTCCTGTAGAAGTTTATAGCCTGGCTGTTTTCCCCTATAACCATGGTCTTCAATTTCTCTACCTCTTCAAATAGTACTTCTTCTGATTTCTGCAGTAAAGCGGTGCCTGCTCCCTTTCCCTGGTATTCTGGAAGCACGTACAGCGAATAGAGAAATCTCTCTTCTGTGTAGTCCATGAAATCTTCGTTTCCTTCCAGCATGATTATGGCTTCGCCGATTATCTCATCGCCTTCCTCGGCGACAAGGTAGATCGATGAATCGCTCTTGATCCAGCCTTTCAGATCATCGTGTGGCATAACTTCGTCCATTTCTCTGATCTCTGCCAGTTTTTCCTCTGGCTCAACTCCTGTGTAGGCATCGATCCAGGTCTCCTGTATGACTCTGTCTATCGCTTCTGCGTCCTCGGGCGTTGCTTCTCGTACCATCATGCGCCTGATTTCTGGCTGGAAGAATTAAATACCAGCGAAGTATTACGATGTAATACCGATGTCCATGGATACGCTGGAGGAAACCGATGTTGATGGAAAGAGAGTTTTACTCAGGACGGATCTAAACCTTCCTGTTGAGGACGGAGAACCGCAGAAGACGGTCAGGTTCGAGAGATACCTGGAAACAATCGAGGAACTAAGTGAGGAAGGTGCAAAAGTTGTTGTCATGGCGCATCAGGGAAGGCCGGCGAGGAAGGACTTCCTCAGCCTGGAGAAACACGCAGAAATACTATCTGATTCCATGGAGCAGGAGGTTGAGTTCGTGCCCAGCTTCTTCGGCCCTGAACTGGGTGAGAAGGTCGCGAGGATGCAGGAGGGCGATGTCGCCATGCTGGAAAACATCCGTTTCCTGTCGGAAGAGCTCCAGAACGCTTCTCCGCAGCAGCATTCACATGACTTCTTCGTCAACAAGATCTCACAGTACTTCGACCTCTACATCGACGACGCGTTCTCCGCTGCTCACAGAAGCCACGGATCGATGGTCGGTTTTACTGAAACTCTGGACTCCTACGCTGGGCCTATAATGCAGAAGGAACTGGAGAGCTGCTCAGAAGTAAGAGAAAACTTCGAAAATGGCTTACTTGTACTTGGAGGAGAAAAACCCTCCGACCTCATCGGCATAATGGACGAGATGATTGAAGAGGTCGATAAAGTACTGATGGGTGGTGTTCCCGGAGAGCTGGCGTTGATAATTGAAGGCCATGATCTCGGTGAGAAGGAGGACTGGATAGAGGAGAAAGGCCTTGACTCCAAGAGAGCGGACTTGGAGAGGCTCCTGGAAAACTATGGGCATAAAATCGTCCTTCCTGAGGACCTAGTCACTGATTCAGGCAACCATGATGTGGAAGATTTAGATGGTGGAATGACCTGGGACATCGGCGAGAGGACTGTGGAAAAGTTCTCCAAAGAGATAGAGAACGCTGATGCGGTCGTCATGAAGGGGCCGATGGGGGCCTTTGAAGATTATCCCGAGGGCACCGAGAAAGTGGTCGAGGCTATCGCTAACTCCGATGCCTACACGGTCCTCGGCGGCGGACACACGTCCTCGCTAGTCCACAGGTTCGGCTACGATCTGGAGGATTTCTCACATGTCTCCATCGCTGGCGGTGCCTTCGTCCGTTTCATGAGTGGTGAGGAGCTTCCTGCGGTTGAGGCGCTGGATAACTAGAGTTCTTCCAGCAGTGCTTCTCTCATCTTCTCTTCCGGCGGTTCTCTGCCTGTCCAGATCTCGAACGCCTTGACGCCCTGGTATACGAGCATCCATGCTCCGTCGACTGTCTCCGCGCCTACCTCTTTTGCTTCACGCAGCAGCTTGGTCTCAAGAGGATTATAGACTGCGTCAAAGACGACCAGATTTGGATGCAGGTATTCTTTAGGAACTACTGTCTTGTCCTCTTTCATGCCGACGCTTGTTGAGTTGACGAGTATGTCTGAACTTTCCACAAGTTCTTCGAGTTCATCAAGAGAATGTCCCGATGCTTCTCCGACCTGCGAGACGTTCTCCGCAAGTTCGTACGCTTTCTTCTCTGTCCTGTTGGCTATCCTGACTTCGGCTCCTTTGTCGGCGAGTTCAAAGCTGATGGCTCGAGATGCTCCGCCAGCACCGACTACTGTGACCTCTTTTCCGTCGATCTCTACTCCCTCTCTTTCCAGAGCTCTTCTGGCGCCGATCGCATCGGTATTGTATGCCTTGATGTCGTCCTCGGTGAAGTCGAGAGTGTTGACTGCGCCTATCTTCTCTGCCAGTGGATCGACATCTACGAAGTCCAGATTTTTCACGGCTTCCTTGTGCGGTACTGTCACGTTCAAGCCGTTCATGCCGAGTGCTTCCGCTCCTCTTATCGCCTCGGCCAGTTTTTCCTCCTTCACGGGGTATAGGCTGTACTTTGCGTACATGTCGAGGTCTTCGTAGGCTGCGTGATGCATCTCCGGTGAAAAGGAGTGTTCTACCGGCCATCCGATCAGTCCGAACGTTTTCACAGCTTCTCACCTCCTTCGTTTACGGTTTCAAGTATAAGGACTTCTCCCGGTCTTTCACGCCACTCCTCGGCAACTTTCTCGACTTCCTCCTTTGCTCCGATTGCGCCGAATGAGGGGCCTGTTCCACTGAGGCTTGCCGCGGGCGCGTGCTCCAGTGCTTCCATGATTATCTCCTCCTCAAAATCCAGCGCGGCGCAGTATGCGAACCCGTTCGTCGTCATCGCCGCCTCATATTTTCCTTCCACTGCGTTCTCGAACGCCTGGTTAACTACTGTATCCACGAGCTTTGACCTGTCGATATCTGTGTCTACGCTCCGGGCCTTCTCGTCCGGGATGTAAACCGCGCAGTGATAGTCGAAGTCCTCGTGTTTCACCAGTTTGTTCTCCGAGTTGTCGGTCATGACTACTCCGCCGAGCATGGAGGATGCTGCATCGTCCATGGCTCCTGTAACTGTTACGCCTGCGTCTACTGAGGCCTTTACTCCTATCTTTGTGGCCTCTACTTCGTCCATCTCCTCTTCTAATGCGTCGAGCGTGGCGAGCGTTGCCGCGTTTGCTGCCGCGCTGCTGGATTTGAGGCCTGAGGCCATGGGTATCTCACTCTCCGTGCTGACATGTGCTCCGGCATCCACGTTGAACCTGTTAAGCACCAGTTCCACGCATCTCTCCACCATCTCGGTGTCCTCCTGGCTGTCACCCTCTATATCGCCGGTTATCCCGTCTTTTTCCTCATCTATCTCTACTTCTGCCTCCGTGTAGAGGTCGATGGCGAACGCTGATCCCCGGAGTGCAGCGATCGCGTTGATTATGGTCAGGGCGCCAGGTGCTCTCGCTCTTCCGATTCTCTTCTCCGGCATTACTCATCACCTTCTCTGAGCGGGCTGGAGGGATGGTATTCGGTGTCGTATTCCCCGGGCTCGTCGTCCAGTCTATCTGGGTTTATCCTTCCGGCGAGCATCATGAAGTCTAGGATCGTCAGCCTGACTACTGACTCGACTATGGGTACATGCCGAGGAGGAAGAGATGGGTCGTGTCGGCCGGTCACCTGAATCTCCTTCTCCTCTCCTGTCTCCCAGTCCACAGTCTTCTGGTCCTTGGTTAT
>JBDGTY010000019.1:0-3420 GCA_042216335.1 Candidatus Nanohalobium sp.
AGCGTCGGCAGTAGGACTGGCTGTCGGCCCTCTGACAAATATCCTGTCCTCAACGCCTGCACTTCTCTTCATGGGAGGCCTCGCCATACTTAGGGCGCATGGCTCTACAGCCCGAGAATCATACGCGCCATATCGTTCGACTACAGCAACATAGGCCCCAGAAGGTCCATCGCGGCACTGGGAACAGCCGGGGTACTCGCCCAGATAGGAATATTCTACGGAATACCGATAAGCTTCAACGAAGCAGTCATCGCATCTGTCATAGGATCGGGCATGGTTGAGGGTAAGTCAAATACTGATTTCGGCAAGTTGGGAAAAACAGTTTCGGCCTGGATAGCAGCATTCTCACTTTCAGTCTTTTTGACATTTCTGATGGGTAAGATCGTGGTCTGAAAGTCCGTTTAGCTTGCTCACTTTATGTCTGACTTACCTGGCGGCAGCGCTCTGATGATGTAGTCCAGATTTAGTTCCTTATCGAGCGTGCCCTGTATCTTTTTGGCGATTTCCGACTTCTTCGTGTGCCCTGGCTTCAGAACAATGTAGTCTTCACAGTTCTCCGAGATCGCTGACTCTGGCCCGCACATCGGAACCTTCACATCATCCAGCTCGTAAATTCCGACGGCTGCCTCAACTGAGACATTCCTCATATAGGTTCTTTCTCCCCGGATCACAAATGCTCCTTTCGCCAGGTACTCTCCCGACTCAGGGTTCTGCGTCACCTGTTCTGGGTCGACGTAGTAGACGTCGTCGGCACCTATGCCGGCCTTCCATGTCTTTGCGAACGTGACAGCGGCCTTCGCAGCCTCCTCACGCGTCGCCTCCCCAGATTCCTGCCCATCCTTCACCACGACACTGGGCGCGCCGTCAAAGTCGGCGTGGAAGTAGAGGTCGCTATCCTCCATGTGCTTCTTCACAAGCATATCGTTGGTGTTGGAGTCTCTCCCAGCGAGAACGAGGTAGCCTTCGGAGCTGTAGAACCAGCGATACTTCTCAAACCACTTCTTCTCACGTTTCTCGGACTTATCCTCCATTACTTCTTCCAGCTCGATGTTCTCCTCGTTGAGTTCTGCTAGTTCCTCCTCGGTCTTCTCCTTCGCCTTTTCCGCGTTCTCGATCTTCGACTCTGACTCTTTCGCTTTGTCGTAGTAGTTCGATGCGATAGCCTCCAGGTCGTCGCCAAGAGTCAACTTGATATTCTTCCCATCGATCTCGACTGTTACGAACCTCTCCTGCTCGTTGAAGCCTTTGACCTTGTCCGTCAGCTCGTCCTCCGACTCCTCGAACTTTTCACGTACTTCTTTCCAATCATGCTCCTTTACACCTTTCTCGACGGCGTTCTGGATCTCAAGCAAAGTCCCGTAGTTCTCGTAGATCAGCTCGGCCTTTGCCCTATTCTCCTCCGCGCTTCTCTGAAGGCCTTCTATCTTCCTCTCCTGCTGCTGGAGCTGTCTCTCCAGGCCCTCCTTCCTCTCCTCGTAGGCTTCACGCTTCTTCCTCTCCTCTTCCTTCTTCTCCCTCCTGTAGAAGTACTCGTCCAGCGCCTCCGAGAAACGGTCGAACCATTCCTTCTCCATGTCCTCGTAGGTTTCGAGCGGGAAAGGTGCAGCCCTCTGAGGTATCTCCTCCTCGCTGTAGAGTATCGGAGAACGCTCCTTCTCTATTATGTTTTCGGCCTCGATTCTGATCCTTTCCTTCTCGTCTTCTTCAAGCTCTGCTACTTCTTTAGTCTTTTCCACGCTGGTGCGGGCGCATATCTCCTCCGCGTACTTCCCCCCCAGGCTGAGGTCGGAAGCCAATCTTCTCACGATTTCTCCTTCCTGGAGAGCATCGAATATGTCATCTATATCTCTGGGGTCGGTGGTCGGCTCCGGGTAGACGTATTCTTCCCCGACTTCGATTGTCCTGTCGGCCCATTCCTCCTGCCTCAGTGCTCCGATAATCTTTCCGTCTTTAACCAGTATGAAGTTGCCTTTTCCGAATATCTCACAGACCAGTTTGACGTCTCCGCTCTCTATCTCAAGTACACGGTCGAATCCTCTCTGTTCTACCCTGTCAACTTTTCCAAGATGCTTCCTGAGCTCCATGCAAAATCCTGGCGGCTTCATAGGGTTGTCACGCTTGTACTTCGACAGAAAAGCGTGCGATGTTCCGACTATCAGCCTCTCCTTTCCCTCTCCCGGGATATACACTTCGAGTGTCAGTTCCTGGCCTCTTTGGTAGACTTTCTGGACGTGGCCGTCCTCCAGTTCCCTGAAGTCTTCCATCAGAATCGAGAGGTCAAGGCTGGTCAGTTCCATAATTCAAGCTAGAAAGAAACCCTGAAAAAGATGCTATTTCTCGATTTCAATCTCCTCCTCGAAATCTTCCTTGAACTCGTCAACCGAGTCGATGTCGAAGTAGTCCAGGAAGAAATCGGTTACATCCAGTATAGCTGTCCTGCCATCCTTCTCCTTGTCGACGAACCCTCGTGACACAAGCTCCTTCACATGTTGGTAAGCCCGGTTGCCTCTTATCTCGATGATGTTGGTCTGTTCCGCAGGTGCATTATAGGCGATAAGCGATAAAGTCCTCAGCTCACCGGAGTTCAGGTCCTGATGTGGAGCAAGATGGGAAACTTCGTCGATATGATCCTTCTTCACCTTCAACTCGTATCCCTCATCGGTATGGATAAGTTCAAGGCCTCGATGCTCCTCCTCAAGCATTTCTTCGAATTCCTGTATCAACATGTCCACATACCCTATGCTGCCCAGGTTCATAATCTCCGCGATCTCCTTCCTGGTTATCGGGTCTTCTGCAAGGTACAGTGCCGCTTCCAGACGTGCTTTTTTCTCTTCCATCTTAAGCGGCACCCCTACGCTTCACGGTCATTCAGGTTCCACTCTCCTTTCAGTCGAGTGCTTAGTATTCCGCATTTTTAATTTGCTGCCTCATCCTCAATATTTTCTGGTTTAATATGCAGGTCGCCCAGGAACTCCTCCTGTATCAGCCTGACTTTTTCGTCGTTTTCAAGGTGGAGCATATGCTTGAATTTTTCTATTTTCTCCTCACGGTCATTCTGCTCAAGCAGCTCGTCGAAGTTGACTTTTTCCCGGGAACTCGTGGTCGTGATTCTGCTCTTGATGGATCCGAGAAGGTTGTTCAGTTTCTGGGTTATGTCCTCCTCGTCCATCTCGAACTGCTGGTCCATCTCCTGTCTTCTCTCCTGTCTCTCCTCTCTGCGCTGCTTGACTTCAACCGCGTCCTCGAGGGCGTCCTTCAGTTCGTCGAGCTGCATCCTTCTGCGAGGCTTGGCCTTCACAGGAACCTCCAGGTCCGGCCCGTCCTTGATCTCGATCCTCTCTGCCTCCTCTTCCTGCATCATCTCTTCTTCCATCAGGGAGTCTTCTTCGAAGTCCATAGGGTTCTCCTGAGGCTCTTCCT
>JBDGTY010000002.1:0-4222 GCA_042216335.1 Candidatus Nanohalobium sp.
AGCCGTGCCGTATTACCCAGGATAGCCACATCCATCTCACCTTCAAACTCGTCGATAGGCCTGACGGTGATGCTGATCGGCATCTCCAGCGTCTGGCCCTCCCAGCTAACCGTGATGTTTCCTGTGTAGTTCCGGGCTGCGTGGCATTCACAGTTACGGTGACGTTGTTCATTCCTTCGCTCCCGTTAAAGCTGTTTGGAAGCTTCAGCACTTCGGAGATGTTGCCCTCGGTGCCGAGGTTGACCCTTGTCTGCTCCGTGAAGTTCAGGGAGATGTTTCTTTTTCCTGTGGCTCCCTGGCTCAGTTCAAGGTTGAACGAAGGGTTGACGAAGCTGAGTCTTTCCTCGATGCTCTGTGACTGTGAGACAAAGTACCAGCCTCCACCGGAGTAACTGTCTCCACCGGATGATCCTCCGCTGGAACCTCCGTCTGAGTCGTCGCTGCCGCCTCCATCTTCAGGATTGTCTGATCCTCCACCGGAATTGTCGGATTGGACATCGATACTGTAGCTCTGTGAAACTGATGCTTCTCCATCGGAGACGACGATCTCCACGTCGTAGGTTCCTGAGCTGGAAGGAGTCCACGAGACCTTTCCCGAGTCGCTGTCGATCGACATTCCGGAAGGTGACTGGTTGAGGCTGTAGCTGAGTGCATTGCCGTCTGGGTCAGTGGCTTCTGCATCGTAGCTGTAAGCCTTGCCTACTTCTCCGGTTACTGCAGGGTCTGACGTGAAGTAAGGTGCGGAGTTACCTGTTACGTTGACTTTGACTGATGCTGATGATGTTGCGCCCTCGTTATCCGTTACTTCAAGGGTTGCGACGTAGACACCAGGTTTTCTGTATGTAAAGACTGCTGTCTTTCCTGAACTGTTTCTGCCCTCGCCCGATTCCCAGGTGTAGTTCGCTATGGATCCGTCCGGGTCGCTGCTTCCCGACGCATCGAACTTGACGGTTAATGGTGCAGGACCTTTGGAAGTGTTGACGGATATCTGAGGATTTGGCGGCGTGTTATCGTTCTGCTGGACTTCCAGAGTGTAGTTCTGTGAATCCGTCAGTCCACCGCTGTCCTCTACCTGTAACTTGACAGGGTATCTTCCACTGGCGTCCGGGCCTGGTGTCCATTCGACTACCCCGTTTCCGTTGATGGATAGGCCTGAAGGTCCTTCAAGCTTCCTGAAAGAGAGGCTGCCAAGTCCGTCCTCATCGTCAACCTGGACGGTGTAACTGTGCTCTCCGTTGACCTCTATCACACCCGTTCCTGGCTTTGAGATGATGGAGGGTGCATCGTTGACAGGTTCAACCGTTACTGTGAAGCTGTCCGAACCTGTAGCTCCCTGTGGGTCGGTCGCAGCGACAGTAGCTGTGCATTGGCCGTTGACTTCAAAAAATATTCAGGAAAGCCATAGAAAACGAAGAAGGAGCTATTAAGTTTAATTTGACAGTAGGAAATCTTTTTGATGAATCTCATGACAATCTAATCATAATTTCTGAAATCTCGGAAGATAACAACTCTGCATTGAAATTATATAGAAATCAAGATTTCGAACATGTCTACGAACATGGAAGCATTGATACTAACCTGAGAAAAACAAAGATGGAAGTTGATGACTTGGAAGGCTGCCAAGAGTTGATGATATTTCTAACTTGGTCCGATGAGGAAATTAAGCTTTCAGTTGGACCAGATCAAAATATGGAAGAAGGACTAAGACACAGCAAATCACAGGGAATTGTCGCTAAACTAAGGCAGGATAAATTAGGTAATTTAGTGTTTATAGGAGATGAAAATCTGCAAGTAGGAAGTTATCAGATTAGAAAGAACGGTGAACTTGTTTTAGAAACTCAATCAAAAGAGGTTGCAGATTTCAAGTTGGAAAAATGTGAAAAAATGCTAGACTTGGTAGAAGGCGAAGATTTTCTTGCTGAATCAACAATAACTCAGCAAGTAGTTATTAACATAGTAACTGCCTTCGAAGCGTACTTGCAAAAAAGATTTGTCGAAATTGCTGAAGAGAAAAATATGAATCTTCAGGAACTAATAGATAATACCTTTTCAAAAGTTAGCTTCAAACAAAAGAAACAATACAGAAAGGCTATTGAGAAAGAAAAAGAACCTAAAGTAGCAATCTCAGAAAGGCATGAGATCAACTTCCAAAGTATAGATACTACTCATAATATCTTCTTCAATGTTTTCTCAATCAATCTAAAGCAATTCCTCTCCCAAAGAGACATGTATGAAGGAATTGCTAGAACATTAAACTATCGCCATAAAATCATCCATGAGCCACGAGATAACATAATAATCAACAAGGAGAAATTGCCTAAGGAAGAACCGGGGTTTTCAGATAAAGACTATGCAGAAGAAAAAATTGAAGAATTCAGGAATTTTTTCGAGGAATTTCATGACTTCACTGCTAAGAAATGATTCCTAGGAATCTTCTTCCAGCGTTACTGCGTAGTCTTCAAACCCGTTTTCCCGGTAGAACCGGATTGCTCCTTTGTTCTCTGCTGATGCTTCTACTCTTAGCCTGTCTGCGTCTTTTTCTTCGGCCCAGTTTTTGAACTGTTTATTATCTGTGTGCCGATTCCTTGTCCTCTGTATTCGGGTTGGAGGTACATGGTTTCGAGTTCGGCTAGTGTGTTGGTGGTTCGGAATTCTTCTGCTGATTCTGCTACTCCTATCGCGTATCCGATTACTTGTCCGTCGTCCTCGACTACTTCTGCGAATCCGTTGCCCTGATTTATTCTTTCCCTGTACCAGCTGGCGGCTTCCTCTGTCAGACACCAATCAGGGTCACCAGATCGTTGATGTTTTGTCTGAGAGGCCTTACGATGAGTACTATACCAAGATCGACAACCTGGAGGTTGAGAGATCTTCAGATGTCGCAGGTAACACGCACACATTCAAATTCAGCAAGATAAGTAACTACGCAGATGACAGCCAGCCGCCTGAGAAGACACCGGTGAAGACAAAGGTCAACTACACTATCTTCAAGTCCGGTCAGGAGGTCTGGAGCAACTCGACTGTTCTGCCGGCGAACAGCGGTACGGGAGAGGAGTACTACAGCTTTGACTGGACTCCTTCCAGCGCCGGAGACTACACGGTAAAGGTCAGCGGCATATCCGTTACCTCGAAGGATAAGCCTACACGGCCCCAGAGTCAGTCACTCCAGTTCACCGTCGACCCCGTGCCTACATGGACTGTAGACTTCAGGGTTTCAGACTCTGATTCACGCCTTAAGGATGCCACGGTCCGGTTCGGTGAGAAGTCGGCGCAGACCGATGTGAACGGCGAAGTATCCTTCACAGGGATTGAGAAAGGAACTTACAACTACTCGATCTCGAAGACAGGTTACTCGACTGTTGAAGGTACTCTGACAGTTGACTCCAACCTGACTGATCCCTTCCTGATCTCAGAGGCTCTGGATAACACGAACACGGCGCCGGAGGTCAACCTGCCGGACGGAACACAGCAACTGATCTCCGGAGAGGTCGATACCGACATCGATCTTGACGACTATGTGAGGGATAACTCCAGGAAGAGCGATATCTCCTGGTCTATCTCCAAGTCCGGTCTTTCAGGAGTCACGGTCTCTGTCGAAGACGGCAACGTTCTCAGGATGGCCGCTGCAGAAGGATTCACAGGATCCGGAACAGTCACCTTAACAGCTAGCGATCCCGCGGGTGCGACAGGAACCGACACACTGAGCGTACAGGTAACACGCAGCAATACTGCGCCTTCCGTCAGCATCAGCGATGTCACGGTGAAGGAGGACAGTGACCATCCAGCATACTACAACCTGATGGACAAGGTCTCGGACTCCGAGACTTCTTACAGCAACCTTGACTTATCCCTATCAGTCGATACCGAGGGTTGTGGGGTCAGCATCACGGAGAACGACAGGATCCAGATAGCTCCCTCAAGCGACTTTTTTCAGAAATCATAGTAAATTAGACAAATATAGAAGTGTTAGGAGTTTCCTCCTAACATTTTGACCATCCACAGTCTGGGCAAGTCTTGCATCCTTCCTGTAAGACGAGCATTCCTCCACAGTCCGGACATTCTGGGTTGTCTCCGTCCTTGATGATCTCTGCTGTGTCTCCGGAGTCTGCTTTCTGCTCTACTTCTGTCTTTGGCTGTGTCTGGCCTTTTTTCTCGGTTTTCTGTGCAGGTGTTTCGTACTGGTCGACGGTCTGTTGTTCGCCGTCCTGTACCTGCATGTGGC
>JBDGTY010000020.1:0-12630 GCA_042216335.1 Candidatus Nanohalobium sp.
TCAAGGAATGAAAAATACTTTTAACTTTCAGAGCCGTTCTTCGATTTATGACTGAGTACGAACCGATCAAACTTGAAGACGAGATCTCAAACTTCTGGAAAGAGAACAACGTTAAGGAACGCGTACGCGAATCTACGGAAGGTAATGAGCCTTTCTTCATGATTGATGGTCCTCCTTACCTGAACGGTTATCCTCACGTTGGCCATATGCAGGGAAAGGTTTTGAAGGATGTGATGCTGCGTTTCAAGCAGATGCAGGGCTATGATGTCTGGGATCAGGCCGGTTTCGACTCTCACGGACTTCCTGTCGAGGTAGACACCGAGGAGAAGCTGGACATCCAGAACAAGAGCGATATCGGGGAGAAGATCTCCAAGGAGAAGTTCATCAGGGAATGCAAGGAGAATGCGACCGCCAACTACGATATCTGGAAGGAAGTGAACGATGACTACGCTATCTGGCAGGACTTCGAGAACGCGTTCATAACTTACAAGCCGGACTACATCGAGTCGGAGTGGTGGCTTGTCAAGAAAACATACGAGAAAGGATTAATCGAAAAGGCGGAGAAGCCGATGCACTGGTGCCCTCGCTGTGAAACAACGCTTTCAGGCTACGAGGTAACAGATGAATATCAGGATGTTGAGGATCTTTCCGTCTACGTCAAGTTTCCGCTTGAAGGCCGGGAGGAGAAACTGGTTATCTGGACCACTACTCCATGGACGATCCCAGCGAACATGGCAGTTTTCGTCAACCCGAAGTACCAGTACGCAGTTGTTGAAGCAGGTGGGGAAAAGCTGATCGTGGCTGAGCAGCTTGTACCGGAAGTATTGGAACAAGCAGGTTATGAGGAAGACGAATACAGCATTGAAAGGACTCTTGTCGGTTCTGACCTGAAAGGCATGAAATACGAGCACCCATTGATGGATGAAGTGCCGGAGCAAAAAGAACTCGATGAAGAAGACAATGTACATACTGTCCAGACCTCTGGAAGGCTTGTAGGCCTGGAGGACGGTACAGGGCTTGTCCACGCCGCTACAGGCCACGGACAGGAGGATTACGAGGCGGCTCGGCCTCTCGGACTGCCTGTCTTCTCGCCTGTCGATGAGGACGGCAACTTCGATGAGAGAGGTGGAAAGTACGAGGGCAGAAACGTTCACGAAGTCAATCAGGATATAGCCGACGACCTTGAAGAAAAAGGATTACTGCTGGCAAGCAACTGGTTCCAGCACGAGTACCCTCACTGCTGGAGATGTAAATCAAAACTTGTCCTGAGGGCCACGGAGCAGTGGTTCATCAGGAACGAGGAGACGAAGCAGATGATGCTTGAGGAGAACGAGGAAGTCAACTGGGTCCCGGATTCAGCCCAGCAACGTTTCCACAACTTCGTGGAAGATTCGCCTGACTGGTGTATCTCCAGACAGAACTACTGGGGGGCACCACTCCCTATCTGGGTGAACGACGAGACAGGAGAGATAGAGGTCATCGGAAGCTTCAAAGAACTGGAAGAGAAATCCGGGGAAGAACTTCCTGAAGACTTCGATCCTCACCCACACGTTGTCGACGATATTAAGTGGGAGGGAGAGAACGGCGGAACATTCGAGCGCGTCCCGGACGTTATGGATGTCTGGATGGACTCGGGATGCGCCCCATTCGCCTCTATGCATTATCCTTTCGAGAACAAGGAGATGCTGGAGGACATGTGGCCGATGGACTTCATAACAGAAGGCTCGGACCAGATAAGAGGATGGTTCTATCACCTCATGTTCTGTGGGGTCCTCGGGTTCGAAGAGAAGCCTTACGATACAATCCTTTTCCAGGGATTTGTTCTGGATGCTGAAGGAGAGAAGATGTCGAAGTCCCTCGGAAACGTCGTTGATCCTGCTGAGCAGAAGGAGAAGTTCGGCGCCGATCTCCCACGTTTCTACCAGTTGAGGCTGGCCCCCCCATGGGAGCAGAAGAACTACAACGAGGCCGAGATTGAGAACGAGATTTACAGACTTTTCTCGGTCTACTGGAACATCAAAGAATTCTACAAGAGCTACTGTCCGGAAGAGACAGAAAAGCCAGATGATTCAGAGCTACAGGTCGAGGACAGATGGATCCTTTCACGCCTCAACTCCATCCAGGGACAGGCTGAGGAAAGGATCGACAACGGCATGTTCCACAAGTACACGAGAAGCCTGGAGGATTTCATCCTTGAGGACTTCTCACGTTGGTATGTCAAAAGGATCAGGCCTAGAGTCAAGAGAGGTGATGAGGCTGCCGAGTGGACGCTTGAACACACTCTGAAACAGATCAACCGTATGCTGGCGCCTTTCACACCACACTTCACCGAGAAAGTCTACCAGGAGATAGATGGGGAAAACCTTTCCGTCCACATGGAGAAATATCCTGAGGAGGATGAAGAACTGGTCGATGAAGGCCTTGAGGAGTACATGGACTTGGCTCGGGAGATAGTCGAGAAGAGCTCCAGGATCAGGGACGAGAACCAGTACAACCTGAGGTGGCCAGCCAGGAGACTTGTGATCTCGACAGATAAAGAGGTTGAGGAAGAACTAGAGGATTTCAGGCAGTTGATCAAGGAGATGGCCAATGTCAAGAAAATAGAGTTCGGCGACGTGGCATCGGAACTTCAGGCATCGCCTGACTACTCCAAACTCGGGCCAAAGTTCGGTGGGAACGCTGATGAAGTAGCCCAGAAGATCGAAGAACTGGAACACGACCAGATAGAGGAACTGAAGGAAGTCGGCGAACTCGAACTGGAAGAATACCAGATAGAGGTCGAGGATGTCGAGATCTCAAGCAGCACTTCCGAGAATCTTGGAGGAAAAAGCTTTGAAAAAGGTCAGCTCTACCTGGACCTGCAGATGACCGAAGAAATCGAAGAAGAGGCATTCGTCTCCGAAGTTCTCCGTGAAATCCAGCAGATGCGGAAGGAAGCCGAGCTTGAGGTCGAGGACGAAGTTGAATTATCTTTCTCGGGCGATACAGAGCCTTTGGAAAGCCATGAGGATGAGATCCGTTCACGAGTGAATCTTGCCGGGCTGGACTTCAGTGATGAGGAACACGAGTACTCGGGCAGTGTGGAGTTCGAGGGAAGGAAAACCAGGTTCAGCTTCAGTGAACCAGTCAACCGGTAGGTATCAGGGAGCATTAAATCCTTTGAGTTTTGAGTGATTGATTATGCAACTGGAAAAACTGGAGCCAGCGGTAGAGTTCCTGGAAAACACGGAGAAAAACGAAGAAATCGGCATCATCCACCACTGGGATATGGACGGGACCGCATCTTCGGTCATCATATCAAAGATCCTTGAGAAGGTCAGAGGTGAGCCCGCGGAATGGGTATCGATACCGGAGGAGAGGGCCTACCACCTTTCCGAGAAGGATCATGAGAAGATAGAGGACCTGGACAAGCTGATAATCCTTGACTTCAACTTGGAGGCGGAAGAACTCGAGGAGCTTCTGGAAAACTACGATAATGAAATCCTCTTGGTCGACCACCACAGCTTTGGCAGAAAGCCGGAAGGAGTTTCTTTCGTCAACCCAAGAGAGTTCGACGCGGACGTCTACGTTCCCTGCAGCAAGATATGCCTCGACATCTCGGAGGAATTCGGGTTGACGGATGAGCTGCGGTGGATCGCTGGCATGGGAGTTATCCAGGACTTTGGGGTCGATTCCTGCCCGGAACTGTTCGAGAACCTGGAGGAGAAATACGACAAGTACCTTCCGGAGGAGCTTACCCAGCAACAGCTCGCCAAGAACTGTGAGTACGGCAGATACTCCTCTATACTCAACATCAAGCCGTACAGGGATAGCCAGCACTTCGCCAAGCTCGCATACCGTGCCCTGATGAATTCAGAGGACCTGATGGAGATAGAAGCACAGGAAGAGTACCGCCAGGTCTACGAAGTCTACCTGGAGATGCAGGACGAGTTCAACGAAGTGCTGGAGAACTACGAGGAGGAGAGGGAAGTCGACAGGGAGAAATGCGTCATCTTCTTCGAACTTGACAGCGACTTCAACATCAACTCTTCCATCGCAACAAACATGTCCACCAAGACACCGGAATGGATCCATCTTGTAGTCCAGAAAGACGAGGACGAGGTAAACATCTCCGGGCGTTGCCAGAGCGGAAGAGTGGATCTAGGAGACCTACTTCAGAAGGCACTGCCGGAGAAAGCAGTTGAAGAAGGTGCAGAGGCCGGTGGCCACAGGAAGGCAGCTGGTGCATCGATGCATCCGGACTACTACCCCGAGTTCAAGTCCAACTTCCTTAAGCTGGTGGAGTAAAAACACCTCTTCCCTTCTCCAGTCTTCCAAAGATTCAAAAGCTACAGGTACTACATGTTGTACATGTCTAAAACTATCCGTGGTATTGATGATGAGGTCTTCCGTGAGTTCAAGGCCGAGGCCCAGAAGGAAGGTAAGACTGTCGGTGACGCAGTTAATGAGGCTATGTTGAACTGGCTGAGCAGGTCTGGAGGAGAGGGCTCTCTGGATGATATGAATGCCTTTGACTGGGGTGAAGACTCTGAGAAGCTAAGTACGAAGTTTGAGGAAGAGCTTTATGGCTAAACTGCTTGATACAAGTTTCTTGATCGCCTACCACAACGAAGACGATGAGTTTCACGAAAGAGCAAGAGAGCTCGAGATAGATGATGAGAAAGTAATAAACGACTATATCTTTACCGAAGTTCTGAACATCCTATACTCAAGAAGAGGCAAACAAAAAGCAGTGGAGTACAGCAAATTTCTGGAGAAAAGAACGAAGAGAATCATGGTTTCAGAACCGATATTCAGAAAAGCAGCCAGAAACTTCCAAGAAAAAGACCTCAGTTTCACCGATGCATCTATAGCTGCCACCGCACAGAAACTGGACATGGAGATAGTATCATTCGATGAAGACTTCGACCAGTTCGAAGAAATAAATAGAATTCACTGAAAACGAAGCTTCATCAATCCCCTGACGCTTCTTGAACCACTCTTTCTTGACAGCAAGATGAGGAGATGGACAAACTGTTTAAAGCAGGTGTTCCAATATTAACGTGTTATGGGACGAGAAGCAGCTGAAAAACAGAAGCAGAAAGCGAAGGACATGCTCGGTATCTCAGACGACCGTGCACAGGAGATATTCCAGGAACAACCTGACAGGAAACAGCAGAAAAAGCAGGAATTGAAGGATAAGGATGGACTGGTCTGCCCTGACTGCGGAGACGAGTTCAGCTCGGAGAAAGTGCTGAATGCCCACAGAGAGGACGCTCACTGAGACATGACACTCAAAAGACCTTTTTTGGATCTATCCGATGGAATCCCCAACACGTTTTTTCCATCTATTTTCCAGCTTCTCTACAGTTATCTCGTAAACTTTGTACTGAATGCCTTCATCTATCTTCTCCACGGAGAATCACTTCAACCATACGGCCCCCTCTTCCGTATCCTCCACCCTGAAGCCGAGTTCTCCAAGCCGTTCGCGGATCAGATCAGCAGTTTCATAGTCGGCTTCCTCCCTGGCGTCTTCGCGCATCTCCAGAAGCAGGTCAGCCATCTCCGATTCCTCCTCCGAAACCTCGGGCTCCAGATCAACGCCGAGAACAGAGAAGAGTTCCTCTAAAGTTTCCGCAACTTCAACGTCGAGCCTCACTCCAGACTCAAGCTCCGAGTTAGCACGGGAAACGAACTCCATCAAATCCTGCTTGGCCTTAGCAGTGTTCAGATCATCGTCCATGTGCTCCTTGAAGCTCTTCTCTAGAGACTCGATATCCATGATTTCCTCTCCAGGATTCTTTCTGATCCTCTGGACAACTCTTCGAGCTTTTTCCAGCTCCTTCTCCGCCTTCTCCAGTCCTTCACGGGAGAAATCGGTCTCCGTCCTGTAATGCGAAGACACAAGGTAGAGACGAATCACATCTCCTGAGAAATCATCCAGCAACTCCCTGACAGTATAGAAGTTACCCTCAGACTTCGACATCTTCTCTCCCTCAACCTGGATGAACTCGTTGTGCAGCCAGTAACGCGCCTGGCCCTCGCCTGTCGCTGCGAAGCACTGCGCCCGCTCGTTCGGATGGTGTGGGAAGATATGGTCTTTTCCACCGGCGTGGACGTCGAACTCGTCGCCCAGATACTTCTGGCCCATAACCGAGCATTCAAGATGCCAGCCAGGATAACCAGTTGATTCGATTATTTCGTTTTCTACTTCGAATTTGGCAGCCCATTCCATTAGATGGCCGGTTCCTTCAGAGTTTAACCAGAGAGCAAAGTCGTACTGGTTCTTCTTTTTATCGTCTTCCTCCACACGGCTCTCGGCCTCCTCCTTCAGCTGCTCCAGGTCCTTGTTCGCCATCTCGCCATACGGATAGTCTTTAGCAAACTTCTCCACGTCGAAGTAAATGTTGCCACCGACCTCGTATGCGTATCCATTGTCGATTATATCCTGAACGTAGTTGATCATCTCATTGATGTGGCCCGTGGCTCTTGGAACGATATCCTGACGCTGAATATTCAAAGCCTTTGTATCCTCAAAGTATCTTTCGATCTGATCCTCAACCAGTTCCATCGGCTCCATACCCATCTCCTTCGCTCGTTTCTCGACCTTGTCCTCTCCCTGGTCGCCGTCATCGGTTAAATGGCCGACATCCGTGATGTTCTGGACATGTCTGACGCTATAGCCCTTGTATCTGAGGTATCTTGTCAATGTGTCCCATGCGACGTACGCCCGAGCGTTCCCGATGTGGAGGTCATCGTAGATCGTCTGACCACAGCTGTAGAACTTCACCTTTCCCTCTTCCTCAGGTTTAAACTCTTCCTTCTCCCGGGTCAATGTGTTGAACAGTTTCAGTGTCATAGATAGATCAGCTGCGGTTAATACTGGATAAGTCTGTGAAAGTTAAAAGATTTCCAGAATCAGAACGGTGCCTTCTCTATCCTCTCTATCAGTTTTCGGACTTCCTCTCTATTTTCAACCTTCTTAGAGGATTCTTCTCCCAGTCTCTCCTCAACTTTGGAAGGTTCAATCCAGTCGATCTCAACCAGATCATCTCCTGCCTCTGCATCTTTGGTGTTTGCTTCACAGTGGTAAAGTATCTGTACCGGGGCCGCATCCGAACTTCTCCACGTATTGGTTGTCGCATCCACTATCTGGTGAATCTCTACATCCAGCCCAGTTTCTTCTTTTATCTCTCTTTTGACGGCTTCTTCCGGCTCCTCCCCCTTATCTATGTGGCCACCAGGGAAGTGCCATTCTCCGCTGATTGGATGGCCTTCTTTCTCTTCTTTCTTCCCGAGCAGGATTTTTCCTCTGTAGGTTGTTATTGCGTTGACCACTACCCTGAATTCTTCAGCCATGATTGATGCTGGACCAGTCATCTATAAGAAATCTTTCAGAGAAAATATTGACATGTTCACGGGACTGGTCGAGGAAACAGGCATAGTCACGGAAGTTAAAGAAGCAGGTGAGGGAAAACGAGTTACTGTAGAGGCAGACTGGGCGGCTACAGACGTTTCCATCGGCGACAGCATCTCTGTGAGTGGTGCATGTCTTACCGTGGAGGGGTTTGATGAGGAGTCTCTGTCGTTCTTCCTGGCGGAGGAGACTCTGGATCGGACGTGGTTCTCTGAACTTGAGGAAGGCGATGAGTTGAACTTTGAACGTTCTCTTACTCCTCGGGACAGGATGGGAGGCCACTACGTTCAGGGGCATGTCGACTCCGTCTCCGAGATAGGGGAAATTGAAGAACTTGAGGAGGGCTGGAACTTTACGTTCTCCATACCTGAAAAGATTTCACAGTACATAGTTGAGAAAGGTTTCGTGACTGTGGAGGGCATCAGTTTGACGGTCACTGAGGTTTCGGAAGATTATTTCTCCGTCACTATTATACCTGAGACCTGGGAGGCCACCAATCTATCGGAGAAGGAGGAGGGCGACCATGTTAACATCGAAGCCGACATCATGGCAAAGTATGTAGAGAAGATGGCGTAAAGATAATAAGAGAAAAAGAGTTCAGAGAGTAGTATGCTCCCCGATGATTGCGTCGTTCAGGTCTGTGTCCTGAATATCGCAGTTTTTATCGACCAGTGAGTTCCTGATCTCGGAATCCTCGATCTTGGTATCGGGGAAGATTATGGAGTTCCTGACTGTCACGTTCTCGAGATCTGCGCCTTCCATTACAAAAGCGTTCTCCCCCAGGTCACATCCCGAGGTCTTCCCGCGGACTATATTCCCGTCTGTGACCGCGGCCATCGCCTCAAGGTAGCCTTTCCGTGTACCAACGTCGAACCAGTCACCCTCGAAGTCGAACGCATACATATCGACCTGTTTATGCGCCCACTCGATGAGTCTTCCAGGCTCATCCAGGTACTTCTCCTTCGGAACATCGGTACCCTGGAAATGCTTTTCGTATTTTCTGAACAGGTCGACATGCTCCTCCGGGAAGAAATAGCAGGCGGTCGATGCCAGGGTGGAGGGCGGTTCTTCAGGCTTCTCCTCAAAGCCAACGATTTTCTCATCGTCCGTGTCAACGATGCCGAAGGAAGTCGCCAACTCCTCATCCTTGACATTGTATACTACATTCGTCGGTCCGTGAGTCCTGGCAAAGTCCAGCATCTCGGCAAAGTCAAAACCGAAGTAGTTGTCGCCACCCACGATCAGAAGGTCGTCATCCAGATCCTCCTGCTGGAGCAATTTTAGTATCGCGCCGATAGTCCCCGGTTTGTCCTCCTCCGAGTCCTGGTCCTCGACGACGACCCGGACGTTATCCCTGTCGAACTGATCGGCGTACTCCTCGAAATCAGTGGAGAACTTGGCGTTCGTCGAGATGATGACCTCATCCAGTTCCTCAAGGTCTTCTATTATGTAGTCTATTATAGGTTTCTCTCCGAGCGGTAGAAGTGGTTTAGCCCGGTTTTTCGTAATCGGCCACAGACGTGTGGCATGCCCTCCTGCAAGAACAACTGCTTTCATCGCTACCAATAATACAAAGTAATACTTCCGGGGTTAAAACAGTTACCCGGAACCACAAGACAGTTAAGACTGGACGGACATTTTGCGGACATGAGCACTGAAAACGAAAACACTCTTCTGATTCGAGATATAGCCCGGGAGAACGCTGAAGGCCTTGCGAAGTTGGCTGATGAAGATGAGGCAGGAGAAATCCGTGAACACCCGTTCAGGCATAAGCTGAAGAGGCTTTACCGCAGATACGTTAAGAAGCCTGAGGCCAAACCGGTAGAAGTCTAATATTTCTTTTCCATAGGCCTTCTAAGAGACTCCAGGTAGCTTTCAAGGAATTTAAGGTCTTCCTCTCCGATCGCGACGACCTGAAAAACATCCTCACTCATTAAACCGTTTTTAGCTCTGGAGAAGTTTAAACCCAAAAAAGACGACGACCAAGAACAATCATGGAAACAGAAAAATCGATCCTCCACGTAGAC
This sequence comes from Candidatus Nanohalobium sp., assembly GCA_042216335.1. GTDB lineage: Archaea > Nanohalarchaeota > Nanosalinia > Nanosalinales > Nanosalinaceae > Nanohalobium. Next base: position 9,424 of record JBDGTY010000020.1, read on the forward strand.
ATGGACGCCTTCTTCGCATCTGTCGAGAGGAACAGGAAAAGCCTAGAAGGCCCAATAGTTGTATGCGTCTACTCCGGGCGTTCTGAAGACTCCGGCGCGGTTTCAACATGCAGCTACGACGCCAGAGACCTTGGTATTCATGCCGCGATGCCGATAGTAAGGGCGAAAGAAATTGTGGAAGAATCCGGTGAAGACGTCAACTTCGTGGCGATGGACCGCGAATACTACAGGGACGTATCGGACAGGATAAGGGAGGCTGTTCTGGAAAATTACTCGGATAAAGTGGAGCAGGCATCGATAGATGAGGCCTACCTGGAACTGGATAAAAGTATCGGGGATGCTACGGAGACCGCGGAAGAGATACAGGAAGAGGTTCTGGAAGAGTTCGATCTGACGTGCTCCATCGGTATCGGGCCCAACAAGCTGGTGGCGAAGATGGCATCCGACAGGGAGAAGCCTGAAGGACTGACAGTAGTTCACGAGGATGAAATCGAGGAATTCATGCGGGATCTGGAGCTGGATGATATCCACGGGATCGGGGAAAGAACCGTTGAAAAACTGGAAGAACTGGGTATCGACTCAGTGGAGAATTTAGCCGAAGCCGATAAATCGTTGCTTGTGCGGGAGTTCGGCGAGAATCTTGGAATGAAGCTGAAAAAGAAGGCGCAGGGAAAGGATGACTCAGAGGTAAAGGACCGGGACCAGAAACAGATAACGCGCATCACGACTCTCGGAGAAAACTCCAGCAGAGCTTCCTACATCGTGAAGTACTTCCCGGATCTGGCCGATGAGATACTGGAGAAGGCGGAGGAAAAGGGCGTGGGCTTCAGGAAAGTCGCTTTGATAATTATAGATACGGAGATCGAGATGCATACCCGGACAACCACTCTGAAAAGCCATGTACAGGATAGAGAAATAATAATTGAGAAAGGTGAGGAACTTCTGGAAAGTTTCCTGGAGGAGTTTGAAGGAGAGGTCAGAAGGGTCGGGTTGAGGATACTGGACCTGAAGGAGGTCGGTGATCAGCAGAGTCTTGAGGATTTCTAGCGTGTAAGTTCAGGGTTCTGTTCTTCCAGTATATTTTCAAAGCTTCTCAGGTCTTCTACGTAGTCTTCAAAAGTGTTTTCACTATTTTCTGTTCTTTCAAGGATCTTGCTGGATATCCTGTCGTATCCTCCTCCGCTCGCCCATGTCACCTTTGTCTGAGAGTAGTCTGTTCCAAGCCGGGAGAAGGTTTCGATGTATTCATCGATGTCGTCAAGATGTTCGGCCCCTAATCTGGTAACGTCGCCAGTGCCATGTTCCTCCTCAGTGCTGCCCCAGTAGAAGGCAAAACCGCTGGAGCCGGTTGCCCTGACATCGAATATCATAAGGCCGGTCTCATCCGAGTCATACATTGAAAGACTTTCAACCGACGCCTCTTTCTTCTCGGCCCTCTCAAAAGGAGTCATAGCATCCACGGAGCCAGTGAAACGCAGCCGATTCAGATTGTTAGACATAATAACCAAAAAAAGGGAAAGATTTACTCCAATCTCATCGCATCCAAGTTCTGCGGCGCCGAGGTATCGATATGCAGGATTTTGTGCAGGGCTGATGCCAGACTGTAGCACTTTTTCTCCTCTCCATGGTTGGTGAATATCCTGTTCGGCGTGGATCTCAGATCCTTGGCGAAGTCGATGATCTGCTCTCTGTCGCTGTGAGCCGAGAAACCTGAAACCGTGTTCACATCCAGGTTGACGTCGACTCTCTTGCCGTTGATCTCGACTGTGTCGGCCCCGTCCTGGATCTTTCTTCCCAAACTGCCTGCGAACTGGTATCCTACGAAGATGAGCGAGTTCTCCTCTTTCTCGGCCTCCTGTTCAAGGTACGAAAGTACAGGTCCTCCAGTCAGTGATCCGGAAGTTGTCAGGATTATGCACGGTCCTTCCTCGAAGACCTCTTTTCTTTCGTTGTGGCTTCCGATCGTCTCGATGTTATCCTGAAGGAAAGGACTGTTCTCCTCCTCGAACACCTTTTTCTGCACCTTATTCGACAGGAACTCCGGATACGCCGTGTGAAGCGCGTTAACATCCCGGATCATCCCGTCTATGTAGACAGGGTAGTCGAAGTACGATCTGTCCATCTCATCCGCCAGAAGCCCGAGGACTTCCTGTGAGCGCCCGACGGCGAAAGCAGGCACGATAACTTTCCCGCCCTTGTTCAGAGTCTGCTTAACCTTTGACAGGAACTTCTTGTTTGCCTCCTCACGAGGGGTCTGCTCGTCGTCCCGACCTCCGTACGTCGACTCCGTTATCATGGTCTCGACGCGCTGGAAATCAGTCGAGGCCTCACGCAGCATCTCAGTGCTGTCGTAGTTGTAGTCTCCCGTGTAGAGGATGTTGTGTAGTCCTTCGCCGACGTGAAGGTGGACCAGTGAACTACCGATGATATGGCCGGCGTTCTCCAGAGTCAAACGCATATCCGGAGCGATATCGGTCACTTCACCATAATCAGGCGTTATAGTCCTCTTTACAGCCTTCTTTATGGCTGTAGAATCGTAAGGCGCCCTGTTATTCTCTGAATGCGCCACCCCAATATAGTCCAGAGTAAGCATAATCATCAAGTCTCTTGTAGGCTCCGTACAGTAGATAGGACCATCATAACCCATTTTCAGAAGATAAGGAACCATAGCAACGTGGTCCATGTGCGCATGAGAAATAACAACAGCGTCTAGACTTTTAAGATCGAGCTCCGGTGCGTTAAGATACGGAAAGTTTTCAGTACTGCCTGGCTCTGCCGCAGGATCTATCCCAGCATCCATCAGAACGTTGGATTCTTCTGTCTGGACGAGGAAGCAGCTTCTTCCGACCTGTCGGCATCCTCCGAGGCCTGAAACTCTGACCCATTCGTCTCCGACGGACTTGTCCAGTCTTATCTTTTTTCCGACGTCGTGGAGGAAGTCCTTCCTGAACTCTGGGTCCTCAACCGTCAGTTCTCGGGCTCTGTCGACTACCTTTGAGTCGATGGCCGGAACTCTTTCAACCTGAGGACTCCAGAGAGTTTCCCCCTTGATTTCGTCGAGGCCGGAACCTCTGTTGCCGATGACTTCTCCAGGTTTTTCTGCCCTTATTATCATTTTCCCGAGGCTTGGCTGCATGATGACATCTTCAACACCCGCTTCTTCATCTACTATATCCTTTACTTTTTCCCTGGCTTTTTCCGGGCTGC
>JBDGTY010000021.1:0-2900 GCA_042216335.1 Candidatus Nanohalobium sp.
TCCAGTTCCGCTGCTGTCTCATCCGAGTCGTACATCTGTTCCGAAGTCATCTCTGCTTCTGCGAGTGCAACGAGCTCTCCCTTCAGCGTCATTATGGCTACCGTGTCTCCCTCCTCTATGCCATCCTGGAGCTTGGAGATCCCTGTGGCGCCGAGGTTGGAGCCGTTGGCGACAGCGTTGACGGCCGAGTCCTTGATAACAACTTTCTTGACGTTTTTTACGGCGTGCTCGATCGGATGCAGCACTTCCCGGATCCTTTCCTTGTCTCCGTCGTCCTTGTAGAACCTGTAGGCATCGACGATGTCCTGAAGTGTATCTGCATCCTCTTCTGTAAATCCTCCCTGCATTGTTCTCCTCAGCTCCTCCATCTCTGCTTCCGTATCCAGTTCCTCTCCAAGTTGTTCGATGAGGACTCTGACGTAGAACCCTGACTCGCATCTGACTCTTCCAAGAACGTTTTTGCCGTCTACTTGGATCAGTTCTATCTCGTATACTTCTCGCTCTCTTTCCTCCTGTTTCACCGCCGACTTCTCGGGAGGAGTCTGTTTGTTTACTCCCTCGAAACTCTGTAGTTTCTCCCTGACTTCTTCCTCGTCTTTTTCTTCCCTCAGCTCTGCCTCGAAAACGTATTCTTTTCTTGCCTGTGAGAGTGCGTCCTGTACCCTTGTGCCCGAGTTCAGTCCGACCGGGAGCACTCCTGTGGCGTTGGGGTCGAGTGTTCCGAAGTGCCCTGCTTTCTCCCTATCGAGCTCCTCCTTCACCCAGTGGCTGACCTGGTTGCTTGTCGGGCCGAACGGCTTGTCCACGAGAACGAAGCCCTTCTCCAGCAAATCTTCTACATCTCTTTTCTCCGGCATCTCACCGAACTCTGGATCAGTCTCTGCTTCCTCCCGCGTGTACCATTCCATGTAGTAGAGTTGGGTGGTGAAGTTTTATCTGATTGAGTTCGATACAGGATTTATGGTCAGTGAGGAATCTGCGCGGAAAGTTATCCGGCATGAAATCGAGGACGATATCGACAACTTAGATGCTCACACTATCGGCCGTGCACATGAGACTTTCATTTTCGAGACCGATTCCGAAAAATATATTCTCAAAGCTTCTAATGAAAAACGTCTTGAGGACAGGTTTCAGGTAGAGGCTCCTGTATACAGGCTTCTGAAATCCAGTACAGATGTTCCAGTCCCCGAGATAGTAGCATTTGATAACTCGAAACGAGATTTCAACTTCATGTATTTCATCTCTGGTTTCGAGAAGGGAGAAAACATCGATACTTATGAGGCTGATTCAGGCCCCAAGTTCAGGTATCTGTCGGTAGAGAGGAAAAAGAAAGTTCTGGAGTCTGCTGGTGAAGTCCTTGGAAAACTCCATAGTCAGACCTCATTCAAATCTTTCGGATTCCTGGAATCTGAGAATAATGAACTGGAATTCAGGAAAAAGAGTTCCTGGAAGAAGATTTTCCGGGAGATAATTATAGAGGAGCAGATGGAGAACTTTCCAGAAAGATTCCAAGATTTGCAAGATCTGATCAGAGGATTCGTTGAGGAAAATCTGGATGTTCTGAAATACGTTGATTCTCCATGTATAATCCATCAGGACTTTAGATGGCCTAATGTGAAGGTCAGTGGAGATAAGGTTTCAACAGTTTTTGACTGGGAGAGAGCTGTAGCCGGCCACGCAGAGTACGATTTAGCCAAGGCTGAGGAATCACTGATTCAGGTCGATTCAAATGGGTTGTACCGGAAATACAGGGAAAGCTTGCTAAAGGGCTACAGAAAACATTCCAAGCTTGAGGATGGCTGGGAGAGGCGTATGCAGTTTTACAAAGCTGTCAGGCCTGTGGAGGCTTTATGGACTTTCGAAGGCTGGACGGAAGGGATGAATGAAGAAAAGAAAGAGGCTATGGCCGAGTACCAGAGGAACCAATTGAAAAAGAGGATAGAAAATTACGGGGGGGATAATCCCTGAATTACTGGATTCCCAGTGCTTTGTTGAAGATGAAGGTGAGTGGCATGGCGATGAGGATGTAGAATCCCAGCCAGTTGAGTGCTTCTCCTGCCAGCGGTATGCTGAACGGCAGCGGGACGAATCTTCCGTTGAAGGCTGCTACCTTGCTGTCAATGTTGGTGAAGATTCCCGGGTCTTTGTCGTGGACGTTCTTGAAGGTCCACTGGAAGCCGTTTATCTCGGCATGTTCTCCGGGCCGGACTTCCTGATCTCCTACCAGTAGCTTGTACTGTTCGGAGGTGTTGTCGACCGTTATCGGTGTCTGCTGATTGGCATATGTGAAGGTGCCTTCGTACATGCCGGGACTGGTCTGCTGTAGCTGGACTGTTGGTGCGAAGACCGATCCGAGCCACGGGAAGATGAGTGCGACGAATACCATGGTGCCGATCATGGGTTTCATGTTGAGCATCATGAATTTCTGGTTGTGTTTGAAGACTTTCTTGGTGTGTTTCGATGCTTTTTCGTCTTCGCCGTTTTCCCGTGCTTCTTTCATTTTTTCCTGGTGTTCGCTGATCTTGTCCTGTATTTTATCGGCTTTTTCGTGGTCCAGCAGCATGTAGCGGATGCCTGAGAAAAGTGCTGCGAGGCAGACTGAGAAAAACGTTAACGCTGCGTAAGGCCCGAGTGAGAGGACGGGCTGGAATATTGCATTGTAAAAACTGTATAGAGCAGTCATCAACTCGGCGATCATACGTATCAATGAGTTGTTGGTATTCTTTTAAACTAACGCAGAAGAGTTTTCGGAGGATTTTTTATTCAGGTTCCATACAACTTTTTACCTGTGGCAGATCTCGGACTGAAGGAAGTAGTTGCGATGGGTGTAGGCGGAATAATCGGCGCGATTTTCCGGTCGCACGCCCAGCTCATCCTCCACGAACTCGGTGAGTACCTCG
>JBDGTY010000022.1:0-1335 GCA_042216335.1 Candidatus Nanohalobium sp.
GCATCATCCAACGCATGCTGAATCGAATCATCTACAGGCGGAAGACCTGTCTCACCGGTGTAAAACTCCTCAGACATCGAGTTATCAGCCGACCAGAAGTTCGCCTCTCTCATCTCTGGCTCCAGTTCGTACATCGCCCGGATGAACTCCCGCCACTCGATGATCTGACGCAGAAAACCCTCCAGAGAATTCATCGGATAATCATGTTCCTTATGAGCCTCCAGTGTCTTATCCACTACTTCATCCGGCGTGATAAGGCCTATGTTGATCGAAGAGGATAGCAGAGAGTGGAAGCCGAACTTGAGGTCGGAGTCGATAGCATCTTGATAGTCGCCGAACTTCTCCAGTCTGTTCTCCAGAAAGTCTTCCAGGTTCTCTAGGGCCTGTTCCCGGGTTACCGGCCAGAAGAAATCTTCTACTATGCCTGGATTGTCCGGGAAGTTCTCTTCAACATATTCTTTTGCGTCTTCGATATGTTCTGATGAGAACTGCGGTATCTCGGGTTTTTCGATATCCTGCGGCATCTTCTTCCTGTTTTCCGGGTCGAAGCTCCATTTGCCGCCTTCTGGCTTTCCTTCTTCATTCACCAGAATATTGAACTTTTTCTGCATCTGTTTGTAGTAGTTCAGCTGGAAGTATTCGTGGCTCTCGAAGTATTCACGGTTAAATTCCATGGAGGCCATGAAACTAGGAGTCTCCTCGAAAATTAGTTCTGTATCGTGTTTCTCCGCTAAGGCCTCTAACTGGTTCCGAACCTTGTGGTCTGCCGGGTCGTACATCCGGATTACGTCTTCATTTTTGAAGATCTCGGCGATGTCCTGGTCGTATTCTATGTATTCGACTTCGTGTTTCTCGCTGTAGGCCTTCATCGACGCTCTGTGAAGTATCAGTTTCTTTCTGTGGAATTTGAAGTCTGTGAAGTACCGGGAGTGCTCCACCAGATATTTTGTGTCTTCCTCTACTGGTTCCGGGAAGAGCTGGTTTGGTAGTATTATTGATGCCATGGTTTTAGCTGTCGAGTTCTGATGCTTTTAGTATGCTGATGGTCTGTGCAGCGGCTACTGCTCCGATTCCGATTCCCTGAAGCAATGAGCTTGACAGGGCCAGACCTGCGATGAAGACTGTGGTGGCTATCCCCGATTCTATCCCGAGCTTGCTGTAGAGTCCCGAGTACTTTTCCATATAACCTGCTGAGAGGTAGAGTGCTGCTCCTGGCGCTGTGAACCAGTAGATTATCGATGCCGAGGCCATCAGATTGCTGTAAGAGTTTGTCGTGAAGCTCAGTGCTCCGAGTCCGGTGAAGATTATTCCGGCGTCGATGACTTTTCTCCAGAT
>JBDGTY010000023.1:0-8289 GCA_042216335.1 Candidatus Nanohalobium sp.
GCCTCAGAACAGATGCACCGTTAGACGACATATTGAAGATTCTCAGAGAGTTAAACGAAGAATAAGGAGCTCTAAAAAGTTTATCCTTTCTGGCCAAAGTTTTTTAAATCTGTTGTACTGGCTTTTTACTGTAATATGCGCCGAAGTAACTACCAGAGAAATCCAGGTAACGCTGAAAAACTGAAAGGAGAAGATACCTTAGAAGAAGGGACTTTAGAAGATTTAAATTCTATTTTTGCCGCTCTTAGGATTAAAGAAGATCCTACGTCTGTCTTGGAGGGTGAAACAGCTGAAATAAACCTATATGCAGAACTAGACCACGGAAGTTCTGCAGATTACGCAATACGGGTACAGTCTAACGAACCTGTTGAAGGAATCTTAGAGTTGAAAGTGAGCCCGGGTGAAAGCGAAAACACGTATTTGGGAAGGGTAGAGATGGGGGCTCAGGAGATATTCAGTTTAAAACATCTGGCGGATTACGACCCTCGCCTGCGAGAATCAGATGACAGCATAGAGTACAAAGGAAATGAGAGAATGGAAGCAGACTAATCAATCCAAAAATTCTTAATAATACAGAATGTATACATCTGTATGGGCACTGTCAGTGTCAGGATGCCGGATGAGGAGATCGAGAAGCTGGATAAGATCGCGGAAAGAGAAGGTAAGAGCCGTTCTGCTGTTCTAAGAGAGTTTGCTGAGGAGAAGATTGAGGAGAATTCTGTGGCTGCTCTGGAGGATCTTGTCGGTATTCTGTCGGATGAAGAGGCTGAAGAGTTCAAAGATGTTGTTGAGGAGAACAGGAAGAAGATGACCGAGGACTTCGAGAAGAGGCAGGAAAGGTTGTTCGGCGAATGATCCTAGATACTTCTTTCGTCATTGATTTGATGAAAGGGGAGAAGAAGGCTTTGAATAAGCTGGAAGAGTTGAAAGAAAACGAGGTTTCAGTTAGGATCACTTCTCTGACAGGCTATGAGCTATATCTTGGAGTCAAAAACTTGGACAAACCGGAAAAGGAAAAAGACAAGATAGAAGCGTTCATGGACAAAGTTCTCGGAGAAAGAGTGCCGTACAGATGGGATCACGGCAAGAAATCAGCCGAGATACAATCAAAACTGAAGGACCAGGGAGAGATGATAGACCTTCCGGACATACTGATAGCCAGTGTAGCCGCAGAAACAGGAGAAAAAATCCTGACAAGAAACGGCAAACACTTCGAGAAAGTAGAAGGAATAGAAGTGGAGAGTTACTGAAGAGAGTTGTGGAACTGGTGAAGAGCCCAGATCTCGTTGAATCCTAACATGTTGTAGAACTCTTCCGGACTTACAAACTGGGCAGATTTATTCTCGTCAGAGGTTGGCTCTATTTCAGTCTCCTCTGTATGATAAAGTGCGGCATAGAAAGTATGGTGCACACCATCCTGTTCCTTCTCCATTCTTCCTTCAGCGCTAACAGGTTCTACCTCCGCGGTTTCAAGGCTAGTTTCCTCATCTATCTCTCTTAAGCCCTCCTGCCATATATCTTGTTCAGTATAGGGTCTCTCTAGGTCGATGCCTCCTCCTGGCACCTCATGCGGATACCCTCCTTTCTCCGGATTATATCTGTCTCTGTTTTCCTGATGCCACTGGCTCTTCTCAAGTACTGCATACTCATCAGTCTCTGGATTGTAGAGGATATCCAGAACAACATCGATTTCATCCACATCTTCAGTATCTCTCATAGAAATTAGGAAAATAAGGAGAATTAGGAGTTTTAGTTACTCTTCTCTTCCAGCTCTTCCTCCAGTCCGAGCTTCTCTGCGAGTTCCTTGTAACGGTTCCTGATGGTTACTTCTGTGACTCCTACTACATCGGCGACTTCCCTCTGTGTTCTCTTCTCGCCTTCCAGGACTGCTGCGATGTAGAGTGCTGCGGCTGCGATTCCTGTTGGGCCTTTACCTGAGAGAAGGTCTCTTTCGGATGCTTCCTTGATTACTTTTCTTGCTCTGGCTTGGACTTCTCCACTTAGCTGGAGTTTTCCAGCGAACCTTGGTACGTAGTCCTGTGGCTTTGCCGGCAGGATTCTGAGGCCGAGTTCTCTTGCGACGTAACGGTATGCTCGCCCGATTTCTCTCTTCTCGATTCCTGATGCGTCGGAGATTTCGTCGAGCGTTCTCGGTGTTCCCTGCTTACGTGCTACAATGTAGATTATAGCTGAGATGATTGACTCCATACTTCTCCCGCGGACCAGTCCCTGGTCGACAGCTTTTTCGTACAGTCGAGCTGTCTCTTCGTGGACTGACTCTGGCAGGTTCAGGTTGGAGATCATGGAGTTGAGTTCGGATAGAGCAAAGCCAAGGTTCCTGTCCTTGGACTTGGTGAGTCTCTTGTGCCATTTTCTCAGGCGGTAGTACTGTGCACGTTTGTTTCCTGAGACTTTGTAGAGCTCTCCGCTTCCTTTTCCGATTTCTGTGGAGACTCCCATGTCGTGTTTTGTGTATGTTAGTGGTTGTCCTGCTCGAGCCTTTTTCTCCTTTTCTTCTGCGTTGAATGCTCTCCATTCTGCGGATTCGTCGATCCTGTCTTCATCAATTACCATTCCACATTCCACACAGATGAGCTCTCCTTTGGCACTGTCTTCTTCGAAGCGCTGGCTGTCACATTCTGGGCATGTTAGTACTGTATCGCCTTCCTCTGCTTCTTCCTGGACTACCTCGTACCCTTCGTCTCCTTCTTCTGGAGCAGGTTCTTCTCCTTCTTCATCTTCGAATTCTCCGGAGTGCATGTCTTCGTCTTCTTCATCTTCTTCCCATTCGTCCGGTACTTCGTAGTCGTCTATCTGCCTTCGCGGAATGTTTTGCGGAGCTTCTGACATTGTTTGTAGAACACCTTAGTAAAACTTAAAAACCGGCGCAACTTTTATATAGCTTTGCACAGCTTAGACTACCTCCAGGTGACAAACACGCCAGAGAGGGCAAAGGTAATTTAACAGCAGGTTCCGCCATAGGATAAACATGGGAGACGAAAAACTAAGGGCGAAGAGGGAGACCCTTGGCGTCGTTGCCTTGCTTGTCCTTGCCAGCCTTTTCATAATCTATCCGTTTCTTGACGCGATTATAATCGCTGTGGCTGTCTCCTATTTGCTGGCTTTCGCTCACAGGAAGCTGAATCCCTACGTCGAGAACGAGTTCCTGTCATCAGTCATAATAATTTCTTCAGTTTTTGCTGTACTGGCGCTGGGAATCTATTTCTTCGTTGACAACTTCTTCAACATCCTGGCCCAGTTCAACCTGTTAACCGGCTCGCTTCAGGACAGGATAATAAATGCGTTACAGCCGCTGAATCTTCCGGAGAGCTTCATCAGCACCATCAAGGACTATATTCAGGGATTCTCCAACAACCTGAGTGACATACTGATCGATACTTTTGTTTCGCTGCCGGCAGTTCTGGTCGACGTCAGCATCTTCTTCGTGACAGCCGTCTTCCTCTACAGGGACAGATCCAGGATTGGGGACAAAGCAGATGAGATAATCGAAAACCTCCCGGAAACAGAGAAGAGGATCACACGCTCCCTAATCGAATCCGTCGACAAGATATTCCGCGGGGTATTCATGACCCAGATAGTCGTCGCCCTGATCCTCGGAGCAGCATCCGCCATCGGATTCTACCTTATCGGCCTGATCACCACCCCTGTCGAACTTCTGCCGCTCTGGGTCATACTCATAGCACTGGCCTCACTACTCCCACTGGTCGCCAATATAATGTTCTACCTCCCGCTCGGCCTCTACTACATCTTCCCCGGCGCAGAACCAGTCAAAGGACTTCTCATAATAATCTACGGAGTCATATTCCTCCAGATAATGCCGGAAATCGCATTGAGGCCGTACGTAGGAAGCAAAAGCCTCGACGAACACCCGCTCATCATATTCCTCGGCTTCCTCGCCGGCCCGCTCGTCCTCGGGCTCAAAGGACTCATCCTCGGACCACTGATCCTCATACTGACCAAGGAATTCGCATTCAACTACGCTGATCTCGTTTCCGATCCAGCTCCCGAGAGCCGCACCGAGGACACGGAAGACTAGAAACCTCTTTCCCACAGTTACCGCACACCTTCCTCCAACTTCTTTTCTCGGAAACTTTCTCAGTATTGAAACCTTGGACTCTGGCATCCAGATGAAGTGCCAGGTTCTGCAACGCCTTATCATCCGTCACCAATGGAACCTCTTTCTCCAGCGCAAGAGCAAGGGCTTCCTCGTCCTGCCGGCTGGTCGGAGAATTAATTTCATCCGATTTCTCTCTAACCTTCTCAAGAGATTCTTCAGCAGGTTGAAAAAGCTGTACATCAAGTTTCTGTATCTTCAGCCCAGTCATCTCGGACTTCAACTCTTCCTCCACGCTCGGCGGCAGAAACACTTTCCTGAAAGGGATCTGTCCGCGGCTGTGGATGAGGACGTTGGCGTCGACTACGGCCTTCTCCGAGGTATGCATATTTTAAAGTGTTAACCGGTGTTTTATTTTTGTGATTACAATGAGCCTACCAAATGCACCCGTAGAGAGGATTCTCAGAAACGCTGGAGCAGAAAGAGTTTCAAAAGACGCAGTAGAAGAACTGAGAGAAGCACTTGAAGACCTCGGAGAAGAGATCAGCCGAGACGCAATCAAGATGGCGGACCACGCAGGAAGAAACACAGTCAAGAAAGAAGACATCGAAATGGCCACACAATAAGGCCATCTCTGTCTTCTAAATTTTATACTAGAGCTGATTCCAATGACGAAAATGCAAGATTTTCTAAGTTCACTGACCAACAGAGGTGCTCAGTGAATGCCGACACAGATGGAAGCTTCTGATGCCTCAGAAGGAACATACCTGATGATCGACGGAGAACCATGCGAAGTCCGCAGCATCTCCATGAGCAGTCCAGGAAAACACGGAAGCGCTAAAGCCAAAATCAAGGCCAGAGGAGTATTCGACGACAAAGACCGTCACATAACCAAGCCCGGCGACACAATGATGATGAGCCCGGACGTCGACAAAAAGATCGGTCAGGTCGTCTCCCGCGACGGAAACATCGCACAGGTCATGGACATGGACACATACGAAACAGAAGAAATGGAACTACCGGACGACCTCTCAGCCGGAGAAGGAGACGAAATCGAATACTGGGTCATCGACGACACAAAACTCGTCAAAGGACTTAACGAATAAACATTTCCTTCTACTTTTCTCCCTATCCCTTAGTTCTACAAGAGATGTAGTTCCTCTGCCAACCAGTAAACCTCCTTCCAAAAATAACGGCAATACTACGCCAAATTATATAAATATTGGATTCCACTGTCATCATGGTGATTTGTAATGCCGGTTCAGTCTGTTAATATTCCGGAAGGTTTGAAGGAGCAGCTTGATGAGAGGATGGAGAGAAAGGATTACCAGAATATCTCCGAGTACATCCGTGAAGCTATCCGTGAGAAGCTGGAGAAGGAGACAAAGCTCCATCCCGAGGAAATCCAGCGGATCATGAACATCCGTGAACGAGAGCGTGAAGGCGAGCAGGAATGGATCTCCAAGGAAGAGTTTCTAGAGGAGCGAGACATAGATGAATCTGAGCTTTGAGGATGAAGTACATGGAGACCTGGACAAAGTAAAAGAAGAGGTAGAAAAGGAAATACTTTCAGAAGTCTTCGGACTGATGAAGGATCCTTTGCCCGAAAACAGCTACGTGATTCATCTTCCGGACGGAACTGAGATTCAATGTCTAAAGCTCCAGGAAGAGGATAGAAACAGCGAACTCAACCACAGAGTAACCTACGACATAGAAAACAATGAGATCAAAGTATACGGAATCTTTCCCCGAGGACCCGGCTACCAGAACATCAAACAGGAAACCGAAAACAGAAGAGACTGACTACTTCTCACCCTCATAAACTTCCATCAGGTTCCCTTCCGAATCAGTGAAGTGGAACAAACGGTAACTTCCCTAGTCCGAAATTCCCTCAACCTCGACACCTAGATTCTCCAATCTTTCACGTTCCTCTTCCAGGTCTTCAACATGAAAGGTTCCTACCGCATTTTCCCCGAAATCAACTTCAACGCTGTCAACTGAAGCATTCCACAGACATAATTTGATATTTCCGAGGTCGAATATCGAGAGTCTTTCAGTCTGCTTGACAGGCCGTTCATCCAGAAACTCGCTGTAAAACTCTACTGCCCGACCCATGTCCTCAACTGTCAAAGACAACATCTCAAGCTCCATAATCGATCATTCAACCTAGAAGATAAAATATTCACGTTATCTCGTAGAACTCCAGAAGGTTGCCTTCGGAATCCTCAAAACTTATCCACTTATGATCCTCGATCTCGTGCTCTGATTCGAGTTCCGTAAACTGCTTTACCCTCTGCTTCTGCTCTTCCAGATCATCGACTTTGAACCCGGGGAAACAGTTGTCCCCAAAATCTATGCCGTCATCGGTTACATCAGTTTCAGGATCATGGAGGCCTATCTTGATGCCTTCAAACTCGAACTCCACCAATCTCTCAGTTTCCGTCATCGGCTCCTTCTGGAAAAGTTTTCTGTAGAACTCCGTTGCTCGATCCATGTCTTTGACAGATATTGTCAGGAAGTTTAATTCCATTCTACCTGCCTCTCATCGCTTATTTTCAGGTATTTCGACATCTGCTATCACCATTAGATGGTCCGATAATTCCGATTCTACCAGTTCGGTTCCGATGCAGTCGATGTCTTCCGTGACGAAGATATTGTCCAGCCTGTACTTCAATTCATCTACCTCGAATCCCTCATGTTCAAACGGTTGGGTCGTCCAAGTTGGTTTGTCACTTCCTATCCTCTCCATCCTATCTTCCAGCATCTTAATCTCCTCACTGTCCAACTTCGAGTTGAAGTCTCCTGTTAGAACTATTGGCCCTTCGCTCTCTTCCACAAACTCAAAAAGGTTGCTGACTTGAGTCCTACTTATATCAGTCGTTTGAAACTTGAAGGCATACTGGAGATGCGTACTCAGAAAAGTTAAATCAGTTTCTCCAGCTTCTATTATTGTTTTGACAGCTACTCTTGGAATCTTCTCGAAAGAACCGTCGTACTCCACATCATCCGGATTAAGCTTCCTGTGACTGGACTCCTTGATCTGATGTTTTGAAATAACACCGTCTCCCTCTATAACAGGTTTGTCAGGCCTGAAATCCAGAGCAGGATAGAACTCGTACTCCCATCCCAGTTCTTCGGCGACCTCCTCAACTATGTTCCACTTCTCACCATCGTCTTCAAAGTAGGTAGCACCCTCCTGCACACCCACTATCTCAACATCATTTTCCCTGATGACTTCCGCGATAGCCTCAGGATCCTTTCCTTCCCAAGTCCACAGATTCCAAGAAGCAACTCTCAACTCTTTGCTCATACACTATCTTCACAAACCTAAATTAAAATAGAAAACGGAGAATCTAATATGAAAGAAACTTTCCCAAAGCTCTGTGGTTCTATTGCGGGTGATGCCAGTGAACTGGGCGTAAAGATGCATAACGCAGGATACGAAGCTAAAAACTTGGACTACACATATATTGCGATGGGTTCTGAAGATATCGAAGAAACCCTGAAAACAGTTAAGAACATGAATTTCCGGGGTCTCGGTGTCTCTATGCCTTTCAAGGAGTCGATCATCGAGCATCTTGATGAGATAGGCGAAGACGTTGAAACTATTGGCGCCTGCAATACTGTCGTCTTTGAGAATGGAAAAACTATCGGCCATAATACTGACTGGAGAGGAGCTATCCGAGCCCTAAAGGAAACCGGAAGTTTGGACGAAGTGGAGAGAGCGGAGATAATCGGTGCTGGGGGAGTGGCTCGAGCGATAGCCTATGGATTGAAACAGGAAGACATCAAAGTTTCAGTTTCGGCAAGATCTGATAGCCAGAGAGAAGAACTGGTGGAAGACCTGAACCTAGAAAATCAAACCAATCTTGATGGACAGGGAAAATTCGGCGCGGAACTTGTTGTAAACGCCACGCCTGTCGCAGAACAGCCCAATTCACCGGTGGAACTAGGCAAACACAGTGAAGGAGAATGGTTGCTGGACGTAGTGTTTGGACAACCGGAGACAGATATAATAGAAGCTGCAGACGAAAGAGACTGGAAGGCGACGAAAGGCTGGAGAATGCTGCTTCATCAGGGACTTGAACAGTTCGAACTTTACACAGGGGAAGACGGACCAGAAGAAGCGATGGGGAATGTCTTGGAGAACACTCTTGGAAGCTAGTAGTTTTCTATTTCTACTTCGTCTATCTTACTGTAATCTCTGTCTTTAG
>JBDGTY010000023.1:8389-44427 GCA_042216335.1 Candidatus Nanohalobium sp.
AGCTAGTAGTTTTCTATTTCTACTTCGTCTATCTTACTGTAATCTCTGTCTTTAGGAGTTTTTCTCTTGCTGTATTTTGTCAGGAATTATTTTCTCAGCTTTCAGCAGTTTCGTCTAAATCTTCCTCTGTTTTCTTTCTGGTCTCCTCCACCTTTCTCTCAAGTTCTTCGTCCTCCCAAACGCCGACAATCTCGGTCAGGCTCCTTTCCATAAATCATCCCTATCGGAGAAATTTGAAATAGCAATGTTACTTCCATGTGTAGATTTCCAGTCCGTTTCCATCAGGATCTGTGAAAAGAAATGCTTTATGATCCCTGGCATCATATTCATCTACTTCACCCACTAATTCCTGTACTCTCTCCTTTTCAGCCTGGAAGTCTTCTACTCTGAAAGCGGGCGCAGTGTTATCTCCACGTTTTTCTGGAGTCCAGCCATCATACTCGGAATTGTAGAGGCCGAAACCGATGTTCTCAAGTTCGTAATATGCCATCCTCTCGGATATTGACTTCGGTTCTCGCTTCAGCAACTGGTTATAGAACTCTACAGACTCCTCAATATCCGATACAGCAATCCATATGAAATCCAACTCCATAAACCAGTCTATAAGCTGGGAAAGATTAAAAACTGCAGACTTCAAACTAAAGACTTCGGCTAATGGGAAAAACTTTTAACTCTTCTCCAGGGAGATAAGAGACACATAGCCGATAAGGCAGCGGAAAAATACAGGAAAGGAGAGATAACCTTATCCAAGGCGGCAGAGAAGGCAGAACTGACAGTCTGGAAGATGCAGAAACACTTGTCGAAAACGGGTTCACATCAGAGTACTCCAAAAAAGACCTGGAAGAGGAAGCACAGAACCTCTAGAACACAGGAAAATACTGGAAAGATTAAAACCTGTCGACCAGTAATTCTCAACCATGAACTGGGAAAGACTTCGAGAAAAAGTACTTGACGACATATACCCTGATGAAGAGGAACTGGAGGAGGCCCGGGAACTTTACTGGAAGATCTCCAATTTCATAGCTGAGGAGTACGGACTGGAAACACATTTTGCAGGTTCCACCAGCAGAGAAACCTGCATGAAGGGAGATAAGGACATCGATATCTTTGTTCTTTTCCCGGAAGATACTGAGAGACAGGAGCTGGAGGATAGAGGCCTTGAGCTTGGAAAAAAGGTTTTCAGGGAGTTCGATGGCGAGTTCGAGGTCGACTACGCAGAGCACCCGTACACCAAGGGAGAGATAGACGGCCATGAGGTCGAGATTGTTCCCTGCTTCGACGTCGACGCGGAAAACATTCAGTCCGCAGTTGACAGAACACCACATCACTCTCGCTGGATACAGGAGAACCTGAGCGATGAGGAGCGGAAGGATGTCGTTATACTGAAGAAATTCCTGAAGGAGCAGGGGCTGTACGGCTCTTCTCTCAAGGTCAGGGGTTTCTCCGGTTATCTCTGCGAGATACTTGTCTCGGAGTTCGGAAGTTTCACAGAGCTTGTGGAGTCAGCGAAGAACTGGGAGGAGGAAAAAGTAGTTGACCCGGAGAACCATCATGAAAGCCTGCCAGAAAATCTCAGAGACAAGTTTTCAGATGATTTACTGGTTGTAGTTGACCCCGTTGATCCTGAGAGGAACGTGGCCTCAGTTCTTTCCACAGAAAACTATGCAAAATTTGTCTACAGCTGCTGGCAGTTCTCAAAAAGCCCAGGATTAAGCTATTTCCGGGAGGAGGAAGCTGAGTGGACTGAGTTCGAGTTGAAGCAGGAGGTTCAGGGCCGTGGAGACTTCATCGCTGTCAAGTTTGAACGGCCTGACGAGGTAGATGATCTGGTCTACCCGCAGATGCGGAAGTTCATGCGTTTGTTGAGTAAGAAACTGGAGAAGCGTGATTTCAGGATTTTCGAGCAGGGTTTCCACGCTACTGAGGAGAAAGTGCGTTTCTTCTTCGAGGTCCAGATGGAGCTTCCGAAGGTTGAGGAACTGAAGGGGCCGAAAGTTTTCCATAATGCAAAGCATCTCGAACAGTTCACATCAAAGTACGATAACACCTTTGTCCGTGGTGACAGGCTCTACGCCAAGACGGAGCGCGAGTTCACGAATGCCAAAGAGTTCATCCAGGACTTCCTTGAGGACGATGTTCAGGGCCTGAAGTCGAAAGGTGTGCCGAACCATATCGCTGACAGGATCGTGGATTATTCTTTCTTTGATGTCCTGGAGGGTGAGGAGGAATGGTTAAATTACTTGGCTGAGGAGTTGAACCTATGAGCGAGCACAGTGTAAACATTTTGGTCGGTCTTTCAGGTGTCGGAAAGGGAACTGTTCTTGAGGAGGCGATGATGCTCTCCGACAAGGACTACAAGGTCATAAATTATGGCGACAGGATGTTCGAAACCGCCGAGGAACAGGGGCTGGCCGAACACCGTGATGAGATGAAGAATATCGATACTGAAACCTACAAGGAGATACAGGCGGACGCCGCGGAATCCATCTTTGAGGATGCTGAGGAGCAGGATGTGATCGTCGAGACCCATGCCGCGATCAAGTCGCCGTATGGATACATCCCGGGGCTTCCGAAGTGGGTCGCGGAGAATCTGGAGCCGGAGAAAATCATCATGCTCGATGCCTCCTCAGAAGCGATCTACAGCAGGAGCCAGGAAGCAGATAGAGACAGAGACACGGAGAAGGCCGGAGTCGAGGGCATCCAGGAGTACAGAGAGACCGCAAAGCAGATGGCTTCCGCAGTTTCCATCCTGACAGGAGCATACTTCAAGATAATCAAGAACAGGGACGGCCAGGCCGAAGCAGCCGCTGAGGAGCTTGTTGAGACTCTCCAGGGCTAGATCAGCGTTTTTCTTACCTTCTTTTTTATCCACCTCTAGAATGTTCAGAACTGTTTGTTGTTATCTTAAGGAGACAAAGAATGGTTCTGTGTTGGCTTGAGAGGCGCTGAGCGTTGCGTTACGTTAATAAGAGTTTATTACATTCTCTGTAATATGGCGAGCCTCTGGGACATTGGCAAGAGTAAAAAGGAGAAGCTCGCCGATGAATGGAAGGAGAACGGAGTTCTAGAAGACAAGGTCCAGAAACACAGGGACAAGTTCGAGGAGCAATTCCAGCAGAACATGAACGAGGAAGTCCCTACACACCCATACAAGATCTACAGGGAGATAGTGGAAAACAACGACCTCACAGAGGAAGAGAAGATCGCTCTGGAACACATGAAAGACGAGTTCTCCGAACAGTGGCAGACACTCAAACAGACACACTCCAACTAGAGTTCATCGGCGAAGTCCTTGGGGAGGGGCTCCAAACATTCTTACTTTTACCCATCCTTCTTTTTTCCTAAAAAATGGGAAAATCTTTCACAGTTAATTTGAGCGGATAATATCCCAAGATTCTTCTTTCCCAGTTTTAACAGCCGTTGACACTGCCAGAACCGCACCCCATACTATCTCAGACCAAAAGTAGACTTGAAACATTATCGAAGAAAGCCCAACTAATCTATAAACCGAACCCTGAATGAGGTGGATATTCTTAATAGTGAGAAAGAGGCTTAGTATCGAAATTAGAAGCACCATAACTGCGCAGAAAATCGTAACTATATGGTAAAGAGAAAAATTAAGCAATTTACCGGTTTCCTCCAGTATTTCTTTCTCCATCTTCGAAACTTCGGCATCTACTTCCAAATCCTTCCCTGTGGTTCTTGCAACCGCAGAAAAAATCATGAATACAAAAGCCAAGTTAAGAGGATCTATCCCAAAAATACTGACAGATGCAGATTCGAGAACCAGCAGATTAACTAATGGTAAAAAAATTATTTTTCTGCTTTCAGGATCAAGTATCTTCATAATTTCGGCCCTTCTAAAGTTCTTTTACCATGTAAGGCCCTTCCTTCTCATATCCAAGCTTCCGGTAGTACTCCCGGGTCCCAACAGCTGAGATAACGACAACTTTGTCTCTGCCGAGTTCCCGGGCCTTTTCCTCTGCATTCTCCATCAATCTCTTTCCGTAACCTTTGTGCTGGACTTCTCCCTCGGAACCGATATCGGTCGCCGAGCCCAGGACCTTCAGCTGGCGGACGATCAGTGTTTCGTCATCGATCTCATCCCGGAAGGATTCACTCGGAGCCCTTAAACGAGTAAAACCAAGTATTATATCTGCCTCAGTATCCTCAAAGCTCTGGAAGTACTCGTGCCCGCCAGAGGCCTCGTAGTCCCTCTCGACCAGTTCGATGTTCTCCTGCTTGGGTTCGAGGTCATGAGTCCTCTTGACATGGCCCACTTCCCTGCACCGGATGCATCTGCATCTCTCCCCTTCCTCATGAAGCTCCTGCAGAGCCATCTGACGCATGTTGGTCAACTGTGGACCGGCATCGACCTCCGTACTCGGGATGTCCCGCATAACCCTCTTAACCCGGACGTGAGGAGGTATAATATCTTTCTGAGCCTTCTTCAAACGTTCCTTGGCTTCTTCATCGTCTATCGGTTCGAATTCGCCTTCCTCGTACTGCCTGTAGAGTTCAGTTCCCTGGATGACCTCACAGGGATAAATCTTGATCTCGTCGGGCTGTAGGTCGGAGTCTGAGAATGTCTTCCTGAACTTCTCGATATCCTCTTCATAACCTTCTCCGGGAAGTCCAAGCATCAGATGATACGCAACCTTGAAACCGGCGTTCTTCAGCCGTTTCGTTGCCTCGATGACCTTGTCCATGCCGTGGCCCCTGTTCGTCCTCTCATGTGTCTCATCGAAGACTGTCTGGACTCCCATCTCCGTCCGAGTGCCCCCCATCTCAAGTATCCTATCGATATGCTCCGTCTCACAGATGTCGGGCCGAGTCTCGAATGTCACCCCAACGTTACGTATCTCAGCCGTCTCGTTGATCTTCTTGGCTTCGTCAAGAGTATCTACTTTTTCGCTGTCTCCCCTGTATGTGTTGAATCCGTTGAAGGCTTCTTTCAGGAACTCTCTCTGGTATTCCGGGTCCTGAAACGGGAATGTTCCTCCCATGACAATCAGCTTGGATTTGTCGATGCTGTGGCCGTTTTTCTCGTACTGTCCGAGCCTGTCGTGCACCTGGTCGTACGGGTCATAACCGTTTCTGATCGCTCTTCTTGTTGCTGGCTCCTTGCCCGTGTAGCTCTGAGGCGCATCCTTTCCTTTAGGGCAGTAGATGCAGCCTCCGCCACAGGGCGCTGGCCTTGCCATTATCGCTATGTTCGCGATGCCGGAGATCGTTCGCATCGGCTTGGTCTTCAACGTCTTCTGCGCCCTCTTTTCGTCGTCTTCCGCAAACTTGAGGATGTCCGAGTTCTTGGGCATGCCGTCGAAGCCGAGTTCGCTGCAAAAGTCCTTCTTTATCTGCTCTACCCTCTCTTTGTCATCTATGTCTTCTTCCTCTATCTTTTCGATGACTTTCCTGGAAAGTGTTTTGAGGTCTGACATGTGTACCGAGATGTACGGTGAGAGTTAAAAACTGCGGCACACCCACACAATGTATGAAGAAAGCGATCCTGACAGTTTTCATCCTGCTTGCCGCGGCCTCCGCAGCAGGATTCAGTTTTGAAACACAGAAGAAGGCGGCGATAATCGACCTTTCAGGGACCATAACCCCTTCACAGAGCACCGGCCTCACCGCGACATCAGGGATAACGCCGGAGCAGGTCAGGAATCTGAACCAGAGGGCTAAAAGCCAGGGAGCAGACGCTATAATCTACGAGATAAACTCGGGCGGAGGAGCAGTCGTGGCATCAAAGGAGGTGAAGAGAGCCATCGAGGACGTGAAACTGCCTACTGTATGCCGTATGCGGGATGTAGCGGCCTCGGGCGGCTACCTGATCTCGCTGGGCTGTGACAGGATAGTGGCTGACTCCTCGACACTGACCGGCAGTATAGGCGTGAAGAGTTCCTACATCCAGTACGCAGGACTCATGGAAAAGCACGGCCTGAACTACATCAACATCTCCGCCGGAGGAATGAAAGAGGTCGGCAACCCGTTCATGAACGCCTCTAAGCAAGAGAAACAGCTTCTTCAGGAAAAGGTCGACATCATCCAGCAGAACTTCCTGAAGATGGTGGAAAAGGAGAGGAACCTGACCGAGTCACAGATGAAGAACGTCAGCTCAGGAGCACCGTTCCTCGGAGTAGAGGCCAAGAAACTCGGACTGGTCGACAGACTGGGCGGAAGAGACACAGCAGTAAACGTAACGGAAAACCTGACAGGCAGCAAAATCCAGACTTTCGAAGTCGAGAAGGCCTCAAGCTTCAACATTTTATCGCTGCTGACCGCAGACCTGAACATCGGAAACTTCCTGGAATTCTCGGCTCCTTTCAGGTCATCGATAGGTTACTGAGATAGTACGCGTTCTCACCTAGTAGATGATAAAAATAGTTGTCCAACCTGGTTTATGGAATACAGAAAACCTTTGATATACGGTGCAGCAGGGACTGCTGCATTTGCTATAGATTTCTACTTATTTTCCAATCTTGTTCCTCTTTCCACCTCTTTTGGAGCGCTTACAGCTCATGTCTATCTGCAGGATACAGATGAAGGAACCTCCTTATTCCATCTTATAGCATCCACTATCCTCCCGCCATTACCTTTGATATACGGAGCGCTGGGATGGGCCCTTAATCAGGTAAGCTAAAGCAGAAATGATGAAATGAGAGAAAGATAGGAGATTTATTCTCCTGGTGCGTCTCCCGGCTTCTCCGATACTTCTTCCGGCTCGTGGCTGTGCTCCCAGAGCACGTCGAATACCGGGCTCATGACTCCTTCTGCCATGTGGTCGCTCTGCGTCCAGAATGCTGTGTCCTGAGTTGAGTGGACGTCATCGTGAGTCATCGACATGGTCAGGGCGTCGTCGTCGACGATCGTGACGCGTCCTTCAGGTGCTTCAACTCCTTCAAGCTTCTCTTCCAGTCCGCCTAGGTGTCTTACCTCTGCGTACTCCTGGAGTTGGTCGAATGCTTCTTTGTTCTTCTCGGATACAGGAGCAAGAACTCTTACGCTTATTCCTTCGTCCTTTGCTTCCTGAAGAAGATCCGAGTGATTATTCAGTAAGTCGTTTAACCCATCTTCGGAAGTCATGATCTTGATGCTGTCTTCTGCATCCCTCATCATGGTTCCCTGGTGCTGGTTGATCTGGTGTTCTCCCTGTAGTGAGCCAGACATCTCTGCCGGGTCAACAAGTTCGACACCTTGATCGTACAGAGACTCGAGTTCGTCCACAGCTTCGGAGTCCTTGAAGTCCTCGAGTTTGTCGAGTTTTTCTTCAAGTTCCTGTTTGTGCTGTGATTTGATGTTTTCGATCGCCTGTTCCGGAGGAATGGCGACGTACTCCATCGGTTTGGAGGATTTTATTACTACCAGGCCTTTCTCGGCCAGTGATTCCAGGACATCGTAGGCACGTGAGCGCGGAACATTAGTCATCTCTGACAGCTCTCCGGCCGTCGAGACGCTTCTTCCAAGAAGAGCAGAGTAAATCTTGCGCTCGTACATGTTAAGCCCGATGTCCTCGAGCTCGTCCAGCGTGTCGTTGCTTGCAACCATTTTTACGTTAACACCTATTATTTAGCCTTTACTAACGGCCGGTTATAAACTTTATTTCCGGCTCCTCAGTAGGCTCGGGATTTTATCATCCACTAGTAAACAATCATGATCGAATATTTATAAAACCTCTCTTATCTTCCGCCTGATCCGGGTTATAAACCCTTCCACCTTCTTCCCGTACACCCTCTTCTCCTTGTTCAGTCCCTTCCAGTGAAGGCCGTCGAAATGACTCTTGATCTGGTTTCCATACTCGTCGTAGAAGACTACCTCATTCATACCGAATCTTGGCTCTGAACGGATCGGATTATCGGTGTAGGCGAAGGAAACCACGGCGACAGCATCCTTGCCTCCCGGGACGTCAAACTGATCGGAGACAGTGTCTCTGTCAAACCCAGTCCGCCACATAGAAGATATGCCTTCCTCTTGGGCCACGACACGCATGTTCTGGACCGAGGTCGCGGCCTCCATCATGCAGAACTCTTCAGATCGGGAGCCGACTTTCCTCTTCATCCTGCTTTCATCAACCACCACGAGCACGGATAGAGGAGCCTCCGCGATCCGGTGATCGCCCAGTGCCTGTGAAAGCATCTCGAGCTTGTGGTCGTCCTCCACCACGATGAACTCCAGTGTCTGGACATTACCGGGGGAAGGCGTGTTCCTTCCAGCCTCCAGTATCTTTCCCACAACGGGACGTGGAAGAGTTTCGTCCTCCGGATGCCTGAAGCTGGAGAGGTTGAGTATGTTTTCGAAAGCTGACATACTACTGTTTTCGGGGCGGCAGGGTTTAAACCTTCAGGAACAAACTGGCCGTGTGAAATACAGTAAACTCGCTGAAACATACCAGGAACTGGAAAGCACGCAGAAGACCCTGGAGAAGACCGATATACTTGCGGAACTCTTCCAGGAAGCAGGGGGCGACCTCGACCACATAGTACTTCTCGTCAACGGCAGGATCTACCCAGACTGGAACGAGACAGAGATAGGCATGTCCAGCCGAATGATGAAGGAGACGATCAGCGAGGCCACTGGATACACACCGGAAGAGGTGGAGGAACTCTGGCGGGACGAAGGAGACCTCGGACTTGCCGCGGAGGAACTGGTCGGGAAGAAGAAACAGCAGCAGCTCGCAACGCAGGACCTGGATGTGGAAAACGTCATAGAGACACTTAGAAAGGTCGCAGAGATGGAGAAGGAAGGCATGAGTGAATCCGTCTCTCAGGACAAGAAGAGAGGAGAGATCGCCAACCTGATATCATCGGCCGAACCTCTTGAGGCCCGATACCTCGTCAGAACAGTCCTCGGCCACCTCAGGATCGGAGTTGGGGAAGGAACAATCAGGGATGCACTGGCAGAGGCATTTTTCAACGGAGAACACGTCGAGGAAATACAGAAAGCCTACGACTTCACCAACGACTTCGCGGAAGTCGCCAAAGCATGCACAGAAGGAATAGAGGAAGTGACCTCTCTGGAGCTCGAGCTGTTCCGTCCCGTCAACTCGATGCTGGCGAAGAACGTCGACACGATAGAGGAAGGCTTTGAAACCGTCGGAGAACCGGCTGCTGTTGACTTCAAGTACGATGGGATGAGAGCCCAGATACATGTTAAAGAAGGTGAGGTCAAGGTATTCACCCGGAGGCTGGAGGATGTCACGGAGCAGTTCCCGGACGTTGTAGACGCAGTCGAGAAGCATATCGAAGCTGACAACTGCATCCTGGATACTGAAGTAGTGGGATACGATCCCGAGGATGGTTCGGAGATAGAGTTCCAGAAGCTTTCCAAGCGCATCAAGAGGAAGTACGACATCCAGAAGCTGAAGGAGGAGATCCCTGTTGAGGTACGACCCTTCGACCTGATCTACCTTGACGAGCCGATACTGGAGGAGCCTTACAGGGAACGACTGGAGAAGCTGGAAGGTATCGTCGACGAGAAGGAGAAAGAGTTGCGGATGGTCGACCGGCAGATAACCGACGAGGTGGATGAAGTTCAGGAGATGCAGCAGAAAAGCCTTTCCTCCGGCCACGAAGGCATAATGATGAAGAACCTGGAAGCAGAGTACAAGCCCGGAAGCAGAGTCGGCTACATGGTGAAGCTGAAACCGGTCATGGAGACCCTGGATCTTGCGATAGTCGCCGCGAAATGGAGCGAAGGAGAACGGGCAGGCTGGCTCGGAAGACTTTTCCTCGGCTGCTACAATGAGGAGACCGGAGAATACGAGGAAGTCGGCAAGATGGCCACAGGCCTGACAGAAGAGGAACTCGAAGAGGTAACGGAGAGACTGAAGCCATTGATCGAGAGAGAAGAGGGAAGGAAGGTCTGGGTAAAGCCAGAGATAATCGTAGAGGTCGAATACGAGGAGATACAGGAAAGCCCGACGTACTCATCAGGTTATGCACTGCGTTTCCCACGTTTGAAGTCATTCAGAGATGATAAGGAGGAAGCTGATTCTAAGGAGAAAGTTGAGGATATTTACGAAGATCAGAATTAACGGAGTATTCTCAGCCAGATGCTATAACTGCTCCTTAGTCAGCCAAGCATAGAAATTCAAAGGGTGAGAAAAACTGGGAAAAGGAAATTAGGTGGAACTTAATCCACTCTTCTCTCCAGGTAGTTGATCAATGTCTTCCTGTTCTGACCCTGTTTCTCTGCCTCAAGAAGTTCCTGGATGTCGAGGTCGTCTCTTTCCTGTACTTCGTCTCTTACTTCTCTGACAGTGTTGTCGAGGATTTCTTCGTTGTCCTGGGAGTCTTCAGCTGTTCCTACTGCCTGTTTGATCTCCTGGGCTGCCTCTCTTGCCTGCTGGTTGTTGGATGTGTCAGCTGTTTCCTCCTGAAGTGTCTGCTGTCCTCCGAACTCTGTTTCCTGTTGAGACTGCTGTTTCTTTTCCTCTCTTCTGACCTTGAGTTCGTCGCTTTCAAGCCAGACGATAAATGCTCCGACCAGTACCAGAAGTGGGCCGAGACCTCCCTGAATGACGTTGACGAGTTCTGTTGAGTATGTAATGCCTGTGAAGATGCCGAGCACCATCATCAGTGCTCCGACCAGAATTTTGATTATCGGACTCATAGTTGTATCACAACTAAAGAATAACAAAAAACTCTTATATGGTTTGATGGCTGAGCAACGAGAAAGGTTAAGGGATTTATAATGTTTTTGCGACAAGTCGTGGATACGAGCTGAACATTTATGAGCTACTACAAGTACGCGAGCGAGCAATACGAGCAGCCCAAGGAGAACCTTGACGAGGTCTGGAAGCAGCGGCTGCAGAAATGGAGAAGAGAGGACAAGATAGTAAAGCAGGAGAACCCTACAAGGATTCCAAAGGCTCGACAGCTCGGATACAAGGCAAAGAACGGCTTCAACATAATCCGTGTACAGGTCGACAAAGGAGGCACAAAGAGACAGAGACCTGACGCAGGAAGAAAGCCGAAGAACACAGGGCAGAACCGCTTCTCACCGAAGAAATCGAAGCAGGTAATCGCAGAACAGAGAGTTTCCAAAAAATACGAGAACCTTGAAGTACTGAACAGTTACTGGGTGCTCGAGGACGGAAACCGGAAATGGTTTGAAGTCATCATGGTCGACCCAGACCACCCAGAAATCCAGTCGGACGACGACATCAACTGGATCTGTGATAACCGTAATCGAGCGGAGAACGGCCAGACGCCAGCCGCCAAGAAGAGCAGAGGCCTCGACAACAAAGGCAAGGGAGCAGAAAAAGTCCGGCCTTCACAGAACGCCAACGACGGCAAGACCAAATAAACATATCACTTTTTCTCCACCTTCTAGATGTAATGGCAGAATTCCACGACTTCTTCATAAACCCAGAGATACGGGAAGATGCCGAAAGCCTTGGCTGGAGCTCAGAAAGCATCAAAGCTTCTGTCAAGGTTCTTGAGGCGGCCGACTGGGGCGAACTGAAGAGGAAGATAGACCGTAATCGGGGGGAATACGATATACTGGCTTTCCACGGCGGCGACCACGAGTTGAACAGGAAGGCGTTCTCAGACTCGAGGATGGACGTGGTTCTGCATCCAGGAAGGGGCCGGAAGGACTCCGGCATGAACCACGTTGACGCAGAGAAAGCAGCGGAGAACGACGTCGCTGTAGGATTTTCGCTAAAAGAAGTTCCAGAGGATTCCAAGAGGCAGAGCCAGGAACTTTCTAAGTGGCGAAGAAACCTGAAACTTTGTGAAAAGTACGGTACGCCGTACATAATTACTACAGAGGCTAGAGAGTTTTCCGAGTTGCGTAAGCCACACGACCTTGCCTCAGTCATCGATTCTCTTAGCCACGAGGGAATCAGGGCCTTGAAAAGCCATGCAGGAAGCATCCTGGAGAGGAGGAAAAGGGCGCAGAGCGACTCGGAGATCAGACCGGGCCACGAGGTGGTGGAGGAGTGAAGCAGGTTCCGCCGGCGATCCAAGAGAGCCAGCGCTACCTGAAGTTCAAGGTCAGAGGTAAAGAGAAGGATATAGGAGAGATAGTCAATGCTGTCTGGGACTCTGCCACGAAGTATATGGGCACCAGGGGCTGCAGCGAGGCCAGTATATGGATTATCGGCAATAAATTCGATGAAGAGAAGCAGGAAGGTGTTATCAAGGTCAACAGGAGGAAAGAGGATGATCTGAGGGCTGCTCTGACGTTAAATCCGTGTTTTGAGGACGAAACTTTTCTCAGTGTAGAGAAGGTTTCAGGAACTCTTGCTGGACTTGAAGGTGAATGACATGCCTTTCGAGAAGTCCTTGTAGAGCTGCTGGAGGCCTGTAAGCGATCTGTTGAGAGGGCCGGGCAGTTCCAACTGTGACTGGTTCAGGGATGAGTTCCTCTGTTGTGCCTTGGTATCCAGTTGAAGTGCATCCGGCGAGGTTGCAAGAACCATCATGAACGCTGCGACCAACAAAGTCATCACGCCGATGAGAAGCACCAGCTGTCTCTGATATTCTTTCACAGGTTATCATGCCTGAACGCATCCAAAAAGATTGGGGATATTTAAAAGGTTTCCCTATTTAAATCGTATATAAAGTATTTAAACGGGATGCTGTATCTCCCGTGAAAAAGCTATGCTAAAAGGTGAACAATAAAAATGGTTGATGACGACGACATTGAAATTCAGAACGTGGTAGCATCCGCAACATTCGACCAGAGACTTCCCCTGGATCGAATCGCGATCTACCTTGAAAACACAGAGTACGAACCCGAACAGTTCCCAGGACTGGTCTACAGACTCGAAGAACCGAAGGCAGCCGCCCTCCTATTCGGATCAGGAAAGGTTGTTTGTACAGGAACCAAAAGCCCCGAACAGGCCAAAGAGGCGACGCACAAGATCATCGACGAACTGAAGGAAGCAGACGTTGAGATCGGGCACAAGCCAGAAGTAACAGTCCAGAACATCGTAGCTTCTTCCGAGCTAGGCGCAAACCTGAACCTGAACAGGATCGCATTCGAGCTGGTCGGAACAGAGTACGAACCAGAACAGTTCCCAGGACTGGTCTACAGACTCGAAGAACCGAAGGTAGTCTTCCTGCTCTTCTCCTCAGGCAACCTTGTCTGCACAGGAGGCAGGACATACGAAGACGTAGAAGAAGGAATCGCCACACTCGAAGAGAACCTGAAAGAAATCGGAGCGCTTTAAAGCTCCTCACTTTTCATCTTTATTCTACTTCATAGCCCCATAGATCTTCAAGGACAGACTTGTCTCCCCAATCATCTATAATTCGTTCAAAAGGTTTTTCAGAAGCTCTCTCATCCGCCATTACATCATGGAAGCCAAGAGAAATCCAGTGTGCCATTGACTCCAAGGGACTTTCTGATTCCATGACAGAGGCAGAATCAGCAACATCATGGTAAACCAAGACTCCATCGATTATTCCGAAGTTTCGAGGCCCCATATCTATTTCGTATCCATGAGAATCTGCCTGATGGCTTATAGCTCGAAATTCCTTCTCCCATTCCTCAGCGTTCTCCAGAAATCTATCTATATGGACATGGGGCTGGATTGTTACGGAAACAGAATCCTCTCCGCCACCAAAAACATTTCCTGGAGGCTCAGATCTACCGCAGAGTGTAGAGGCGAACGGGAGACCGATCTCGTCGATCACTTCAAGAGTTGAATATACATTATCAGAGTTATTAGAGAAAGTTACGACGTATTCCCCATCACCCCAGGCCTCAGTACAGTCATTGGAATACAACCTGTCGAGACCTCCGATCTCAAAGAAATCAGATATGCTCCTGCCCGCCAGCTCAGGAGCTATGTAAGAGTAAGAACCTACACTAGAATCAAATCCGTATTCTCCTAGATCAAAAGCAGACATGATGGTGAGAGATCTTTTGAACAAAATTAATAATTCTAATCAGAAGTACTCAGTTATATGTCTTCTTTCTATGCAGCTGCGGCAGCCATCGTTGAGAATGAAGATGGAGAGATACTGATGGTTCAGGAGTCTAAGGATCACATACATGAAAAGTGGGATCTTCCGGGCGGCGGCTGGGAAGACGAGGAGTCAGTCATCGACTGTGTGAAGAGAGAAGTACTGGAGGAGACAGGCTACAGGATAGATGTAACAGGTTTCCTGGGAGTCTACAAAGGTGAGAGCATGGAAGATAGTACGGAAGTCATCGTTTTCATGTTCACCGGCAAACCAGCAGAACAGAAAACGGAAGAACTTGAAGAAGATATACTCCAGAAGAAATGGTTTACTCCAGAGGAAATACCCGAGTTAGACCTCCGAAAGGACAACAGGAGGGAGATGATTGAAAGATACCAGAAAGAAGAACCTGACTCTCTAGGCCTTCTATGGAACAACCTCAATCTGCTGGAATAATGCAGTACATTTTTCTTACTTTTCAATCACAAACTATAGTATGGGTGTTTTTGAGTACCTGTCAGATAACCCTGAAGTTCCTTTACAGGGAGTTCAGTGGGTTACGGCCTTCACTGCAGGCCTGATATGGGGTTATGGTCAGGCAAAGAAGGATAAGCAGTTCCCCGAGGATGTGAGAGGTGCTTCAGAGGCTGAAGGCATGGCTATCAGCACCTCTGTAGTACTTGAAGGGTTCGAGGACTTCTACGCTGAAAGAATTGGAACAGACAATTTCGGCGTTCTGGATTTCGGAGAATATGCCTCTACAGCGATGGCAATGGGCAGCGGAGTTGTTTACGGCCGCCAAGTAGAAAAGTATCTAACTGAAGGAAGGAAAGACTTGGAAAAATTCGAAGACGTGCTTAATCTTCTAAACTCCGAATAGCCCCTTTCCCGGCATCACGCATGTACTTAGGGATATCGTACTCTTCACCGCCTAACTCGTCTTTCGTGAACCATCTCATACCGCCGTGCTCGTGGCCATGGGTCGCCTCGTTCTCTTCCTTGATCCTGGCGAGGTAGAGATGGTCGAGGTGCCAGTGACCCTCCTCTATCCTGTGAAGGTTGACGTTGAACGGCCGGGGCACATCGATAAACTCCTCCTCGACCACGCCGGAGGAATGCTGGAGCTCGACCTCTAGACCTGTCTCCTCCAGAGTCTCCCTCTTCGCCGTCTCGTCCGGAGTCTCCCTTTCCTCGACGTGGCCGCCGGGCGCCAGCCAGAGATCATACTTCCCGTGGTCGATCAAAAGAAGTTTTTCATCTCTGACAATGAGACATCCTGCGACGAAGTCTCTTCTAGCTCCTTCAGGAACTCTTAATTCTGTCATGTGATGGATTTATCGGGAGAGTTTGAAGAAGTTTCCCAAAGTTTAAGTAAACTTTGTACACATTGTATACGCATGACGAGTGTTTCGGCCCGGATCCCGGATTCCCTGGAGGAGGAGCTTGACAGGTTTATCGATGAGGAAAAGCTGGATAGGAGTACTGCTGTCCGCAAGCTGCTTTCCGAGGGTATCGACGAGTGGAAGAAGGAGAAGGCGCTTGACTTGCTGGAGTCCGGAGATGCAAGCTTTTCCAGGGCTGCGGAGATCGCGGATATGGATACCTGGAAGTTCTCCGACCTTGTGAAGGATGAGAAGATCACATGGGTGAAGGACGACAGAGTCAGGGATGATCTAGAGGCCGTCTGAGATGCTTGTGTTCGACGCAACACCGCTGATCTACCTGGCGAAAGCCAGGAAACTCGAGGAAGTAGAGGAGCTTGAAGGAGAGAAGTTGGTTCCCGAGGAAGTATACAGGGAAGTCGTCGAGGAAGGCAGGGGAGAACCGGATGCGGAAAGGATCGAGAAAGCAGTTGAAGAAGGCATCTTCGAGGTAGTTTCCGCCGAGATCGAGGGAGATAGCGACTTCCTCAGCGATGCCGATCTACAGGTTCTGAAAGTTGCGGAAGAACGAGATGCTATCGCCGTCATGGATGAAGAAAACGGCAGGAACGTCGCGGACATCCGAGGCATCGAGACACGTGGGACAGCTTTCATCGTTCTCCGGATGCAGAAGAGAAAAGTAATCTCAGAGGAAGAAGCAAAGGAAACCGTCGACAGCATGATAGATGAGGGATGGTACTGCTCCACCGACCTCTACAAGGAGATAATGAAGAAGGTAGAGGAACTAAGCTAGCTCCATCTGATCTCACCAAGTCTCTGCTCTATATCCTCTGCCAGTTCAAAATCGGCCTCTGTTATTCCTTCCGCGTCATGAGACCATAAGTCGATCTCAACTGCTCCGTACTCTACACGGACTTCGGGATGGTGGAAGTGTGCCTCAGCCAGTGAGAAGACTGTGTTGGCGAAGAATGCTGCTTCCTTGAAGTTGTCGAACTCGACCCTTGTGACAAGTTTGTCACCACTGCGGCTCCAGATCTGTGTTTCGTCCAGTTTTTCCTGTATTTCGTCGTCTGAAAGTTTCTCGTCATCTGCCATGGAAGTGAAGTATCGGAGAGATTTTTTGATTTTTATCATTTGTCGGCCCATGTTTAGGTATGGATTATGGGGAGGCGGTGAACGATTTCGAGGAGTTCTTCTCAGACAGGTACTTCCAGGAAGTCGTCGAAGCCGTCAAGGACGGAAGAGACGCAGTCGTAGTAGAGTTCGAGGAGTTAGATATTTTCTCGCCCGAACTAACAGATTACCTCCGGGAAAACCCAGTTTCAGCCGTCGATGCCGCAGAGGAAGGAATCCTCAGCCACGAACAGATAACCGACGAGGACATATCCGTCAGGTTCGTCGACATGCCAGACGAAGACAAAGTACTCCTGAAAAACCTGCGCTCAGAACACATAGGAAAGTTCATACCTGTAGAAGGGATGATAAAACGAGCCTCACAGGTCAAGCCAGAAGTCGTCTCCGCAATATTCGAGTGCACGCAGTGCGGAGCGCGCTACGAGAAGGAACAGGACTCAGCAGACCTGAAATCGCCTTACAAGTGCGAGGACTGCGGCGCGAAGACCTTTGACCCCAAAGAGAAAAACATGACAGACACACAGGTCGTGACACTGGAGGAAGACCCGGAATCCAGGGAAGGCTCAGAACAACCCTCAAGCCTCTCAGTACGCCTAGAAGGCGACCTGGTCGACCCAGAGTTCCAGCAAAAGATAGTACCAGGTAATGTCGTCGAAGTGACCGGCGTAGTCCGTGAAAGACCGCTGAAGAAGAACTCGAAGAAGTTCGACATCTACATGGAAGCCAACCACGTCGAACCAACCCAGCAGGAATTCGAATCACTTGTACTATCACAGGAAGAGAAAGAAGAGATCAAGCAGATGGCAGAGCAAGATAACATATACCAGAGGATAGTAAACTCCATCGCACCATCCATCTTTGGCCACGACCGCATCAAGGAAGCCATCGCCCTACAGCTATTCGGAGGAGTAAAGAAGACAAGAGAAGACGGCGTCAAAAGCCGTGGAGACCTCCATATTCTCTTAATAGGTGAGCCAGGTACAGGAAAGAGTCAAATGCTTAAGTTTGCCGGCGAATTAGCGCCAAAAGGCCGTTACGTGGTCGGAAAAAGCAGCACAGGTGCAGGCCTTACAGCATCCGTCGTTAAGGAGGAGTCTACTGGCGAGTTCAGCCTTGAGGCTGGTGCTGTAGTCTTGGCCCACAAAGGTATGGCAGCTATCGACGAAATCGACAAGATGGCAGCAGAAGACCGGTCCAGCCTCCACGAGGCGATGGAGCAGCAATGTTTTGGGCCGAAAACTAGTGTTTATCTTCCTGATGGTACAAAAGAGAATATATCAGAGTTAGTTGACCCAGTTATTGAGAAAGAAGAGGTTGTTGAGCAGGAGGACGGCAAGGAGATTGCGGAGGCCGACTTCAGTGTTGTTTCGATGAATTCAGATGAATTTGATTTCGAGGAGGCCGGAGCCAGTGTGGTTGGACGTCGGGAGGCGCCAGATAAGATGTTTGAGATTGAGTTAGGTACCGGCCGTTCGCTGAATGTTACTCCAGAGCACCCCTTCTTTCAAATCCAGGACGGAGAAGTTGTTGAGGTCAAGGTAGAGGAACTGAAACAAGGCAGTTTCGTGCTGTCTCCGAGAGAGATGCCTGTTGATGGCGAGGAACAGAGTCTCGATGATATCAGTGTTGAGGAAGGCCGTAAAGAAGTGGATGTCCCAGATCATAATTCTCCTGCTCTTGCAAAATTTGTGGGTTATCAGGTTTCTGACGGCGGCTATGAACTTAATCGAGGTGAGAAAGTTGGCTTTAACTTTACCAATTCGGATCAGGCTCTTCTCGATGACTATATCGACTGCGTTGATGATCTCTTCGGTGTTGAACCATATATCAGGGACAGAGATACCAGAAAAGAGGTGCGTGTGATCTCCAGAGAACTGAAGGACTGGCTTCAAGAGCTCGGGCCATTACTGGATAAAGGAGAGACTAAAAAGATACCTGAACGGCTTATGAAGTGCCGAGTGCAGGAACTGAAACTGCTTCTGAGATCCTTCTTCGATGGAGACGGCGGAGTCTATGAGACCCAAAGAGGTTACAGAATTAGAGCAGTTGTGGAAAACAGGGAACTTATGGAACAGGTGCAGGATGTACTGTTGAGACTGGGGATTCACTCAGCACTGATCGAGGACGAAAATGTGTGGAGGATCGAGATAACCCGGTACGAAGACATCAGGAAATTCTCGGAACACATCGGATTCGAATCAATGAAAAAATCTCAGAGACTTGAAGAAGCAATTGAAGAGGAGAGGAACTCTAAAGAACCTATTCCCGGCATCTCGTCAAAACTTATGGAACTCACACAGGAACTAGGCATTAATCAAAATCAGATACTGGACTCGAACCTGACAAAAGGCCAAAATCTATCTAGAAAGAAAGCATTGAAACTCGTGGAACATTTAGAAAGAAAGATAGGAGATTTAGAAGAAGTAGAGATTAAAGAAGATATACAAGGCCTCAGGGAAAAAAGAGAAGAGTTCGGCATATCGATGAGAGAAGTGGCCGAAGAAATAGGTGTTTCAAATGGATTAATAGGACACTGGGAGAAAAATGGGACAAAAAGAACTAAGGAATATCAAGAAGCACTGAGAAAAATTCTAAATAAGAAATATCGGCTCAAAGAAGATGTAGGGACAATCAGGAATATACTCGAAAACCTTAGACTAGTCAAAATCAAAAATATACAGAAATACAACCCAGAACACGAATATGTCTACGATCTGACCGTACCAGAAAACAAAAACTTTATCGCAGAAAACACCGTACAGCATAACTCAATCTCCGTAAACAAGGCGAATATCCAGGCAACACTGAACGCCGAGACAAGTATACTGGCGGCCGGAAACCCTAAGCTCGGTCGTTTCGACCCATACGAGCCTATCCCGGAGCAGATCAACATCGGAGATACATTGCTCTCCCGTTTTGACTTCATCTTTCCTGTGCTTGACGAGCCGGATGAGGAGAAGGACAAGGAACTGGCGGATACGATCCTGCAGAACCATATCGACCCTGAGGAAGTTGACGCAGAGATAGAGCAGGAGAAGCTGCGGAAGTACATCGCATACGCCAAGAAAAACATCAGGCCGCAGCTAACCGAGGAAGCATCCCAGAAGATACAGGAGTTCTACGTCAACATGCGTAAGAAGGGAGAGGAAGGTTCTGTGCCTATTACTGCACGCCAGCTTGAGGCATTGATTAGGATTGCTGAGGCCTCGGCCCGTGCACAGCTGAAGGAGGAGGTCGATGAGGCCGACGCCGAGAAAGCCATCGATATACTGACCTATACCCTGAAGCAGGTCGGCATGGATCCTGAGACAGGCGAGTTCGACATCGACATCATAGAATCCGGAGTCTCCAACAGCCAGAGAAACCGGCTCCAGACCATCAAACAGCTGATTGACCAGTTAGCGGGAGACGACGACTCCGCCGAGATAGAAGAGGTGCTGGAGCACGCAGAAGACGAAGGCATGGAGAAAGAACAGGCAGAGGAGATAATCGAACGGCTGAAACGAGAAGGAGAATTATTCGAGCCGGAACAGGGCCACGTCCAGAAGATCTAGATGTCGTTCCAGTGCTTTCTGTTCCTGAGGTAAAGTCCAACGCCAATCAGAAATGTTACGAACATGAACAATGCTGCAACACTCACAGATATTGAACTACTGAGACCTAAGTAACGGACTAAAGTGTTTGCGAGAATAACTGCAGGATTCATAGGAAGAGGAATACCCATCACTCCAAGAAACGAGAACAGCATCAGAAACTTTGATGCCTTAACCTTACCTTCCTGAGAGACCATGTCAAAGTTTGACTCGAACACGTACTAAAGTCTTTTTCTCCAAGTAACAAACATGGCACAGCAGAAGAGACAGGTCGCAAAACTAACAGACACCCAGGAACTCAACACCGGAAAATACTTCCAGAGAGAAGGCTTCGAACCAAACTTTCTACTAACCCCTGAAGGAAAGCGCCTGTCACGTGCCAGACTGGTCGCTACTGTAGTCGACAGGTTCATCAACGACGACGAGACCTACGGCTCCCTGACACTCGACGACGGAAAGGATACTACACAGATCAAGTTCTTCAACGAACTAGAACTGATGGAGGGGTTCGAGACCGGCGACATAATCGAAGTAGTCGGCAAAGTAAGAGAATACCAGGGCCAGATCTACCTGGACGGAGAGATCCTGAGACACAGAGAACCGGAAGCAGAGCTTTTGCATAAACTCCGCCAGAAAAAGACTCAGGAAGAATGGAACCAGATCCACGAGACAGTCAAACAGCTGAAGGAATCCGGCAAGGACCAGGAAGAGATCGAGAAGGAGATGGCCGGCAAGTTGAATGAGAATGAAGTAGACGCATTACTACAGAGCTTCGGAGAATCATTTGATCAGGCAGAAACAGAAGAAGACCGCGAGAATCTAGAACGGAAAGTACTTGAAGCAGTAGAAGATCTCGACGAAGGAGAAGGCGCAGACTACGCAGACATCGTTGAGGATATCGATGAGCCCGAGGATCAGCTAGAAGACACGATTAACAACCTGCTGAGCGATGGGACATGCTACGAACCACAGCCAGGAAAGATAAAGAAGCTCTAATGTATGAAATACTTCAAGAAAATCATTAAGTTTATTCTGACATCATTAAAGTCTCACCTTATCTTCTTAGTTCTAATAGGGCTGATATCCACTGGCCTTCTAATTTCTTTTGCGAGCTTAAGACCTCTTATGCAAGATTTTCTGCTATTAAGCTTCACTCCAAGCAAAATCCTAATTTATTTGATTGGTTATCTCACTACCACAACTTCGTTAACCATATACTTTTACTTTTCCAACTTCAGAGATGCTGAAGAAATTGGAAGAGGTTTTGCTCACTCAGCAGTTGTATCCATACTTTTAGTTTCTTCCATAAGGTTTTCAGGCTACTTTATAACAAATAAAATCTATAGAGATTTTATACAATTTTTCACCTCTCTAACAGTACTTTCTCCAGTTGCTATGTTAATATTCCTCTTCAAAAACAATTTAAAAAGAAATGATAAAATTTCAATGCTAGTAAAACTTGGAATAGTAGCAGAAAATAAACTAAAAATTGCAAAAAATACATTGACCATTTTTATCGCTGGTTTAGCTTCTCTTATTATAGAAAAATTAATTATAACCAAGATAAATTCTTTTCAACTGTACTCCCTGATTTTGGTTTTCGGAATTTCCCTTTACATTGTAGCTGAGATTTTTAACCAATACGGAGAAAAACATGTAAGAGAATTTATAGAAAAACTTGAGGACCTAAATTCTGAACTAAATACAAATAACCCTCGTAGTTAAGAAATTTGGTTGAATATAACTAGATATGAACAACTACGACGAACTTTTGGAAAAGGGTAAGGAGGAGACTCCCGACGACCTAGAAAAGGAAGAACGTTTTGAGATCCCTGAACTCAAGACCAGAAAAGATGGTAGCAGAACTATTGTTGAGGATTTCTCCTCGGTAGCCGAGAAGCTCGGCCGTGACGAGAAAGTCCTGTCGAACTTCATCCAGAATGAGCTTGGTACTGCTGGTCATATCGAGGGCGATGAACTGGTTTTGAACGGCGAGTTCCGGAGGGGTAATGTTCAGGGCCGTCTGGAGAATTATGTGGAGGCGCGTGTTTACTGTCCTGAGTGTGGGCGTCCGGATACTGAGATCAAGAAGGAGAAGGGCGTTGAGATCATGAAGTGCCAGGCTTGTGGCGCCAGAACTTCTCTCTAAATTTTTCTTTTTTCTGAATTTCAGAAGTTTCACTGGTTTAAAAAGGTTGGAGGTTTAACGGTTTTTCTAGAAGGCGGGAACTAGTTGTTTGCGTGCTTCTTTTTGAGGTGTATTATTTATGCCAGAACAACCACAACAGATGGATGCTCAGCAGGCAATGCAGATGATGCAGCAAAAGCTTGGTAACGTTGAACTAACAGTGCACGCACTTCTTTCCGTACTTGACGAGAAGGACGTTATCGACCAGGAAGAGGTCAACGAAGAGGCTCAGGCCATCGTCGAAGAGATGCAGGAACAGCAGGCTCAAGGCGAAGGCGGCATCCCAGACGATCTGGAAGACGAGCTAGAGTAGTTCCGGTTCCGATTTTTTCCTACCTTATTTTTCTCCAAATTTCTATATTCTCAGCCAGATCCAGACAGCTATGTAGATCGTGGGTAAGATAGACCATGCTACCAGTGCTTTCTTCATGTGTTTCTCAGTGATGAGAGGGTAGAAGGCTGTCAGGAAGGTGTAGAGTAGCATCAGCCTTGTTTCCATGCTCCATTGTTCCAGGAAAAGCATAGCTGCTATTATAGCCTGGCCGAGAAGTACTATGCCTTTCCTTCCGAGCAGCATCCCCGATGTTTTTATCCCTGCTTTTCTATCTGATTCCCTGTCTATGTACGAGGCCATCATGTGTCCTGGGCCGCCAAATGCCACAGAGAACCAGAATGCTCCGGGTATGATGTCGCCAAAGTTTCCTCCAGCCATGCCGACGGCTACGCCGAAGCCGAAGTAGAGTATGATGATGTTGCAGAGTGAGTCGAGGAAAGGCACCGATTTGAGGCGGAATGGTGGTGCAGAGTAGAGAGCTGACGCCGTCATGACGACCAGGCCGGAGATAAGAGCAAATCCAGGAAGGAAGAAAAACGCGAAGAGACCTAGCAGAAGGTGCGAGGCTATCACGACGTTCCTGACAAAATCCTTGTTTTCTTCCGTGACGACCGCTCCTTCTACACCTCCTTTCCTTCCGTTGATTTCGTCAGTTTCCCTGTCGAAGTAGTCGTTTATGGAGAATACTGACAGCTGGCCCAGTATCGCCACCACCAGCACCTTGGGAAGCATAGTTAGGGAAAAACTACCTGTGGTGGTCAAGACGCCTGCAATCAGGACCCAGAGCGCCGGAATCAGGAATACAGGCCGCATCAGCTTCAGGACAAGCAGAGACCTCTCCCTGACTTTATTCATCTTCAAGCGGCGCACACTCCTCACCTAGCGGCCCATCTATGCATGTCGGGTTTTGCGCACTGCAGTGTCCCCTGCCATGGTCTATCAACAAACGGTGGAACTCGTATTTTATGTCGTCGGGAACCTTCTCCTCAAGTATCTCGTGGGCTTTCTCCCTTGAAGCATTCTCCGGGATCAGACCGAGTCTCTTTGACACTCTGTGGACGTGTGTGTCGACAGGCATAACCGGTTTGTCGAAGTGGAAGCAGAGGATTATGGCCGCGGTTTTCGGCCCGATTCCCGGGATCTCGGTCAGCCACTCCTTTCCATCTTCGATGCTCATGTCTTTGATGAAGTCCAGCGTGTAATCTCCCTGATCCTTTCGGATTATCCTGAGTGCCTCCTGTATTCTTTCCGCCTTTGTCGGGCCGAGCCCTGCGATTCTTATAGTATCTGTTAGCTCTTCGTGATCTGCGTTTTCCACCTTCTTCCAGTCGCTGCCGTACTTTTCTTTGAAGTTCTGGAAGGCTTTGTCCCTGTTGACGTCGTTGGTGTTCTGGGAGAGAATAGTTTCGACCAGGTAGTCGATGTCAGACATCTCAGTCGGCTGCTCAGGCTCTCCATAGTACTCCTTCAGCTCCCTGTTCAGTCTGCGGATCCTCTCCTCTTCCGACTCCGACATAATTCAGAAATTCCCGGTCAGAATTTTATACCCTCTACATGGACTCCAGACGGAAGCCGTAAATACCATCAACCAGACCTCTCGAATCGTCGAAGCCGCCGAGGAACTCGCCCGGAAGCTCTTTACACAGCCTTTCCTCGCCGACCAGCAGAGTCTGCTCATCGACCCGTTCTTCTACCTGTTCCAGGTGTTCGTCAATCTGTTCCTGGCGCTTTCTCTCGAATCGGCTCTGGGAAAAACCGCCTTTCTTCTGCTTTCTCTCTATTCTATTCTCAACTTTTTCACGCTCCAGGATTTCGCCGTCTTTTTCTGTTATGATCTGTGTGTCTCCTGCGGAGACGACGGCCCACTGCTTCTCTCTGGAGATAAATTTCCGCAAAGTTTCAACATTGAAACAATCGCTTCTCTCCCATTCTGGGGCGAAGAACGGCCGCGACTTCAGCTTAAGCTTTAGCACGTCCTGATCGATGAAGCCGATGAACTTCTCGTCCGAGATGAACTCGTACTCCTCCCCGGAGATCGAGTTTTTCAGGCCCTGTGTATCCGCAAGTTTTCCAAGTTCCCTGGGAGAGTAGACCGTAACGAGGTCTTTCTCCGGCGATTCATAGCTTTCCAGCTTTTCTATTATCCTCTTCGCTTTTTCCAGCGAGACATCTTCTGCGGAGCTTTCAGCTTCCTCGGCCTCTTCCTCCGAGACGTCTTTCTCAGTGCCTTCCTGCTTCTGTTTCAGCTTCTTCAGTTCTTTTTCGGCCTTCTGTTTTTTCCTGGATAGTTCGGATCTTCTTTCTTTCTCGGCCTCGAACCTTTTGCGGAAACTTTCCTTTTCTTCCCTAAGGTCCTCTATCTGCTGGTTGAGCTCTTCTACTTCTTTTTCGAGTTCTTCGATTTTCTCCTGTTTTTTGTTCCAGGGCAGTTGCATGAAGAGTGGTTGAGCTTGGAGTATTTTTTACCCTTGGGCTTCTGTGGCGGAAGGCTTTTAAGGCTAAGAGGTTTTACCTGTGCATAGTGGTATATGATGCCTGAAATGACAGTTGAGGAACTTAATCCAGAAGCAGATGACGTTGAAATCACAGGAACGATCAAAAAGCTTCCAACACCGCGCGCCGTGTCGACCCGATACGGCCAGAAAAGGATAGTAACAGCCGTCTTCGAGGACGAGACAGGAGAGATCGACCTGACACTCTGGGAGGAAGAGATCGACGCGATCGAAGAAGGAGCAGAAGTCCAGATCGAGGGAGCATACGTCCGGGAATGGGCAGACGACATCCAGCTCAACATCGGACGCGACGGCAACATCGAACAGGTAGAATAAAACTTCTACCCATCGACTTTTCTACTTCTCTATAATTTTCATTTCTAACCAGCATAAGAGTCTCAGCCACCGTAAACCATTTATTTGTTACTAAAGAGAAAATACACATGACTGAGGAGAACCCGCCAACACCGATCGGCTACGGAAGCCTGTTTCTGCCGC
Source organism: Candidatus Nanohalobium sp. (assembly GCA_042216335.1). Lineage (GTDB taxonomy): Archaea > Nanohalarchaeota > Nanosalinia > Nanosalinales > Nanosalinaceae > Nanohalobium. The sequence continues at coordinate 33,927 of JBDGTY010000023.1, forward strand.
CCTCTGTGATGAGGATAGACGATTCAGTAGGCAAGGCAAAGCCCAAGTATGAGGAAGACAGAAGGTACGGCGACAGAAACATCCTGAGAAGTAGTGCCGTTGAGTCATGGGCCCGGCGTGAGAAGGAGGCCAGAGAGGGCGGCGAGAACGGTATCGAGATGATGCCAGTCAAGGTCGACGGCTTCAGGAGAAAGTACGATCTCAAGACAAGCTACGGCGGAACTATGCTGGATATCGAAAAAGATGAGAAAGAGTGGATGAACGCAGTAGTTATCTCTGGGCTTTCCGAAGAGGAGAAAGAGGAACTTGACTCATCAGAATCATCATACGAGACAGTTAAAGTAGATCTTGAGGATGTAGAGTCCTATGTAGAAGAGCAGAGAGAAACTCTTGAACAGGAATTTGAGAACGGCGAAGTAGAACTCTACATCGGAGAACCAAGAACCACGAACAGAACACGTAAGCAGACCTACCACGACAGGATCAGGACAGGAATTGATATGATCGGAGAGAGTTTGGAAGCAATGTATGGGGAAACAGACGGAGAAAAGCTGGCCGAAGAGATGTGGAGAGACTTTAAACAGACAACTTATGAATCTCCAATCGCGGGCTTCCCAAGCCAAGAGCCCGAGGCTGAAGACTACATACATGTGCCTAACATGGTTGAAGAATCCCGGAGAGATAACAGAGAGGAATGGTTCAACACAGTTGAACAGAACGACAGGGCAGAGGAAGCATTCGGCAAGCTGATGGAAGACACTTTGTTGGGAGAGTGAACGTCCGTTCTAATTTAAAATTCCAGAGTTCTTTTCCCAATTAAGAGATGGGTATCGACGACCGTATTCAGGAACTTGAGGATAAGCTTGAGAAGACTCCTGTGAACAAGGCGACGGAGACTGAGAGAGGCCGGTTGAAGGGCCAGATCGCCGAGCTGAAGGAGGAGAAGCAGAAGAAGCAGAAAGGCACTGGTGAGACCTCGGGCTACGCTGTCGAGAAGAAGGGCGATGCGACAGTCGCACTTGTCGGATTTCCATCGGTCGGAAAGTCGACTCTATTGAACCATGTGACCAATGCTGATTCAGATACAGGAGCCTACGAGTTCACGACTCTGGACGTCAATCCCGGCATGCTTGAGCACAAGGGCGCGAAGATACAGATACTGGACGTTCCCGGACTGATTGGCGGCGCAGCCGATGGAAGAGGCGGAGGGACACAGGTGCTCTCCGTTGTCAGAAATGCAGGATTTGTTGTAATAATGCTTGACCCTGAAGAGATGAGAGAGGACGAGATAAAATCCGAGCTTTACGATGCCGGGATCAGGATCAACAGGCAGCCTCCGGACATGAAGGTTGAGAAGAAGGGCCGTGGCGGTATCAATATCTCGACGACCGTCGATCTTGACATCGAGGAGGAGACCATCAAACAGATGATGCAGCAGCGCGGCTACACCAACGCCGAGGTCATCATAAGGGAGGAGATGGACCTGGACAGGTTCGTCGACGGCTTGATGCGGAACAGGAAGTACGTGCCTGCTATAACAGTCGTCAACAAGGTCGACATGCTCTCCGACGAGAAAAGAAAGGAGTACAGGGAAGAATACGATCTTCTTATATCCGCAGAGGAGGAAGAAAACCTCGAAGAGTTGAAGGATGAGATTTTCGATGGTCTGGGACTGATCCGGATCTACATGAAGGAGAAGGGCGAGGAGCCTGACAGAGAAGATCCTCTGATAATGAAGGAAGGCAGCACAGTTGAGGAGGCGCTTGACGAACTGCCCGGCGACATGAAGGACCGGTTCAAGAAGGCCAAGGTTACAGGAGAGTCATCAAAGTTCCCGGAGCAAAAGGTCGGGATGGAGCACGAACTGATGGACGAGGACGTCCTGGAACTGAACCTGAGACATATCTAGAAAAGGCCTCAGCGCCAAGTAAAAACTGTTTTGAACGATCTAAGCGCTTTAATCCAAAGAGTACTTAAAGGTTTCAGGCATTATTCTGTACTGATGGCATCCGATTTTGTGGATGAGACCGGCAGGCATATCCCGGTTGATTTCCAGGAGAAAGGCCTCTTCACGAGGAAACTCTCCAGTTTAAAGGAGTTAGTCAGGAGATAAAAATTCAGTGACCTGATACTATTCTTCTCTCTTTATTCCTTTCATGATCCGAAAGATTTATTCAGCGGAAAAGAAACCATTATTATGTCAGAGGAGTTTATCGGGATGTTTCTGATGCGGATTCCGTCAAACTTTATGGCGGCCCCAACAACAGAGAACTCGATGAAGCCCTGGAAAATACCGGAATCGTGTATGTAGACGAGTTTCTTGAGGAAGAGAACTCTACTACACCACAGACCACCTTGATAGAGATTCAATACAACAGCGTCATAAGCGAACAGTTCAAGAAAAACAGAGTTATAGCGAAAGCGATAAGAGAGATAGTTGGAGAAGAGAGGTACGATGAGATAGAAGATATAGTAGAAAGGGAACTTTAGGAACTATTCGACCAGCTTGCCGTTGATCACTCCGTCCTGTCCAGGCCGGGAAGTAACTTCAACTTTTCCCTCGGAAGTCTCAACGATAGTTCCCTTAGTCAGTAGAGATCTTCTGACGAAGTTCGGGTTAGCCGGGTTGTCTTCCACCGACTGGATCTCTGCCTCGACTACTTCGCCGTCTTCCGCTACATTGATTGTCTCCGATCTTTTGGCGACTGTCTTCTGGTTGCCGCCTCTTGTTCTCTTGGTTATCGTTTTCTGTTCTCCTGTTTCCGGTTCGGAGAACTCGTCGCCGAGGTCATGTTTGCGGCTTTTCCTGTAGCTCCGGGTTTTGCCCCCTGTCTTCTTTGTCTTTGAACGGTCTTGCCAGACTGCCATAATATATAATGAGGCTGCAGTGAAATTTTATAAAAACGGGTTTAGCTGTGTGCTGAGGACTGGCGTCCGGAAGGGTTTATTAAAGTTCACGCGGCATTCCCGGGTATAGGTGTCGACTAATCTATGTCTGATGGAAACAACAGAAGGCCTTTTGACGTACTAAACGAAGCAAAAGACGGAAGAATACTAGTAACTCTCAAAGGCTACGGAGATGAGGAAAAACAGGTTTCAGGAGAGCTCCAGGCCTTCGACAAGCACCTCAACATCTGGCTTGAAGACGCCAGAGTCACAAGCGAAGAAGGACAGACAGACTACGGCCAACTATTCGTCCGTGGAGACAACATCCTCTTCGTAAGTCCAGAATAAAACGTGATTATCTATGGGATTGAACAAAGGAAAACGTAACAACAAGGTACACGGCAAATGCAGACGCTGCGGGGAAAAAAGTTTCCACCTCTCCAAGAAGGTCTGCGCATCATGCGGATTCGGCAAGACAAAGAAGAGAAACGACTTTGACAAGGCCAAGCCCCGCAAGGAATAGAGCCGATGGAAGACCAAGAGAAAGCTTTCTCAGCGATAATTCTCTCCCAGAGCGGAGACTACCTGGTAGAGACAGAGGAACAGGTAGAGAAACAGGGACACGGCGTAGAAGTAACCGACCCGTACATCTTCAACGAGAACGAGAAAGCACAGCTCGTCAAAGCCGACAAAGTATTCATCCCATACAGCTCAGTAGAAACCATCCAGTACGGAGACTTCACACAGGAAACAGTCTAGACAGAGAAAAGAGCCGCTGAGGCCTTAGGCCGAACGTGGCAACAGCTTGATCAAACTTAGCTCGAAAGTTTGGGTCCGTAGCTCAGCCTGGCAGAGCGCCGGCCTTTTACTCGCTTTGGTTCATCCCAGAAGATTTCGGGACTCGAGGCGTCAGCCGAGAGTGGAACCATAGTGATCGTGACTCGAAACTCCTTGGAGTTTCTGGGTCATAAGAAAATCCTTTCGAGGATTTTCGAGAGTCCGAAGGGATTCGGACTAAGAAGTTAGCCGGTCGTCGCGGGTTCAAATCCCGCCGGACCCGAAACCCTAAACCTGTTTCTCCACAAACTAATTTGTGGCAATCGAAACCCTGACGATGATTGTTTCTGCACTGCTTATCGCCGGAGTTATCGGAAGTATAGTTCCTATGATGCCGGGCGCTTTATTCTCGCTGGCCGGTATCGGCGTCTACTTCTTCTATACCGATGATCCAAGCATCCTGTTTACTGTGTTCGGAGCTTTTACCGGAGTTTTTGCACTTCTCGTCGACTGGTTCGCTGGTGCAGTTGCCTCAAAGTACGGTGGCGCCTCAACCAGGACGAGTATAGCCGCAGGCATCACGGGATTGATCGGATTCATCTTTCTCGGCGGGCCGATTGGCCTGGCCCTGGCGGTAGCAGCCACAGTGTTCATCCGGGAATACCTGATCCATGGAGATGAGGAGGACAGCTTCAGGGCAGCGCTCTACACCACTATCGGCGTCCTGGGCTCAGGAGTAATCCAGGCACTTTTGACCGGGTCGATACTTGTAGCTTACCTCCTAACATTCGTGATATAATGGAACTCGAAGGAGAAGTCACGTCCGGCCTGGGAAAAGGAAGGTACTACATGTCGAAGGAGGTCTACCAGGAAGTTTTCGACGAGAAACTGGGTTTCAGGCCTTTTCCCGGCACATTGAATATCAAGGTTGACGAGGAAAAGAGGGAAGAGTTTGAGGAAAGTTCGGAGACTATCGAGATCAGAGAAGTCTACGATGAAGATGGGGAGAGACTGAGCGATGTGGACGTGATGCCATGCAGCATCGAAGGAGTTGAGTGCGGTTTGCTGAACCTCGAGATCACTGACCATGATTATTCTATAGCGGAGGTCATCGCGCCGGTTGAGTTGAGGGAAAAGTTTAACCTTGTTGACGGGGATAATGTCGTACTGGAGAGATGAAAAGGAGCTACGTGGCTGCGTTGCTGATGGTTGCGGTACTGGCCTTCTCGCTCGGCACCCTGTATCCAGACAGCTCAAGTGACGGATTGAAGAGTATGGAGGGCAGCGGGTCGGCCACGGCCAAGATAGTAGCGGCCTCCAAGAACTCGAATACCGGTGCGATCGGCCAGGTCAAAGTCGAGATTATTCCTGGCGATGGAGACGTGCTGGTGGAGACTAACCCTTTCATACAGACTGATACGCAGGTTTCAGCGACGAAGGCGAAGGAGGTCGCCGAAGAAGTCGTCGGGAAGTCGCTGGAAAACCATGACGTAATATACACCATCAGAATGGATTCCACGGTAGTCGGCGGGCCTTCAGCTGGCGCAGCAATGACGCTGGCCACAATCGCCGCCATGACCGACAAAGAGATCAGGCAAGAGGCCGTAATTACTGGCACCATCACCGAGTCAGGCAGGATCGGAAAGGTCGGCAAGATACCGGTCAAGGCCTATGCCGCCGGAAAGGCTGGTATAGAGGACTTCTACGTGCCGGAAGGCCAGTCAGTAAAGGTGAACTACGAGAAGGTTGTGGAGCGGGAGACCGACGGATTCTTCGTCTACCGCGACGTCGAGTACAGGCCCCGGAAGTTCAACATATCAGCCTATACAATGAGAAACTTCGGAATGAAGACAGAAGAGGTTGGGAGCATCTATCAGGCTATGGAGAAGATGTTGAAGTAGACAGAGAGGTATTCAAGGAATTTATCTCATCGGCGACACTTAATTTTTCGGTTCGATTTTTAACCGGGCAGAGTCAAACCTTTCTCCCAGGGGTCAACCTTGGCAGCAGAATCCGAATACAAAGGTCTCGAAATTCTGGCATCAAAGATAAAATCCGGCGAAATTACCGATTGCTCTGACGATGGTTTCACAGCTACTTTATACGATGGCGCTCAGAGCCTTGAAATAGTCTACGATGATGGCCGACTCATGCAGTACAGCAGATTCGGTTCAGGAAAAACTCTCGGCCAGTACGAATCAGCTCAGGAAGCAGCGGAAACAATCGAGGAATCCCTAGGCATCAATCTTTCGATAGAGGGGGAATTAACTTCTAGCGCATAGAATCCGGAAAACCGACAATCTTAGTCTCGTACTCGCCGCCCTCTCCGGCCGTGTTAAAACCGTATTCCCGGGAAAGCTCTATCATTTCTTCTACTTTTTCCTCGTCCAGAGCTACTCCTTCCCATTCCTCGTTTAATCCGCGGGCCGCAACATCAGTGATCTCAACCTCGAAGCCTTCACGGATAAGCCACTTCATATACCTTTCCTGATCCTCCTGCCAGAGAGGGGCGAAAACCTTCAGACCGACTTCTTCAGCAACTTTTTCGACTCTATCCCTCTGGTAGGTCGAGGCCAGCGCACCGACGACGACGCCTTCCACACCGTACTCTTCCCTAGCTCTTTCCAGTCCTTTCTTCAGGTCTTCAAGCTCTTCTTCTTTCTCACCTTCAGTCTCCTGGACCATCAGCGGAATATCAAGTTTTTCTGCCTGCCACTCCAGGTCTTTCTCCGACTTCTTCGAGTCGAACATGTAGGAATGCTCATTCTCCGAACGGAGTGTGAGAAGGCAAGAAATCTCATTATTCCTTCTCTGCATCCTGTAGAGCACGGCGTTAGAGTCCTTTCCTCCGGAGGTAAGCGCGACCAGCTTCCTGTTGGGTTCGCTCCTGAAAGAATTCAGGTAACTTTGCTTGTGGTCAAAGCCGTTATCTTTTGCCAGTCTGTCGATGGCTTTGTCAAAATTGCTGCCGTACTGTGCCGCGGTCTTACCTCTCCACGCCACTTTCTCCGGTACACCCAGCTTTTCCGCCGCCTTTCTCAGGACGTATTTCCTGTAATCATCCTTCACCTTGTATTCCTCTGGTATAGTCAAGGCATTTTCCACTAATTCATGGTCGAGGAACGGAAGCCTTATCTCACGGCCGTTCCGGAAGCTGATGACGTTGTCCCGGTACAGGTCACCCTCAAATATTCTCCTCAGCCCGGAGAGACACTCCTTGTTAAGGTAGCCCTGCTGGCGATGGTATCCTGCGTAGAGTTGTTCGGAACCAAGGCCTGAGAAGACTACCTGGCCTTCATCTGCATGATCTTTCAGTGAGAAGTGAAATGGAAGTGCCACACCGTTCTTGACGACTGAGGTGCTTGAAATCCAGTCAGCTATCTTCGGGAGAGCTTCCTCTACCTCCTCCAGATCGGCCTCATAGACCTCAAGCTTTATGCCCATTTCTTCAGCAACTTTTGCTGCCCAGTCCATATCCCTCGGGGCGTTAACATTACCGTGCTGGATTCCCGCGGTGTAGGCCGTGAAGTCCTTTCCAAGTTCCTGCAGGGCGGCCGCGATAAGCGTGGAGTCGACGCCACCCGAGAACAGGAGGCCGACATCACCCTTCGGAATACGCTTCTCAACCGCTTTCAGGAACTTTTCCCTTATCTCTTCCGCTGCCTGGTCCAGTTCCTTTTCTTCCTCCACGTTGATTTCGAAAAATTCTCTCTGTTCAAAGTCGAGCTTTTCCTTTTCGATATCGTATCTGAGTATCTGCCGAGGAATGAGTTCTCGGGCCTCCAACCCCTGTTTCTCCAGCGCCTGTTTCTCCGACGCGAAGACGAAGGGGTCCTCCGAATACCATATAGGGTTTACACCGAGAACATCTCGGGCCAGGGCTAACTCATTATTTTCCAAATATGCGAACGCGTAGATGCCGTCAACCTTCTGCAGTCCCTCAACACCTTTCTCTTCAAGAAGTTTCAGCAATGTTTCCGCGTCGTTCCTGGTTTCCCAGCCGTATCTTTCATTAAGCTCCTCCCAGTTGTATATTTCGCAGTTGGCAGAGAGGACGCCTGATTCTTCAAGCGGCTGCTCCACTTCTCCGACCACCGAGTGGAGTACGTGGCCGAGAGAGAAGTTGTCAAAGTCTCTGGTCTGGCAGGAGCTGCCTCTGTGCTGCATCTCTTCTATCAGGTTCTCTACTTTTTCCTGTTCACTGGCTCCTGCAATCCCGCACATGTTGAGGGAATTTGGGGTTAAGGCTTTTTGAGTTATAATTTTTTCTCAACTGAACTTGTCCGTGATCAATCTGACGGAAGCAGATATATCCGGCTCGCTGCAGAAAATCCAGGGAGAGCTAGGTTCACCGCTGGTGCATAGGTATGAAACCGTGTACAGCCCTGAACTAAGCGGAGAGGAAATCGAAACACGTTACGGAGAGATAGAGGGAGTCAACGATGTTTCGGTACGCGACATCTCAGAAGATTATCCTCGATACGAGGTGGAAGTATTCATCGAGGAAAGAGAGGTAACTGAAAAAGACGACTATCAGCAGATACTCTCTCAAACACAGTAATCATCTTGGCCGAAATCAGGTTCCTGTGGTGTTATATATAGCCCATATCCTGCAGTTCTTTCTTGGCTGCGGCTTTCTCCGCGTCTATACCGCCTTCTCCGTACTCTTCCGCTCCTCCAGCGTCTGCTTTTGATGTACAGCATTTTGAGTCGGTATGCCTGTAACCCCGGTTGTAGAGCTCAGGATACGAGACGGATTCAGCCTTGATGTATGCCCAGACGTTGGCTTCCTCCCAGTTTTTCAATGGGTTGACTCTCGTGTACTGGACAGGTTCTGTTTTCTCCTCAAATATCTCCGGTTCTGAGTCCTGCTGTGCAATCATGTCGGTTCCACGGATGCCCGTGATCATAACATCGAAGCCGTGTTCCTCAACGAAGTTCTTCAAAGGCTCTACCTTCAGGGCACCGCAGGATTCCGGAACGCCCCATTCCTCGGGGGACATGTTCTGTCGCTGCACAGGCTCAAGTTTTGTCCTACCACAGTCATCGCAGACTATCTCCGTGTTATCTCTCTCGGCAGTTCTGCCACATTCGGGGCAGCTCCATTCACCGGAGTGTTTTCCATGATAACCTCTCGGATCATTTTCGTTTCTGATTATCTTTTCAAGAAAGTCTTCATGTTTTTCCACAATAACTTCATTTCCTATGCCATGGAATGGGCCTACCGTATCAGCTCCCTGATCGCCGGCCGCCGCAAGGAACTCTTCACGGAACTCGTACATCTCCTCGAACTGGTTGCCCGTATCGATGATTCCAAAGGGAACAGGGGATACACCTTTCTCCTCCCCTATCTCGTAGAGAAGCAGGTCTGCGATGACCTGGGCCTCCTTGCCACCAGTCCAGAGAAATATAACATCTTCGTCCCGTTTTACAGCTTCCTGAAGCGCCGAAACCGCTTCACCAATCTTCTCCGTCTGCGAACCTTTAAGCGGCTTTGCGTTCCTCCAGTTGGTTCTTCCGTTCCAGGTCATTCGTCTTCCACCTCAAGCTTTTCCTTTACAAGTTCTATCTCTTTATCCGTCCAGCTCTTCACCTGCTGTTGCTGGAGCGGCGACTCAGTCACTTCAAGCCCTATAAAGTCAGTGATTATATCGTACATGTCCTCCGGTTTAATAGTATCCTTATCTGGAATGTTCAGCTCTTTCGTGGCTCCGAAGCATGCAGTTCTATCGTGCACACCGGTCCTGTAGTATCCCATACCGATCGGATTTTCGTGAAGATTACCGGAGACAAAAACCCCCTTTTTTCTATCCGGGATGATGTCCGGAACGGAGTCGTAGAAGTCGGCTTCCTCATCGTATAGTTCCCATTTGTACTTCACCGAACGGTACATACCCGTGGACATCAACTCCTCCCTGAACTTCTGCTCGTCGAATTCCTCTCTGTCACAGAGTAGAGTCAGACACGAGTCAAAAGGATCAGCGCATACGACCTTCGAGCTACTCTCATCGATCTTTACTCCGGGCTGCCCGAAAGTCACCTGGTTCTCCACTCTTTCATCAACAGGATGCTGCTCGCCCTGGCCCTGGTACTCTGTAAGATCATCAATGAAATCATAGTCAACCTTGTACTCAAGCCAGCCGTTATCCTTCAACCACCTGTTAACCCTGAAAGTATCGGTAAGCTCGGTCTGGCCGTGATCCGAGAAAAACATCAGATCGCCGTCGATCTGCTTGGAAATCCTTCTGCAAAGCCTTGCAACCTCAGATATCAGGTGCTGCCTGTACGTTTTCCCTTCCCTCGTCTCAGTATGCATGAAATGGCAATAACTATCGATTAGGCGGTATCCAAGGAAAGCAACATCAGGATCGACATGCCTTATAGCCTCCTTGAACTTGTTGAACTGCTGGATAGTCTGGTCATGGAACGAGGCATAGACACGGTCGGGATGGCTCTTGATCATATCGGCCTGAGGAGCAGGAACCTCAACCAGGTTAGACACCTCCTCAGGAACGGTCTGCTGCGCGCCCTGCAAAGCATCCCCGTTCAGCACCGACTCCTCATTAGCGGACTGGAAAGGAATACAGAAAGGCATACTCATCGTCAAGACACTCATATCCTCTCTCACCGCCTGATCAATAAAGGTCGACTTCCTCGGCCGGGTAGTATCCTCGCCACCGTACTTTGAGACCTCCATCATACCGTTCTCCGCAGGGTTCAACCCAGTGTAGATACTGGACATCACTCTAGGTGTTACACGCGGAACATCCGCATCCATCTCACCCTGATGCACCTCATCCAGAAAACCCTCAAGCTCTCTAGGTGAGAGCGCATCAAG
>JBDGTY010000023.1:44527-60412 GCA_042216335.1 Candidatus Nanohalobium sp.
AAACTGCTTCCCTTTCCCTGTGGAGATACACTGACTGTGTTACTGGAGTCTACTGAAATATTCGTACCGGCAGAAACCTCGGGGTGATGATCGTCGGCAGAGACATTAGAAATATTGTCGTGGCTGATTCCGGACTGATTTATCGATGAGGCCGGGATGTAAGAGTTTGATTCGTCCCAGATGAGTTCGCCGTCTTTTGCCTCCAGGTCTCCGAGTAACTGGAACGGCGCCGAACCCATAGTTGCCTTTTTTGCTTCCACCCCACTGGTTCCCTGACTGGATGGCTGTAAGACAGACCACTCTATACCAGCAGCTGAGGAGCTTAATGCCAGACTGCCCGCGCCGACGCCAAGCATCTTCAGGAAACTTCTACGGCTTAAACCTGTCTCCTCTTCTTCCTGTTTATCCTCACCCGATTCGGATACACCCAGTTCTTCCTTTACCTCTTCACGTACTTCCTTCCGTTTCTTGTCAATCTTCTCCTCGACTTTCCTCTCTATAAGTTTCTCTATATCTTCATCGGACATAAGAGGAAATCCTCGTGCATCTTAAATAAGTTTTATGTTTCATAGTCCGCTCCGAAGTCGCTCAAACCTTTCTGGGAATTATCCACGCCGTCGTATGATGCGATCACGTCCTCCATCTCGACTTCCACGAACTCCAGGTCTCGTTCTTCCAGGTAGTCCAGTACTTTGTCGGTCATCTTGGGTGCGAGCAGGATACCTCTGACTTTTCCGCGGAACTCGTCGTCTATCTCCTCGACGTAACGGTTCAGCTGGAGGACGGTGTTGTAGTCCGGGTTCCTCTTCACCTCGATAACCACGTAGTTGTCTTCATCGTCCCGGGCGAACACGTCGATGAAGCCGGCTGGAGTCTCCCTCTCCCGCTCTATAACGTTCAGCTCCTCCTCGACTATCTCCGGGTCTTCCTCCACCGCCTCGTGGATGTCGACCTCGTGGCCCGCGATCTTCAGTTCGGACTTGTCCACCATTTGAGAGACAGTGATCAATTCGACTTCCTCAAACCTGATCTCTACAAGTTCGTCTGGAGAACTACGTGAAGCCTTCAGGATCAGATGGTCGTTCTCCTCATCGATCTTGACCTCATACTTATCCACTTCCGGCTGCCAGTTCTTCGGCTGGTAGTTCTCCGGGCCGTGAACCAGAAGAGCAGAGTCCTGCTTCTTGATGACCAGACGCTCCCCTCTATCCAGCTTCGACTTCGCCCGTCCCTGATAGTTGACGGAACAGAGACCGTTGATCTGGACAGTGTACTCCCTTCTGAGGTACTCTGTCAGGACTTCTCTGGATTCGGATAGTTCCGGGTTTTGGAGTAGTTTTTCCATGAAGGTATTTTTGCTGGAAAGAATTAAGTTTCGTTAGCTTTCTCCAGTATCTTGCTGTATAGTTCTTCGGATATCCAGAACCCTAGACTTTAGCGTACTCTACGTCCTCTTCAAGCTCTTCCCCAGCATAGTGTCTCTCTACTCCGCGCTTGCCCAGAACCTCCTGGAAACGGGCCTTGGAGACTCCGACCAGTTGACGGGCCTTGCCGAACGAGAGAGCACCTCGATCATACAGGGATACCGCCAGCTCCATCCTCAACTCATCCTTCCTCCCACTCTCAGGGATCCTCACGGAGTCAAACACATCCCGCGGAATATCAACCTCAGACATAACGAGAAAAGAGGATGGAAAACCTAAACACTTAATCCCTTAGCTCAAATCAGAACCCGACTCCAGCTCTCTTCCGGCGTCATCCAGCCCCGTTTCAGGTTGCTCCAGTGCATCTTCAGTCAAACCAGGGAGAGCGTCCGTATCTGAACCCGAACCAGAGTAATTATCTGATGAGTCGGGAGAACTGGAATCATACTCTGATCCGTCCATGAGACTCCTATCGACTTCATACTCATCCGCTACTGTGGCCGCCATGTAAAGGCTGTTGTCGACCTCCCTTACTAGGCCTTCTTCCATCAGCAATCCCAGTCTGTGGTGCCCTAGTTTCGTCTTTGCAAACTGCGGATCAATTTTCAGAAATGCATCTCTAATACCTACTGTTCGAACTTCATCATAACTTTTAGAATCAGTGTAAATCGCTTCGACAAGATCTCCATAGGCGGAGTCCAGTTCCTCCTCAAGATCACCCACTTCAGTTTCAGGAAAGTCAATATCGTCATTGTACGGATCCTCACCCTCCGTGGCACCGGGAGGCGTCACACTTATCCACGCCTTACTCAGTTCATTCTCTATGTCTGTAGTGGCTCCTCGAGAAATATCATTCGCCAGAGCAGTATTGTAGTCTTCACTTGAGCTTTCAGAACCGCCTTCAACAGGCATCTCGCCAGTTATATCTGAGGACAGTTCCAAGGTCGCTGCCCTGTGATCAGTTTTACTTCGGTGAAGTGAAGTAGGCCTGACACCAAGCATTTCGTACAGGTCGTGTTCAACTTCGTCCCCTGACCGCTCCTCATAGTGATTCTGCACCTGTGCCAGAAGCCCGTGCAGATGAATCAGTTCCTGCTTCTTCATGCCGACGTATGCGAACCCAAGAGTAAAATATCAAAGAGAAAAACTCCAGAATAATCAATGGACTACACCATCAACGACCTGCCTGAGTCCGAGCGACCGAGGGAGAAGCTGGCGGAGCACGGTGTTTCCTCTCTCAGCGATGTGGAGCTTCTTTCTATAATCATAAGGACCGGTATCCAGGGGAAGAACGTGAAGGAGCTTTCCGGTGAGATACTGAACGAGGTCTCGCTCGAGGGACTGGCGGATAGAAGCCTTGAGGAGTTGAAGGAGTTTGACGGCGTCTCGAAAGTGAAGGCTGGCCAGTTGCTGGCCGCTGGTGAGCTGGGAAGGAGGATGAAGAGGACCGAGCGGGAGAAAATCGAGAGCTTTTCGGATGTCGAGGCGCAGGTCGGCGACATGAAGTTCCTGGAGTCCGAGGTCGCGCGTGTATTCTACCTGAACTCGGGCAACGAGATCGTGTCGGAGAAGGAGATCGAAGGCGGCATCTCATCGGTCGATGTCGAGGTCCAGGAGATCTTTCGTGAAGGACTTCAGGCGAACGCCTCGGCCCTGATCCTTGCGCACAACCATCCTTCTGGAAAGGCGGAGGCGACGGATCAGGACATCGAGTTCACCAGGGAGTTGATCGAGCTTGGGGAAAAACTGGGCCTGGAGGTCTTGGACCATGCAGTGGTCGGGAAGAGTGTTCAGAGCATGCGGAGAGGTACTGAGCTCTGGTAGGCCAGGATTCTGGATATTCGCGGCCTGTTTATGTACCTTTCGGTACCTGTCCTCACCCTATTTAAAACTTGCTCAAGTCTTCCTTATTGTAACTAAAAAGGTTTCTTGAGGCTCTCGAGAGTTGATTTCCACCATGGCAATAGACATCCGCGACCACGAAGACGTTCCAGAACACCGCAAAATGGAAGAAGATGAGGTCGAGGAGGTTCTCCAGAAGTTTGATGCGGAGAAAGAAGACCTCCCGAAGATAGAGCGCACCGATGCAGCTTTGAAGCAGATGGATGTCGAGGTCGGCGATGTGATTGAGATCAACAGGAGTTCTCCTACAGCTGGAAAAACCACTTATTACAGACAGGTTATCGAAAGATGAGATCGAAGATCTTAGATCTTCTCGGATTGGCATCACAAGGTGATACACTATGAAAGAAGAGTTCCTGGAGCAGTTGATCGACAGAAACGTTGTAAAACATCAGATAGAAAGCTATAATCGTTTTGTGGAGGAAAGGATACAGGCTATTCTGAACGAGGTTGGAAGCATCGAGCCAGAGCTTCCAGACGGAGAAGATCTTGTCATAAAGATTGTTGATGTTGAGATCGAGAGGCCTAAGATCAATGAGGCCGACGGTTCTGTCAGAAAGATCACTCCTAGAGAGGCACGGATGAGAGACCTGACATACAGCTCAGAGATCAAGGTCGAGATGACACCGATCTTCGAGGGAGTGAAACAGGAACCTGAAGAAGTCACTATCGGAGAGATCCCTGTGATGATCGGTTCTGATCTGTGCTGGACCTCTGAGTGGGACGAGGAAGAGATGAGAGAGAACGGCGAGGATCCAGAGGATGTCGGAGGATACTTCATCATCAACGGCTCCGAGAAGACTATCATCGCGATGGAGGAGATGGCCGACAACAAGCCAATCTACCTCGAAGACGATGAGGAGCAGAAATGCCGTATCAACTCCGAGAACTCTGGATACGTGCAGAGACACCAGTTGATCAGGGACGACGACATAATCAACATCAACTTCGCCAACGTCAAGAAGACTCCGGCGGTCGCACTCATCAGAGCGCTCGGCTACGAGACAGACAAGGAGATAGTCGAAGCTATCGGAGAAGAGTACTCATCTGACGTCTACCTCAACCTCTACGAGGTCGACGCATCCAACCAGGAAGAGGCCTACGAGTACGTAGGAAGACAGGCAGGCATCACAAGCGATGTAGAGGAGAGAGTCGACAAGATACTTGACGAGTACCTGCTTCCGCACCTTGGACAGGAGCCGGAAGCGAGGGAAGAGAAGGCAGAGCTTCTAGCCACCATGATAAGGAACGTTATCGCACTTGGTAAAGGAGACATAACACCGGACGACATGGACCACTACGCAAACAAGAGGCTGAACCTTGCCGGAGAACTGCTCGAGATGCAGTTCAGAAGTGTATTCCTCGGAAAATGGGGTCTGGTCGCAAGGATGAAGTACAACTTCCAGAAAAGCGCCAAGAGAGGAAGACTTCCTTCACTTCAGTCCACAGTTGTTTCAGATACTCTCAACAAGCAGATTATGGGAGCTATGGCAACAGGAAACTGGGTGGGCGGAAGAACAGGAGTCTGCCAGAGCCTGGAAAGAAACAACAGGATCAAGACGCTGGCACACCTCAGGAACATCGTTTCTCCACTCAGCGCGGACAGGCAGCACTTCGAGGCACGTGACCTCCATCCAACGCACTGGGGCAGGATCTGTCCGATCAAGACACCAGAAGGTATGAACATCGGACTCCGTACACACCTTGCGATGTCTGCGAACGTTTCCACAGGAATGAACGAGATGGAGAAAAACTCGCTGGAGATGAAACTGCAGGAAGCAGGTGTGGAGGAGTAAAAAGGTGGCTAAAATGATGAAAATAGCCAGATTTTCGGATTCCCAGAAAACACAGAGTGTTTTCGACATGAGCAAAATTTCAAATCATACTATGAAACGTGGAAAAAGAATTGGAACCAGAAGCACAGAGGTGCTTCTATAGATGACAGATGTATTTCTAGATGGACAGATTATTGGCAAGATTGACGAGCCGGAGGAAATCAGACAGAACATCATCGAGAAGCGCAGGGAAGGAGAAATCGAGAAAGAGGTCTCCGTCCACTACGCGGAAGATCGTGACGAAATCCGGATCAACTCTGACGCCGGAAGAGTCCTCAGGCCCGTTATCATCGTTGAGGAAGGCGAGCCCCAACTCAGCGAACAGGACCTGAACGAGCTGGCAGAAGGAAACGCCACACTTGAGGACTTCGAGGAAGAAGGAAAGATCGAGTACATGGACGCAGAGGAAGAGGAAAACTCCTACGTCGCCATGGATAGAGACGAAGTCACTGAAGAACATACTCATCTTGAGATCGACCCGGAGATCATCAACGGACTCTCAGCTTCCCTCACAGTCTATCCCGAGCACAACCGTGGAGACCGTGTCAACTTCGGTGCGAAGATGGCAGGGCAGGGACTTGGAATGCCCAGCAGAGACTTCCACCAGAGGTTTGAGACGAGAAGTAACATTTTGACATACGGCCAGCAGCCGATCGTTGAAACCAATACTTACGATACTATCATCGGAGACCATCCAATCGGACAGAACATGGTTATCGCACTCGCATCCTTCGATGGGTACAACATCGAGGATGCAGTCATCATGAACAAGGACTCAGTCGAAAGAGGTCTCGGAAGAAGCACATACATGCGTACCTATAAAACAGAGGCACAGCGCTACTGGGGAGGCCAGAAGGACGAAATCGGCATCCCTGACAAAGATGTCCGAGGATACAGGAGAGAAGAAGTTTATGGCCATCTCGACGAGGACGGACTCGCAAATCCCGAGACAGAGGTAGACTCGGACGACGTACTCGTCGGAAAAACGAGCCCTCCAAAGTTCCTCGGATCCAGTGGCGGTGAAGAGGTACAGATGGGACTAGCAGACAGGAGAGAAACATCCCTGACAGTAAGACACGGTGAACAGGGAAAGGTCGACAAGATGATGGTATCTGAAACCGGCGACGGCGACAAACTCATCAAGGCAAAGATGAGAGAATACAGGATCCCTGAACTCGGCGACAAGTTCGCGACACGGCACGGACAGAAGGGAACAGTCGGAATGCTTGCGCCAGAAGAAAACATGCCCTTCACCAAGCAAGGTATAACTCCCGACATGATACTTTCGACTCACGCGATCCCGAGCCGTATGACAGTGTCACAGATAATCGAACTCATCGGCGGAAAGGTCGGCGCACTGCGTGGAGAACCTGTCGACGGAACAGCATACCACAACGAAGACAAAGACAAGCTAAGAGACCAGCTGGAAGAACTCGGCTTCGAATCCTCCGGAAAAGAGACCATGTACAACGGAGTAACAGGAGAAGAGATGGAAGCTGAAATCATGATCGGTCCAGGATTCTACCTGAAGCTAAGCCACATGGTCGGAGACAAGGTCCACGCAAGAGCACGCGGGCCTGTCACACTCCTAACCAAGCAGCCTACCGAGGGAAGAAGCCAGGAGGGTGGCCTCCGCCTCGGAGAGATGGAAAAGGATGTCTTCGTCGGCCACGGAGCATCCCTTCTCCTCAAGGAACGGTTTGGAGCAGACTCCACAGAGATCGAGGTCTGTGATAACTGTGGTGAGATCGGAGTACATGATAGAGAAGAGAACGAGCACTTCTGTCCAAACTGTGGTTCAGGAGATCTAGATGAGACAGAGATCCCACACGCATTCCTCCTGCTGATGAACGAGCTGAAATCCATGATGATGGATACAGAAATCGAACTGGAGGACAACTAGAGGTGTCTAACATGAAGAAGATTCAAGAACTTGACTTCGGGGTTATGAGCGCGGAAAAGCTCCAGAACATCGCAGTAAAGGAGATCGATCAGGCTGAAGTCTACGACGCAGACGGATACCCTGTCGAGGACGGAGTAATGGACCCTGCGCTAGGAGTCATCGACCCAGGGATGACCTGCCAGACATGCGGCGGAAAAATCCGGGAATGCAAGGGACACTTTGGACTGATTACGCTCAGCCGCCCGGTCGTACACGTACTCTACGCAAAAAAGGTCAGAAACCTTCTCAGGTTCACCAACGTCCACGATGACGGCAGCGTTTCCTGCCTCCTGAAGGACGAGGACAAGAGTTTGAGAAAGTCAAACAGGATGACAGAAGACCCTGAGACAGGTGAAGAAGTACCTGACATCGACTTCGAGAAACCTTACACATACTACCAGGACGGGGAGAAAATCAAGCCCCAGGAGATCCAGAAATGGCTAAAGCAGATACCAGACGAAATGGCAGCCAAGCTAGGCGTAGAGGGCTGTCGTCCGGAAGACCTGATCCTTACGCATCTTCCGGTTCCACCGGTAACGATGCGTCCATCCATCACACTGGAGACAGGAGAGAGATCGGAGGACGACATCACTCACAAGCTGGTCGATGTTATCAGGATCAACAAGCGGCTGCAGAACAACATCGAAATCGAGGCTCCCGACTTCATCATTGACGATCTCCATGAACTACTGCAGTACCACGTCGCAACACTGTTCTACAACGACATGAGTAGCGTGCCACCGGCGAGACACAGGTCAGGGCGTTCGCTTAAATCTTTAATTGAAAGAGTCCAGGGCAAGGAAGGCCGTTTCAGACAGAACCTGATCGGTAAACGTGTCAACTTCTCCGCCCGTACAGTGATCTCGCCGGATCCTAACATAGGGATCAACGAGGTCGGAGTGCCGCGGATGGTGTCGAAGAAACTAACCATCCCGGTCAAGATCACTGAGAGAAACTACGAGAAAGCAATGGAATGGATTGAGAACGGGCCAGACACGCATCCTGGTGCGAACTATGTCTTCCAGCCGGATGGAAACAGGAGAAGACTAACCGAAGAGAACCTTGAAGAAATCCAGGAAGCTATCGAGCCAGGACAGGGATGGAAGGTCGAAAGACACATCAAGGACGGCGACACAGTACTATTCAACCGGCAGCCATCTCTCCACCGTATGTCCATAATGGCCCACAAGGTCAAGGTCCTTCCTCACAGGACTTTCCGACTGAACCTGAACGTATGCGCACCTTACAACGCAGACTTCGACGGAGACGAGATGAACCTACATGTACCGCAGACAGAAGAAGCCCGTGCAGAAGCAGAGGAGCTTATGCAGGTCCAGGAGCACATCAAGTCACCAAAAATGGGTGGACCAATCGTGGGCATGCTGCAGGACTACGTATCAGGACTCTACCTGCTGACACAGCCTGATAAAACCATAAGCAGGGAGAAAGCGTTCAACCTGATCACGGATGCAGGTGAACACGAGAAAGACCTACCTGAAGGAGAGGAGATCTCCGGAAGAGACCTTGTCTCGATCTTCATACCAGATGATATCTCCCTGACGATCAATGAGGGAGAAGAAAATGAAGTTGTAATAGATAACGGAAAACTCAAGAAAGGTGTTCTGGACGAAGACGCACTCGGAGACTACGGAGGAGAAATCATCCAGCAGCTCTCAATCGAATACGGAAGTGACAAGGTTGCAGAGTTCCTCAACCGTGTCTCCAGAGTAGGAGCCATCTTCCTGACCAAGAGAGGTTTCAGCATCGGACTCGAGGATCTCGAAGTACCGGATGAAGCGACGGAAGAGATCAAGGAGGTCATCGAGGACTCGCTTGAGGACACTGAGGAACTTCTACAGGAGTATGAGAAAGGAAAGATGGAAGCCATTACGGGAAAGTCGGTCGAGGAATCCCGCGAAATCAGGATCACCAAGGCACTGAACGAGGCGTTCACAGAGGTCTCGGACATAATCGGCGACCAGTTCGACGAAGAATCCTCAGCCTACGTCATGGCCGACTCAGGAGCCAGAGGATCGATGCAGAACGTAACGACGATGGCAGGAATGCTCGGACAGAACTCTGTACGTGACACAAGGATCGTCAGAGGATACAAGGAGAGGACTCTCAGCCACTTCAAGAAAGGAGAGCTCTCCGCCAAGTCACGTGGATTCGTGTCCTCCAGCATCCTGGAAGGACTGGACGCACAGGAGATGTTCTTCCACCAGATGAGCCAGAGGAAGGCTCTCGCCGACAAGTCACTGAACACCAAGACATCCGGATACATGTACAGACGTGTCTCAAACGCACTCCAGGATCTCAAGGTCGAGTACGACCAGACGGTCAGGAACGCACAGGGAGACATCGTACAGTTCCGTGCAGGAGAGGACGGCATAGATCCGCAGAAGTCCGACAGAGGTAAAATCTCGACAAACATCTCCACAGACCAGAGCTAGAGGTGAGCAAAAATGAGCGAAGAACTACACTGGAAGGATAGGACGGACGAGCTACCTGAGAAGTATCAGGGGCTTGGCCTGACAGATGAAACAAGGGAAAAACTTCAGCAAAGATACGAGCAGATGCAGTACGAGCCAGGAGAGGCTATCGGGATCGTGGCTGCGCAGTCCATCTCCGAGCCTGCTACACAGTTGACTATGGAGACGTACCACCAGGCTGGTGGAGCGCAGGTATCTCTTACCGCTGGTCTACCGCGTCTGATTGAGATCGTTGACGCACGTAGAGAGCCGGACACTCCATCCATGGAAGTATACCTCACTGAGGAATACAACGACAAGGAAGGCGCAAAGGAAGTAGCCCGGAAACTCAGAGAAGTCAAGTTCGAGGACCTGGTGAAGCAGGACACTCTCGACATCATGCAGCTTGAAGTCGAGTTCGTGCTGAATCAGGACCTGCTTGACGACTACGACGTCGATATGGAGGATGTCAGGCAGAGAGTCAAGGATGAAGTCAGGAAGGCCAAAGTGACGATCGACGACAACAAGATTATATTGGAGTCCTCGGAAGACGACTACGACCTCAGGGATCTGAAGGACCTGAAGAACGATACGGAGGAAGCAAGGATCAAGGGATTGAAGGGTATCGAGCAGGTTGTTATCAACGAGGATGACGGAGAATGGCAGCTTCAGACAGCCGGAACCGCACTGAGAAAAACCCTGAAAATGTCGGAAGTCGATGCTGACAGGACCACCTCCAACCACCTGTTCGAGGTCAAAAGGGTTCTCGGTATCGAGGCCCTGCGTAGAAAGATCATCGACGAAGTCAACGAGACACTGGAGAAGCAGGGAATCGGCATCGACGACCGACACATCATGCTCCTCGCAGACATGATGACACGAGAAGGAGAGCTACAGGGAACCACAAGATACGGCCTGGTCGGAGAGAAAGACTCGCTGCTGGCCAGAGCTGTCTTCGAGGAGACGAAGAAGCACCTGCGTGAAGGAACCCTCAGAGGAGAGAACGACCCACTCGAAGGAGTAGTCGAGAACATCGTGACCGGGCAGCCTGTTCCTGTTGGAACTGGCGCGGTCGATTTAAAGCCTAAATTCGGGGGCGAGGAGGAGTGAACCTCCTTCCCATTTATAAAATCAGGGGACTATTTTGTTTACACGCAAAGAACGTAAGTTTCTCATTTTAACGTGATCAATTAGATGGCAACAGCAACGTACGACACAGAAATGATCCGCACCCTCAACATGTTCGAATCCATGACAGATGTGGAAGCCAGAGACTGCATGATGAAGGAAGATGAAGCATACTTCATCGTACCGGAAGGAAAAGCAGGCATGGCCATAGGGAAAGGCGGAAAAGTAGTCAAAAAAGTCCAGGACCAGCTAGGAAAAGATGTCAAGATATTCGAATACAAAGACAATCTGGGAGCATTCGTCAACAACCTAGTCTCAGTAGACATCAGAAGCCTCGACATAGAAGACGATGAAGACGGCAAAAGAGTCGAGATCAACGTATCCGATGACAACAAGGGAAGACTAGTCGGCAGAGACGGAGAAAACATCGATGCCATCAGAGATATCTTGAAGAGAACTCACAACGTCGACGAAGTCACAGTTAAATAGAATTTTTAACTTTCCTAACTTTCATCTCTCAACTCCCCGGAAGACAGTTTCTCAGATAATCTCTAACCTTATTCAACTAACTACACCTAACCCCGGCAAACCGTTCCGGGCGGGCGTTGTCATTCACCATATAAAAAACTTAAGTTCATGCTTGTGGATATGGGATTGTACAACGCACGTAAGATGCGGAAGAACCGCCAGCAGTACAGATGGAGTGACAAGGATTACAAGCGAAGGATGCTGAACCTGAAAGAGAAGGCAGACCCTCTAGAGGGATCACCTCAGGGAAGGGGAATCGTACTAGAGAAAAGAATTATCGAAGCAAAGCAGCCTAACTCCGCATTGCGTAAATGTGTGCGTGTACAGCTTCTCAAAAACGGTAAACAGTTGACAGCTTTCGTTCCAGGAGACGGAGCCATCGACCACATCGACGAACACGACGAAGTACTTATCGAGGGAATCGGTGGAGCGGACTCCGGGCCGAAGGGAGACATCCCAACAGTTCGTTACAAGGTCATCAAGGTAAACGGTGTAAGCCTGAAGGAACTGGTCGCTGGAAATCAGCAGAAGCCAACACGGTGATTATAAGATGAGTAATGTAGCAGAGATCGAAGTAGAGGACAAGATTCTCACATTCGGAAAATACGATGCAGAAGAAGTAGAAGTGAATGATGACGGCCTGGTCCGGTACATTAACCTTGAGAACATCCTTACTCCGAGAAGCAAGGGAAGACATACTGAGAGACAGTTCTACAAGGCCGACGTACCTATCACGGAAAGACTCCTCACACACATGTACGTCGCAGGCCACAGAGGAAACAAACACTACATCACCTCCGGCCACAATGCAGGACAGAGCGAAAAACTCTGGAACATGATCGAGGAAGTATTCGACAACATCCACGAAGAGACGGGAGAGAACCCGATCCAGGTACTTGTCGATGCGATCGAGAACTCTGCACCCGTAGAAGAAGTAGTCACATACCAGAGAGGAGGCGCAAGAGCACGTAAAGCAGTCATCATGAGCCCTCAAAGAAGAGTAGATGTAGCACTGAGACTTCTTGTTCAGGGCGCATACGAGAAAAGGCTCGCTGAATCAGAAGACGCAGTCGAAACTCTAACCAACGAGCTCATCGGTGCAGCAGACGGCAACAACGAAATCAGAGCCGTTCGAACCAAAGAGCGTAAAGAGCGAGAGGCAGAAGGTGCTCGATAAATAACATATCTAACAGGCATTATCTTCACCTCCAACTTTCCCTTTCTATTAAGTACATCTGCTCTAAACTTCCTGATATGGACAGGGAGAAATGGCTGAAGGTCGAGATATCTGTTGTTGCAGCCATATTTCTTACAAGGGCCGTGATCGGGGTTTACAATACTACTGTAAGCGATGCAGTCACTGGAAGTCCAGCAGAGGCTATCTTCCCGACCTTAATACTGAGCATAGGCTTCGCATTTATAGCCCGTGGCATGGTTGAGAGGAACGCCTGGGGATTCGTGGGAGGCCTGGTAGGAGCTTCCGGACTACTTGTATCGGACTTCCTATTCACGGCAGCAGGATATCCCCAGCCACTGGCGGAGTTCACAATCGACATACTGGTGATCATGTACCTGGCGTACCGCAGGGACGAGTTCAATAAAAGCCTGAGTTAGAGCCGGAGAGGAAAACAGGCTCTGCCCTTTTTTAAATCTTGCAAGAGGATTTCTAGTTATAAACTTGGTGAAATTTTAAATGTCAGACGAGCTTGACGCAATAAAAGGCGTAATCGAGGATCCTGAGCACATCAGAAACATCGCTATAGCAGCCCACATCGACCACGGAAAAACGACGTTAACAGACAATCTCCTGGCCCGAGCAGGCATGATTTCAGACAAACTTGCCGGAGATCAACGCTTTATGGATTTCGACGACCAGGAGGCAGAGAGAGGAATCACTATCTACTCTGCAAACATCTCGATGGTCCACGAATTCGACGGAGAGGATTACCTTGTCAACCTTATCGACACCCCAGGGCACGTTGACTTCGGAGGAGACGTAACACGTGCTATGCGTGCTGTCGACGGAGTAGTAGTACTTGTCGATGCTGTCGACGGTGTAATGCCTCAGACAGAGACAGTCATGGAACAGGCACTGAAAGAAGGCGTCAAGCCAGTACTGTTCATCAACAAGATCGACCGCCTAATCGAAGAGATGCAGCTGACACCTGAAGAGATGCAGGAAAGATTCAAGGAGATCATCAGAGGAGTTAACGCAGCTTTGAGAAAGTACGCTGATGAAGAAACAGCAGAGGAATGGAAGATGAGTGTAGAAGACGGAACAGTTGCGTTCGGTTCCGCACTGATGAACTGGGCGATCTCCATGCCTTACATGCAGAAGACGGGGATAGACTTCGGAACATTGATCGAAAGAGTAAACGACGGAGACCACGAAGGACTGAGAGACGACGTACCGATCGAGGAAGTAGTACTCGACATGGTTGTAAAGCACCTTGTCAACCCACGTGAGTCGGCCGAGTGGAGGATTCCAAAGGTATGGCCTGGCGACGTAGAGACCGAAGTCGGACAGGACATGATGCAGCACGACCAGGACGGAAGAACGGTCGGAGTCGTTACAAACGTCGAAGACGACGAACACGCAGGAACCATCGCAACAGCAAGACTATTCTCCGGAACAGTACACGAAGGAGACGAACTATACGGAATAGGTTCACAGAAGACGGAGAGAGCACAGCAGGTCGGAATCTACTCTGGACCACGTAAGCTTACAGTTGACAGTGTTCCGTGTGGAAACATCGCCGCGATCACAGGACCGGACTTCTCAACAGGAGAGACGTTCATCCTTGACGGCGAGGAAGAAATCCAGCCTTTCGAACAGATCGAACACGTTTTCGAGCCTGTTGTTACAAAGTCGATCGAACCTAAGAGAACAAGCGACCTTCCAAAGCTGATAGAGACTCTCAGAAAAAGAGCGAAGGAAGACAACACCATCAAGGTAGACATCGACGAGGAGACAGGAGAGACCCTGGTTTCAGGGCTCGGAGAGCTTCACATCGAGGCAAAGATCGAAAGACATCTTGAAGAGAAAGGGATCGACATCAACGTCTCCGATCCGATCGTTGTCTTCAGGGAAGGTATCGAAGACGAATCCCCCACAGTTACGGGAAAGTCTCCGAACCGGCACAACCAGCTTGAGATCTCCGTCGAACCTATCGACGAAGAAGTCAGGAAGTTCCTCAAGGAGGACTACGAGCAGCTCAAGATGGAGGCCGACGACGAGACAGAGGTCAGAGATGCTCTCGTTGAACACGGCCTTGATCAGGACGAGGCAGACAACATCATGGATGCCTACGAGGAGAACCTGTTCATCAACGCATCCAGAGGTATCAAGAACCTGAGAGAGATCCAGGAATACCTGGTCGACGCTTTCCACGAGTTCTGTGACGAGGGACCAATGGCAGGAGAACCAGTAATCGGTTTGAAGGTAAAACTTCACGATGCAAGCCTGCACGAAGACGCAATCCACAGAGGACCAAGCCAGATGGTCCCATGTACCAAGGACGCCATCAAGAGAGGCTTCCTGCAGAGTACTCCAAGGATGATCGAACCAGTCAGAATCCTGCGCATTGACGTTCCTACCGATGTGATGGGAGACGCAATGACAGAAGTAAGCAACAGGAGAGGAGACGTACTCGACATGGAAGAGGAAGGCGACTCCACGATCCTCCGCTGCAAGGTACCGGTCGCAGAGATGTTTGGATTCGAGGCCGCACTCAAGGGAGCAACCAACGGAAAAGGCTTCTACAACCCGAAGGATATGATCTTCGAAGCGATGCCGATGAACCTGCAGGAAGAAAAGATCATGGAGATCAGAGAGAGGAAGGGAATGAAGCAGGAGATGCCAAGCCTAGAGGAATAACAGAAACTCTTCGAGTTTCGAATAAATTTTTTCTCTCATTTTCCTTATTCCTCTTATATTTCCTATCATAGCTGATCAGATTCCAAAAGTTCTTAAAATATGAATCAGATATGAATTCTATGAGTTCGGTTACACGGAAGGTCGGCGAGCGAGGCCAGGTCACCATTCCGAAAGACATCCGGGAGAAGGAGAACATCCGGAGCGGCGACGAAGTCGAGTTCCACGACGAAGACGGAAAAGTGACTATAAAGAAGAAAGTAGACCTGGAAGAACGATTGAAGGAAGGTTACAAGGCGATGGCCGAGAAGAGCCAGAAGATGTCCGAAGAGATGCTGAACGCATCCTCAGAGGCGATCGAGGAGCTGGACAAAGATGGAAGTAAGTAGAGGAGATATTGTACTAACCGATCTCGATCCTGAGAAAGGTTCGGAGCAGGGCAAGACGAGGCCGACACTGGTCATCCAGAACGACACAGGAAACAGGCATTCTCCGACAACCATAATAGCTCCTTTGACAAGCAGCTACACCCAGATATACCCAACGGACGTAGAACTGAAGACTGAGAACGAGGATGTAGATAAAGACAGGAAAGTGATGCTGAACCAGATCGCCACGGTCGACATAGACTCCAGAGTAGAGAAGAAACTGGGAGAAATAAGCAGTTCAAAAATGAGAAAAGTCGATGAAGCCATAAAAATCAGTCTAGGCCTGAAATAAAGAGGTTTAACCTTAAGATGAGCAAGGATAATTCACTGATGAAACTAGCCGGGATATGGGA
>JBDGTY010000024.1:0-8205 GCA_042216335.1 Candidatus Nanohalobium sp.
TCTACTACGGTGTCAACGTTTCCAGAGCCTTGATGCAGGCAGTCAGAGAGAACGACAGGTACAAGACACTGAGCACCGGCCGAGTCCAGGGCCCGGCACTGAACTTCCTAGCCGAGCGAGAAAGGGAGATACAGGAGTTCGAGCCAGATCCCTACTGGGAGATCTTCCTCCACAACCCCGAATTCCGGGCAAAGTTTCACGACGACGGCGACGAACGCATCTGGGACGAGGAGGTCGCCACAGGAATCTTCCAGGAAGTCGAGGGAGAGGACGAGACAGTCGTATCCAACATCGACATCAACAACTACACCCACAAGCCACCAGTACCGTTTAACCTGACAGGACTGCAGAAGGAGGCTTCCAGCCAGTTCAACATCAATCCCAAGACAACCCAGAGCATCGCACAGGACCTATACGAAAATTCACTGATCTCCTACCCACGTACCGAGTCCCAGAAACTGCCGCCGAAGATCGGCTACAAAAACATCCTGAACAAGCTTAAAAACCAGGAAAACTACGAAGACAAGGCCAAAAAAGTATTAAAGAAGGAGAAAAACGATAATCTAAACACTACGCAGGGCAGCGGCGAGGACGACGCTCATCCTTGCTTCACTCCAGAAACAGAAGTTAGTTTTAAGCCAGAAAGTAAGACTTTCTCGGAGTTAGCCTCTAAAGTAAAGAACTGGGAATGGGATGAAGAAAAGGAAAGCTATTACGGCGAGATAGAAGAGCCAAATGTGATATCACATGGTTCAAAGATTCAACTTTCAAAGGCAACAGCCATCTGGAAAACCCCTTATGACGGGAAAATATTGAAGATCAAGACTTCAGAAAATGAAACAAAAGTAACTCCTAAGCACAGGTTTCTCACTATTACCGAAAAAGGACTAGATTACATCAAGGCAGAAAATCTTACGGAGAATAACATAGTATTTGAGCAGAAACAGAATAAGACAGGAAACATAGATATATCCAGTGATATCGATCTAGAAGCTGCTTTCTCTAAAAAACACTGGCAAGAAATACAAGAGGGCGAATCCAGAACACAGAAAACATACCAGGAACTTAAGAAGTTTATTCAAGGGCTCGAACAAAACAAGGCTGAAAAACTAGCTGCCATAGCAGGTTTCTGCTTTGGAGACGGCCATATACGCTTTAAAGAACCCTCTGAAAACAGGGAAAAATATCCTCATGTGACCTTTACAGGAAGAAAAGAGGATATGGAGGAGCTAAAATCCGACATAGAAGGCATGGGTTTCTCCGCATATATAACTCAGGATGAACCGAAGAGGACAATGCTAGTATCCAAGGACTCTGTGTTCGGGAGATTACTGATAGCACTTGGATGCCCAACAGGAGATAAAATGAGTACAGAATTCGAAGTTCCAGACTGGATAAGTAAGAACAAGGATATCAAAAAGGAGTTCCTAGCAGGAATATTCGGCGCAGAACTCACAAAGGTACGCATCCACTCAAAAAACGACAGAGACATAAGAAATTTCAGATTCGAACAAAACAAAATAGAAAAGAAGAGGGACTCATTCAAAAAATTCCTGGAACAGCTAACACAGATCTGTGAAGATCTCAACATAGAAACAAGTAATTTATCAACATCTGTAAAGACTGAAGAACGCAAGAAGGATGGAGAGAAGACCGTTAGAGGAAGTTTTTCGATTAATAACAATAGAGAAAATTTAGAAAGATTTGTCAATTCTGTGCCAATGCGGTACAGCAATTACAAAGATGAACTCAGAAGAAAAGCCTCTGCATACCTCGCTAAAAGAAAATCTATTATTCAAAGAAGAAAGCAAAAAAGAAAGAGAGCAAAAGAACTGTATGACAAAGGCAAAGGATACAAAGAGATCGGCAAAGAACTAGATATATCTCAGTACACTATAAAAAGCTGGGTATACTATGGCAATGGGGGAAAAGAAGAGCATGTACCTACAGAGGAGCTCCCTAAATTTGAGGATTTTGATTTAAAGACGCCAAAACAGACAGAGCCACAAATAATCAGCAATATTGGAACTAAGGACTACGAAGGCCATGTCTACGACATAGAAGTAGAAGAAAACCATAATTATTTTGCCAATAATCTCCTTGTACACAACTGTATCTACCCAACTGGACAGACACCAGGAAACCTCTCAAAGAAGGAGAGGAAGATCTACGATCTTATAGTCAAGCGCTTCTTCGCTGTGTTCGGCAAACCGGCGAAGAGGCAGACGTTGACGATGACGCTGGAGACGAACGGCTACACGTTTGATGCGAAGTCGAAGGTGACGAAGGAGAGGAACTGGTTCGATCTCTACGATCCGTACGTCAAGGTTGACGAAGCTGAATTACCTGAACTGGAAGAGGGTGAGACCCTCCCAGTCGACGAGTTCGAGCTGGCGGAGAAGGAGACTCAGCCTCCGAGAAGGTTCTCACAGACATCGATCGTCTCCGAACTGGAGAAAAGGAACCTGGGAACCAAGGCGACACGTGCACAGGTAGTCGACCGGCTGTACGACAGAGAGTTCATAAAGAACGACCCCATAGAGGTGACGGACCTCGGACTGACAATCGCCGAGACTCTCGAGGAGTACAGCCCTGAGATCGTCTCCGAGGAGTTGACGCGGGAGTTCGAGGAGAAGATGGAGAAGATCAAGAACGAGGAGGAAAGCAAGGAGGATGCGCTGGAGAGAGCCCGGGAAGAGCTCGGCGAGACTCTGAGAGAATTCAAGGAGAAGGAGAAGGAGATAGGCGCCGAGCTTGTGCGTGCGATTGACCAGTACCGCGACCAGAAACGGAAGCTAGGGCCCTGCGACGCGGAGGGCTGCGACGGCACCCTGCAGATCATCAGGACGGACAACGGCCGTTTCGTCGGCTGCACAGAATATCCCGACTGCGAGAACACGTACCCATTGCCGAACAACGGAGAGATAACCTCCCAGAACGAGGTATGTGATGAGTGCGGCACTCCGAAGATCCATGTCTCAAGGAAGAGCGGAAATAATTATGAAATGTGTATATATCCTGACTGTCCGACGAAGGACGACTGGTAGGCCATGAAAGACTCCGAAACATTTGAAAAATCCAGTTTTCTGCCTGAAGACTTCGTAGATATGATAGAAAGCTTCAGAAATGATTTCAGGAATAGGATGGACGAATTAACGAAATAAGGGCGTGAAAAAGGTGCGAAAAGTTTATTCGTCGCCTCTTCTTTTGTCGAGTTCTTCTCTTTCGAGGTCTACGGCGAGGTCGATGAGTACTCTTCCGAGTTGTCTTCCTCTCGCCCGTGGGTATCCGAGTTCTTCGAAGCGGTCGGCGAACTGTTTCATGACTTTTTCTTCTCTTTCCTCGTCTCTGACTTCGAGGTTGTGTTCTTCCTTGTAGTCGATGATGCGCATGACTTCGCTCATACGCATGTCTATGTCCTGGACTATCTCCTCGTTGATCTCGTCGATGTTTTGCCGTGCTTCCTCAAGCGGGGTTGACATACAGTAAAGAACTCGTCAAAATATTATAAATCAATCTTCACGCACGTCGTTCGAGAGAAACTCTATAACAGCGTCAGAACGTTCCTGAGCCCCCTCAAGGTCGAACTCCTCCCCAAGCTGTTCAAACCGTTCAGCAAACCTTTCTTCATCCCTGATAACCTCTCTCATGTCTTCAGCTGACTCGGTAAACATCTTTCTGACGTCTTCAATTTCAGGGTTCTCGTTCTGGATGCTGCCGTACAGCTCCGGCTTCTGGTTCAACATACGGGCGGTAAGATCGGTTATGAGCTGGTAGATAGGCGTGCTCATGGCTTCGAGGTCTTCAGTCGACGCCTCCGACCTCCTGATCACGTCAGCCATCACAAGCTCCGAGAAATGCATCAAACCCTGTATTATAGACGTAGCCCGGTCATGAGACTTGGGATCAGTGAAGTGCAGGTCCGCACCGTGCTCCTCCCAGAACTCCTCCATCATACTCCACTTATCTCCTTTCTCAGGGCACATCACGACTTTCTGGCCCTTGATGGAGTTGCTGGGCGCGTACATCGGATGCATACCCAGCACCTCGTCGGAATACTGTTTCATCACCTCCACCGGCTTCTGCTTCACACTCGTAACATCGCACAGAAGCGCGTCCTCAGGAACACTCGGACCGACTTCGTGAATAACATCGGTCGTGATCTTGATCGGTACGGAGATGATGACGATGTCGGCATCCCTGACGATCTCCTTCCCTTCGCCATAGTCCCATCCATGCGGTTCGGCTTCCTCTCTGGCTCTCTCGACCGAGCGGCCGGATATAACTATCTCGTTGTTTTCTTCGAGGTGCTCGCCCATGTGCTGGCCGAACTTTCCTGTACCACCGACTATCGCGATCCTCTGGTCTATCATTTCAGTCTACCTTCTAATTTATCGAAAGCCTGGTTTATTTCTTCCGTCGTAGTCGAACCGAAACAGATCCTTACGTTTTCACCGCTTCCAGGTCCCATCGGCTCGCCCGGAACCATCGCAACACCTTCCTCAATCATATCCATGCAGAAACTCCAGGAATCCTTACCGACCTCAGGGAAAGCATAAATAGCGCCTTCAGGAGTCCGGAAACCCCATCCAAGATCATTCATCCTCTCGACCAGGACGTCACGCCTCTCATGGTAGGCTTCACGCATCTCCTCGACATGAGTATCGTTCTGGAGTGCTTCAATCGCTGCATACTGGGAGACACGGGACGGACAGGCAGTCGACGCCCGTGAAACCTTGGCATACTGCTCAATATTCTCCGGCGAATCTACTATCCAGCCGATCCTCCAGCCTGTCATCGCATGGTTCTTCGACACAGAACCGATAATCGCCACATCATCCGTATAGGCGGCCGGCGAGAAGTGCTCTTTCCCGTAAGTTAATCTGTGGTAAACCTCATCGGAAACCAGGAAAGTATCGTTTTCCTCTGCGACCTCGGCGATCTCTCGAGCCTGATATTCGTTCAGGACGTAACCTGTCGGGTTGGAAGGAGTATTGACCACCGCCATGTCGGCTTCAGCGATCTCCTCCTTAGCCTCATCCCTCAGGTTCCTGTCCTCATCCCAGTACTTTACCTGAGACCATTCATTACCGGAGACCTCGCTTATCATCTTGTAAGGACCCCAACACGGATCATTAAACACCGCCTTATCCTCTTCTCCGAGCCTGGCGGCAAAGATGGCATACAGCGCGCCCATCCCACCGGTCGTGACCATGACATTCTCCTTTGAAATATCATCGATACCTTTCTTCAGCTTTTCCTCCCCGGTTATAGCTTCTCTGAGTTCTTCCAGGCCCAGCATCGGAGAATAACCCTGCTTGTTCTCCAGGCCTTCTTTTGCAGCTTCCTTGATGTGTTCAGGCGTGTCAAAGCTTGGCTGGCCTATATCGAAGCGGACCACGTCTTCCTTCTCCGCTGCCTTCTCCGAGATCTTCCTGATTGAAAGTTCGATGTTTTCAATCCTATCTCTCACTGTTCATCACCCATTACTGCGAAGCTGCCCAGCATCTGGACCTCCGCATAGGTCTCAAGGCACTGCCGGGCTTTCTCCAGTTTCTCACCGCGTCCTTCCTCGGCCTCAACGTAGAAGTAGTAGTCACCCAGCTCCTTCTTCGTCGGCCGGGACTGGATATGGCTCAGGTTGATCTGGTGTCCTGCAAAACAGGAGAGCATCGAATGAAGCAGCCCCGGATAGTCCTCACCCGGCTCCAGGATAAACGCCGATTTCTCATCTTCTTCATCCTCACCGTTCAACACAAAGAAACGAGTCACATTTGTATCAGTGTCCTGCACAGAAGTCAGCAGGATATCT
Organism: Candidatus Nanohalobium sp.; assembly: GCA_042216335.1. Classification (GTDB taxonomy): domain Archaea; phylum Nanohalarchaeota; class Nanosalinia; order Nanosalinales; family Nanosalinaceae; genus Nanohalobium. The sequence continues at coordinate 5,813 of JBDGTY010000024.1, forward strand.
TTATCGTTTATCTCGGCAGCTATCTCCGACGCAAGCGCTGCCTCACCCTCTCCAAGATCTTCTACTGCTGCAGCGGTGGAGTTCGCCTCCTTTTCCTCCCATCCATGCTCTTCGATTATCTCGCCGGACTGGGAAAGAGCCTGAGGATGCGAAACAACAGTCTCGATATCCTCGATCGATTCTTCATCAGTGATCAGTGCGTGCTGGATTGGAAGCCTTACCTCGGCAGTAACTTCCTCATCTCTGTCATGCAGGAGGTCGATTGTATCCGATACTCCTCCGCCGAGAGAGTTTTCCACCGGTACGAACTTCACTTCTACGTCGGAATCGAAGACGTCCCTGATGGTCGAGCAGAACACAGGCTCCAATTCATCAAAGTATTTCTCCGCCGCCTGATGCGTATAGGTTCCTTCCGGGCCCAGCAATGCGACTTTCATTCGTCTTTGACCTCTTCCTCCTCTTCTATCGCCATACCGATAAGCATCTCGGCCAGTTCACGTCCTTTCTGCGCTGGAAGGCCTTTTTTATCGAATATGTCGGCGAACTGATTCTTAACAACTTCCTCTCTTCCCTCATCCTTGATCTCCATGTCATTTTCCTTCTTGTACTCTCCAACCTTCTCAACAACCTCCATCCTTTCTGCGATGGACTCAGCGATTTCCCGGTTGATCCTGTCGATCTCCTCTCTGTACTCCTCGAGGCTCATATAGAGAAAGAGGGGAAATAACTGTTTAAAAATATGCTAATCCCTGGCCTTCAAAAGCCGTTTTTCCGAATTCTGTCGCCAGCCAAACAGTTCCTGAGCCGCCTTGTAGGCCTCATCAGTTGGTCCGTCAGACCTATCCTCAAGGACATAATCTATCATGTTGGCAGCCTGGAAGTCTTCAACCTTCTGAGGGTTCTGGCCGTGCCTGGAGTAACTGAACTTCCTTCCATGCGCTTCTAAATCCTCAGGAGTCAGAATCACTTCGTCCACAAGGCCTTCAGGAGAGTAATTAACCTGCTTATCCGCCACCCTGAATGAAAAGTCTTCTCCGTCGCGGGTATAGGCAGTAACTTCCTCACCTTCCTCAACATAGGCCAGCCTCTCATCAAAATTATACTCCATCTACATCACCTCCTCAAGCACTTCTTTACCGGTTTTAACGTGTTCGGAGAACTTCTCCAGGTCAGTGTTGCCCCCGCACAGCGGGACAGCCACGTTCTCGCCAGAGAGGTCAAGATCCTCCAGCTCCTGATTGAACAGGCATGCGGCGGCCGCGACTGCACCAGCCGGTTCAACCACAACTTTCTGCCTTTCAGCGAGCAATGCCTGGGCCGCTTTCACCTGTTCATCGCTGACGTAGACGACCTCGTCGACCAGCTCCAGCATATGCTTCTTTGAAAGTTCGCCAACCTTTCTCGTGGCGATTCCACCGGCTACGGTATCGACGGAGTCACGCTCGTAGACCTCTCCACTTTCCAGAGTCTCTTTGGCCGAGCCGCAGCCCTCTGTCTGGACTCCGACAACTTTTGCATCAGGATTGTAGGCTTTGACTGGGCGGGCGACACCGCTTATCAGTCCCCCGCCGCCTACAGCGACGAGCACCGTGTCGACTTCCGGGAACTGCTCTACAATCTCTAGGCCGAGCGTGCCCTGGCCGGCCATTACATCTCTGTCGTTGTATGGATGGACGAAGGTTAGATCTTTCTCCTCTTCTAATTTTCGGGCGTACAGGTACGATTCCTCGTAGTCTTCACCTTCCAGAACCACCTCTGCGCCGTAGCCTGCGGTAGCCTCCTTCTTGGCCTCGGGAGTTCCCTCAGGCATGACTATCGTGGCGTCGACTCCAAGCTCCTGAGCAGCCATTGCAACTCCCTGGGCATGGTTTCCTGAAGATGCCGCTATCACTCCTTTCTCCTTCCTATCTTCTGAAAGCTGCGCTATCTTATTGTATGCACCTCTTATCTTGAATGCCCCTGTTCTCTGGAAGTTCTCAAGCTTGAAGCACACCTTTTCAGCTCCAGACTTCTCCGCAAAAGTACTGGATTCATCGACCGGCGTGTAGTGCGCCGCATCTTCGATCCTTTCCCTGGCTTCCATGATATCCTGCATTGAAATAATTTCGTCGTTCATCTCTTCTTTGATATCGCTGTCGCTGTTTTCGAAGCTTTTGCCAGGTTTTACGTTGTTGTGTTGCGTTGTCGCGTAGCTTTGATGTTGTGTCATTTTTGAGATAGAACCTCCGTACCAAAATCTCTGGAGAAATCAAGGGGCTTGGTATTGCAGAGGGGCTTCTAACCCATGATCATACCAATAATACCGATGATGCCGATAACCTGGACGGCAGAAAAGTTCAGGTCAAATTCTGAAAAAGCTGGAGCTCGGCCTAGAAAAGACTCAGTGAGATACA
>JBDGTY010000024.1:8305-21041 GCA_042216335.1 Candidatus Nanohalobium sp.
GTTGTTTTTGTTTGTCATGTTGGTGTTCACCTCGAAGTTGAATGAAAACTTGGAGAAACGAGAAGTGAACACTGCGCCTGTTACAGCAGCAGTGCCAGCAGAAGAATACCTGAAACCTGAACAGAATCAAAATCTACGTGAGAAAACTTGGAGATAGTTGCAACTGAGTCAAACTTAGTGTTGCAGAACGCAGAATCCTTTGGTTTCTGCTTGAGCAGTCTTTCCGCGTGCGGAAAGCTGCAGAACGCGTCCACCAGAGATTGATGCGGATTCCATATATCTGTTACTGGAGTATCAAACATTTATAAAGAGTTCGCCGGTTAGACTTCTGATTAATCAGGACGGCATCGTAGCCAGAATGAATAAAAGAATTCTTCGATACCTCATATCTATGGGCGATTCTGAGGAATATGATGGGCGTACTACCCGCAGTTTCAACAGTCCGGAGCAAGGGCCACTGGAGTCTTTAGTATATGGCCTGGATTCTCCCGAAGATATCAGGGATGAACTGGAGGAGTACGATGATGATAAGACCACTTCTATGTCTAACTCGCCTGAAGAAAGCCCTACTGAAGCAATGAAAATGATCCTGGGAAAAAGCTACGACGCACTGGAAGGAAAGATCAACGATCTGCTCCCATAGAAAAAACCCTTTCAGAACAATCCTTTCTTCTCCGGTTCTTCCAGGCCGTCATCGGTTATCTTGAACTGTATCTTCTTTCCTTCGGGTAAAGACCTATGTTTGGCGATCTCCATCTGGCGGAGATTCTTGCCTTTGTCGGAAAGTTTGAGAAGGCATTTGCTCCAGTACTTGGGCACATCTTTCCCTACTATCTCCATGTTGCCTTCATCGAAGCTTGTGTAGACCTGATTGGTGATGAGTACAGGAATGTTGTGTTCTCGGGCGATCTTGGTAAGTTGTGAGAGCTGGCCGGATAGCTGGTTGTTGATCTCGGAGGCGTTGTCGCCGTTGACCTTTAACCTGTAGAGGGAGACTGCCGAGTCTACGATGACGAGCTCGACGTCTTCTTCCTCTACTGTTTCTTCAAGTGATTCGATGGCTTCTTCCTGCTGTTCGAAGTCTGTAGGAGAACGTATCAGGATATTGTCGAGTGCTTCCTCGTTTGACATCTGGAGGAACCGTTCCGGGGAGAAACCTGCTTCTGTGTCTATGTATGCGACTTTTCCCCCGTTTTCTGCTACGTGTGCTGCGACCTGGACGCAGAGGTTGGTTTTTCCTGACCCGGATTCGCCGTATACGTTGTTGACTATGCCTTTTTCCAGGCCGCCGTTCAAGAACCTGTCCAGGTGTTCACTCCCCGTTGAAACCCTTTCAACCTTCACACCGAGTCTTTGAATGGAAATCTTTTATCACTGAAAATTTATCCTAGATAATAGCCTGTACTTTTCGATGATTTATGCTGTTGATGGGGCTGATGTGTCCTGAATTTGGGCTGCTAGAGTTGTCCTCTCTTCCTCGACTTTCAATCTTACCGTTATCTGCGCGTTTTCTCCGCTGGAAACGAGCTGTAGTTCGGCCTCAGTTATGTTCTGCAGTTGTTCTCTGTCGACGCCGAGCATTCTGGAAATGTTCTGTATTTCTACGCCACGAAGTTCTCCGTTGGGATCAAGGTCTACTGTGAAGTCTCCTGAACGGATGGATCTGCCGTATTCGCTCTCAGTATCATCTATCGATAGTATATCAAGTTCGGGCGAGTAGTTTACATCTAGCTTACTCATTCTCTCATCACCGTTACCGCCTTCATCGTTCCATTCTCCAAGATGTAGAAAGGCACAGTTATCTTATCTCCGTCAACTGATAAAAAGATTATATAGGCCTCCTCGAAAGGGATGCTATGGTTGGGATTGTGGTTCAATTCTACTCCATCAATCTCGCCAGACCTCAGACCTTGCTTTATGCCTTCCCAGTTGAGCCGTCTCTGGCCTGCTCTGAACCTCATATGCGGAGAAAACTTAATCGATTCGAAGCCTCCTAACTCCTCTACTCGTGATTTAAACTCCTGTAAAGATACCTCAGCCATAACCATACTTCGGGCTCCGATGGATTTAAACTAGACTACTCGAAAAGGAACCAAAACTCGTTTTTTGTTGACGTCAGTAAAAATTATTTAAACTTTCACTCCTTTCATTTGATTATGTCCGAGGCCTCGCTGTTGACTTACTCGACGGAGAAGAAGAACTTTGACTCGGTGTACGAGCGGAACAAGTTTTACAGAGGGCTTTTCGGCTACAGGCAAACGGTGAAGAAGAACGGGAAGACCTACGAGTACGACAAGGACGGTTTGATGGATGAGATCCCGAACATAAGGATCGATGACTCGGTCTTTATAATCGCGAAGAGAAAAACCGATGAGATACGGGAGTACTTCGTGGAGTGGGAGCCGAAGGTTTCCTACCACATATTCACGGTGTTAATCGAGGACGAGGATATAGTGGACAGGATAAAAGAAGAAAACAGTTCAGACGATAGAAAGCTCGAAAAATAGATGCTACAAAGGTGAACAATCAAAAATGAAAATTCAACGAATTTTCTTGCAGAAACCCACTGAGGTGGTTTTCGAATGACGGACGATAACGTTAAGCTGCGTGTTGGAGAGGTTCCTCCTAACGCTCAGCAGGACGTCGGCAAGGGAATAATCAGGATAGACAGTAAAATCATGGAAGAGCTCGGTATACAGGAAGGCGACGCCGTGGAGATAGAGGGCAACAGGACCACGGTCGGAAGAGTCGCCAGGAGCTATCCAGCAGACAAAGGACTGGGAATCGCCCGTATGGACGGCTACATGAGGAAGAACGCCGGGACAAGCTTGGGAGAACATGTAAACGTCTCGAAGGTAGAGCTGGATGAAGCTGACAGCATCACATTGGCACCGGCCGAGGAAGGCATCGTGATGCAGGTACGCAACCCCAACATGTTCAAGAGAGGTCTCGCCGGAAGACCGATTGTCCAGGGTGACATAGTCGTACCTGATGGAAACGAGAGGCCGAGAGGACTGTTTGAGGACATGTTCGAGGGAATGGCTGACAACATGCGGTTCAACTGGAGCGAGCTGAAACTGCGTGTCGTCAAGACCAGTCCTGCCGGGCCGGTGAAGATAACCGAGAACACTGACATCAACATCAAGGAGAAGGCAGTCTCCGAGCCGGAACAGCAGCAGGTCAGAGTACCGGAAGTAACATACGAGGACATCGGAGGGCTCGACGACGAAGTGCAGAAAGTACGGGAGATGATCGAACTTCCGCTGAAACATCCCGAAGTCTTCCAGCAGCTGGGCATCGATGCGCCCTCCGGCGTACTGCTGCAGGGCCCTCCCGGCACGGGAAAGACCCTGCTCGCGAAGGCTGTTGCGAACGAGGCAGACGCCCAGTTCCTCAGTATCGACGGACCAGAGATAATGTCGAAGTACTACGGAGAATCCGAGAAACAGTTGCGTGAGAAGTTCGAGGAAGCCCGTGAAGGAGATCCTGCGATCATTTTCATCGACGAGATCGACGCCATCGCACCGAAGAGAGGTGACGCAGGCGGAGAAGTAGAGAGAAGAGTAGTAGCCACACTACTTTCCGAGATGGACGGGCTCGAAAGCCGTGAAAACGTCATCGTTATCGCAGCCACCAACAGGCAGGAAGCCATCGACCCAGCACTCCGCAGAGGAGGCCGCTTCGACAGGGAGATAGAGATCGGAGTCCCGAACAGGGAAGGCAGAAAGGAGATTCTCCAGATCCACACTAGGAACATGCCACTGACCGATGATGTCGACCTCAACGAGATCTCCGAGTTGACACATGGCTATGTCGGAGCAGACCTTGAATCCGTGTGTAAAGAGGCCGCAATGTCCGTGTTAAGAGACGTATTGCCGGAGATAGACATGGACGAGGAGATACCGTCGGAGGTCCTTGAGAAGCTTGTCGTCGACGAGGACGCCATGATGGACGGCATCCGGAACGTCGAGCCAAGCCAGATGCGTGAAGTCATGGTCGAGGTACCGCAGGTCTCATGGGACGACATCGGAGGACTCCAGGACACCAAAGACCGGCTCCAGGAGATGGTCGAATGGCCGCAGAAATACCCTGAACGGTTCGAGAACATGGGCATCGACGTACCTAAAGGCATCCTGTTGTATGGAATGCCAGGAACCGGAAAGACATTGATGGCGAAAGCTGTCGCCAACGAGGCCAACGCCAACTTCATCTCCATCAAAGGGCCCGAAATCTTCTCGAAATTTGTCGGAGAGTCCGAGGAAGCCGTTAGAGAAATCTTCAAGAAGGCTAGGCAGGTTGCTCCGTGTGTACTGTTCATAGACGAGATAGATGCAATCGCGCCGCGCAGAGGAGGCAGGAGCAGTGATTCTGGTGTCGGAGACCGCGTGGTTAACCAGCTTCTGACAGAGCTCGACGGTATCGAAAGTCTGAAAGGCGTGACAGTCATCGCAGCGACGAACAGGCCTGACATGATTGATCCGGCGATTACGCGGCCCGGAAGAGTCGACAGGAACGTCGAGGTCGAGATACCGGACCTAGAGGCACGGAAGAGGATCTTCGAGGTCCACACCGAGGACATGCCGCTGGCGGACGACGTGGACCTTGACGAGCTGGCCGAGAAGACGGAGAACTACGTCGGCTCGGACATCGAATCGATCTGCAGGGAGGCAGGTATGAACGCTCTGCGTGGCGATCCGGACAGCGAGGAAGCGACGATGGAGGACTTTGAGGAAGCCATCGAAGAAGTGAAGGCGACAGCCACTGAGGACAACCGTGATATGTACCGTCGCATGACGCAGAAGATGAACGACATAGAAGCCGAGGAAGAAACGCCGGACTACTACGCCTAACCGTCCGGAAACCCCTCACCTTTTATTCCCCCTCTTACCTGAATTCTATCATATATGAGCCATGAATGCGAGGAGTGTGGAGAGGAGTTCGACACGGAGCGAGGACTCTCAGTCCACAAAACACAGAGCCACAGTGAAGAGGATTCTGGAAAAACTACTACAGAAAAGAGAGAGGATACAGTCCAGGAGATCTCTCTGAACGTCCGACAGTTCGGAGGACTGGTCTTCGGCCTGGGACTTTTCCTCGGGATCATAATCGGAGGGACATTCTCCGGCGGTTCACTTGACGTGGCGGCACCACAGTTAGAGGTTACGGGGGATACAGGTTCTCCAATTCCGTCAGATTCCCCTGCTCAGAACACAGGTAAAACGAAAGATACTGACACAGGCAAGGGCGATTCAGGTAACACAGGTTCGCAGGTTGTCTCCCTTAATTCAGGAGACTATCCATACAACGGCCTTAAAGCCGGCATTGGGGAAGGCAACGTGACCCTGAACGGTAAAACTTTCAGGTTAAAGGGCGAGCCTTACATCGGTTCTGCGGATGCGCCGGTTACCGCTGTATCGTTTGAGGACTTCGAGTGTCCTTTCTGCAGTCGTTACAACCAGGATGCTTTCCCTAAGATCAGGGAGAACTATGTGGCTCCTGGCAAGGTTCAGTACTTCTTCAAGAACCTTCCACTTCCACAGCTTCATCCATGGGCCAAGAAAGCAGCTCTTGCATCGGAATGCGCACTTAACCAGGATGTGAAGGCTTTCTGGACCTTCAAAAAAGGATTTTTCAGCAATCAGAAGGCGTTAGGTCAGGCATATGGCAGCGGAAACTTCGACAAGTCGATGTACAAGTGGGCTGAGCAGACAGGCCTGAATGTCGACAAGTTCAAGCAGTGCTACGACAACAAAGAGGAGATGGATGAAGTGGAGGAAGACGCTCAACAGGCAGGAAGCGTCGGAGCACAGGCCACACCTACAGTGTTTATCGACGGCAAAAAGGTTGAGGGAGCACAGCCATACTCCCGGTTCAAGACCGTAATCAACAACGCACTACAGCAATGAACCAGGAAATAATCCTTCAGAATCTGAGGAAAGGACTGAAGTCCGCCTTCAGTACCCGGAGGAGGGCAGCCACCACGCTGCTCCTTTCAACCTCCATCTTTTTCCTCATGGCTCTGTCAAGATCCATAGGTTACTCCACGCAGATGTTCCTGTCCGGGAAAATAGTGAACTGGCTTACCGCCCTGTATACCCGCGTTCTGGGAGTTTACATAGTCGACGGGTACTACGGCCTGTTCATCAACACGGTCTACGCCGTTCTGATAGGAGTTACCCTGACAAACTTCCACACAAAGTTCAGGAGCTCGGGCGTGAAAATCAGGAACCTGACAGGAATTGCACCAGGATTCATAGCAGCAGGATGCGCTGGATGCGGCATAGGACTGCTCAGCCTTCTCGGCATAGCAGGAGGCGTAGCAGTACTCCCTTTGCAGGGAGCACTTCTGAGAATTTCCGGCATGGCACTTCTCTTATTCTTCATAGTCAGGACCGGTGATCCAGAGACATGCTCTATCGCCGGGTCGTGACGATGTTCTCTCCGTCGTCAGCGCCGACAAGAACGGTGTGCTCGGCCTGAGTCACGATACCGCCATCCAGCTCCTTCAGAACAGGGTAATGCTTGACGGCTCCGGACTGAACAAGCTTCTTCAACGCCATCTTCTCTCTTCCGCTCATGTCCAGCCAGCGTGAACTGAAAGGAAGGCCGTTAAACTTCTCAATCTTCTTCATAAGCTTTCTCCCGGCTCTGCCCCTAGGGTTTCCTCCCTGTTCGATGTAGATGTTGCCTTTCTTTCCTTCCTTGATCTTTCCTGCGCCTGTAGTTAGGAAAGGTTCGATGGCGACCGCATCGCCTTTCTCCAGTACAGTATTGTTTTTGTTGGCGACGTTCGGGATGGATAGGCCGGCATGCTGCGTGTATTTATCCAGGGAGTGTCCTGTAAGGTTCCGGACGACTGAGTACTTTTCCGGTACCTGGTTCTGGACGAAGGTTCCGACTTCACCTACTGTTATTCCCGGTTCGATGAATTCCAGAGCCTTCTCCAGAACCCTCCGGTTGGCCTCGATCATGTCCCTGTGTTCTCCGGAGGGATTGACGGTCAATGCTGTATCGGCGATGTAGCCTTCGGAGTGGGCTCCTATGTCGACTTTGAGAACATCTTCCTCCTTCAGTTCCCTGTCTTCTTTCAATCCCGGGGAGTAGTGTGCCGCAACATCGTCTATGGACAGGTTGACGGGGAAAGCCGGTTCCAGGCCTTCATCCCTGATAAGTTTCTCGACTTTTTCAGCTATCTGTTTGAGGTTGATGCCTGGTTCTGCTACTTCTCTTGCCTCTTTCCGTGCTTTCTGTATGACTCTTCCGGCCTCGATGTAGTTCTCTTTTTCTTGTTGTTCCATAGGTATTTGGAATCTCTTGAACTGTTAAAACGTGAATGGTTTAATGGTTTGTTTCAGCGTAGCGAAGCCAAGAGTTTATAGAAGGACTACGAGTGAAAGCGCATGTTTTCCAGAATCAGGAGTGTGGAAGCACCTTTATTTGACAGTCTGAAAACCTCCAGGCCCGGACGATCGGAATCGACTACAGGAGTCCGGCCTGTGAAGATCTGAAGGAGCTTCTCTCCGGGGTATACAGGGAGCATGAGTCGAGTACAGGTTCGGGTGCGATATTTGAGGTCACCAGGGAGGAACGTACTCCCGGATACTTTCCCGAAAAAAGAATAGATCCTCAGTCGGCCAGATGGAACTTCAGAAAGGTTGAAAGAAAGCTTGAGGAGCTCGGGGATAGAGCGGATTACAGCCTCAAGATAGGCGCAAACAAGTATGGCCTGAACACCTATGTTAAAGCCGAGAGATCCAGATCTATCACAGCAAAGGCATGCGGAAAACGGTTTTTACGGCGCCTGGGAGATCAGTTTCACCTCAAGACCGCACACACGGTCAAACCTCTCCGCTGCAGACGCTGCTGCGATACTCGAGGACTAGGCCGCTTCCCTCACCTTCTCGGCTATCTCCTTTGCCAGCTCCCTGTCCAGAGTCTCCGGTACGATCCTGTCCTTCTCCGGCTCGATGAAGCCTCTGATGGCCTCGGAAGCCGCCAGCTTCATATCCTCATTTATCTCGGAGGCCTCTGCATCCAGAGCGCCGCGGAAGATGCCCGGGAACGCCAGTGAGTTGTTGACCTGGTTGTCGAAGTCTGAACGCCCGGTCGCGGTGATGAAGGCGCCCGCCTCTTTGGCGTCCGGCGGCAGGATCTCCGGCTCCGGATTCGCCAATGCAAAGACAATCGGATCCTCCGCCATCGATTCGACCATATCCTTCGAGACTATTCCCGGAGCGGAGAGGCCGATGAAGACATCCGCATTTTCCATCGCGTCTTCCAGGCCTCCTGACTCGTTGCATGCCTGTGTTTTTCCCGCGAGGTTCGCCTTGTACATGTTTTCGTCATCCGTGCTTAGTATTCCGGATGAGTCGACAGGAACGATGTTCTCAGCTCCAGCATCTAAAAGGAACTCGGCTACCGCGATACCTGATGCTCCCGCACCGGAGATCGCGATCCTAACGTCTCCCAGGTCTTTTCCAGCCAGTTTCAGGGCGTTTTTGAGTGCTGCGCTGACTACTATGGCAGTGCCGTGCTGGTCGTCGTGGAAGACAGGGATGTCCAGGCTTTCCTTCAGTTCTTCCTCGACTCTGAAGCATCTGGGAGCCTTGATGTCTTCCAGATTTACTGCTCCGAAGGTCGGAGCCTCTCGCTCGACGTGCTCGATTATCTCTTCGGCTGAATTGGCGTCGACGCAGATCGGAAATCCGTCAACCCCCCCAAACTTCTTCATCAGATTGGCTTTACCTTCCATCACCGGCATCGCAGCTTCAGCTCCTATGTCGCCCAGGCCGAGGACTGCAGATCCATCGGAAACGACTGCGACGAGGTTTCCCTTCGATGTGTAGTCGTATGCTTTTTCTTTATCCTCTGCTATCTCTCTGCAGGGTTCTGCCACGCCCGGCGTGTAGACGAGTTCCAGGTCTTCTCTACCTTCTATCTCGACGCTTGATTCTACCGAGATTTTTCCAGGGTTTCTGCTGTGAAGTTCCAGTGCTTCTTCTCTATCGGCCATGACTATGAGTTTCTCCGTTTTACTGAAAAATTAATCGGTTACCGGTGGACCGCCCGGTAGTCGTAGAGTATCGGCCCAGCCTGAACTGCCGCCGCGATAAAAGCCACGTAGGTTAGCGGGATGAGGTAGACGAGAGGGACAGTCAGCAGGTTGAGGATTGCTCCGTAGAGATACGTCTTATCTGACGGTGGAGGAAGTTTTTCCGAGGTGTAGTAGTACCCTGCCGCGCCCACCAGCAGCCAGAGTGTGAAGTAGCTGAAGACAGGGAAACTGTTGAAAAGAAAGTTCTGAGCCATAAAGAAAGCGGTGAGAACTGCCCATAGGTTGAATACTTTGTTGGATATGTTGAAGCGGTATTTTTCGGCTGTGATGAGTACTGGATGGCCATGAGCCGTCCAGATGGTAAGGCTCAGCCCGCACAGGGTCGGAAATGCTTGTGGAGATATTAGTCAACAACATATTCGAAAAAGGTTTAACGAATTTAAACAGGTTTTGTGGTTTAAGAGACCTCCAGGACGGAACAAGCAGAAAAGGGTAAACGCTTGTTCAGTGAACTGATTTAAAATCGTGTTCAAACAATGAAACACGTATGAGGAAACTTTCAGCGTTAATTATCCTGGCTATATGCCTGACGACAGCAGGGTTTTCACAGCCTGTAGAACCTCAGACGAAGGCGGCTATAGCACCAGGTAATCCGTTCTACATTGTTGAAAGCTTTGTAGAGGATCTGGAGGTTGGCCTGGCAGGTATCATAGGAGGTCGGGGCCTGAAGGCGAAGACAATAGCCAATAACGCTGAGGAGAGTCTTGCAGAGGCAGAAAAACTGGCGGAGATGAACAAGACGAAGAGAGCAGTGAAGATGATCGAAAAGTACGAGAGGAAGTTGAACAGATCACAAGAGCTCGCAGGCAGGGAAGGAAACCTGAGCAGCAAGATCATGGAGATATCCCGAAACAACGTAAAGAGGCTGGAAGAGGTCAAGAAGAAACTGCCGGAAGAAGCACAGAAAGGCATACAGAACGCGATCAAAAACTCCATAAGAAGAAATAGAGGAATGAAGAACTTCAGCGAAACCAAGCAGCCCAGGACACCTAAAGACAAAAATCGGAAAAGGCTTCCACCTAAGAAGAAAAAACCGGTTGGGCCAGGAGCCGGAAAAGCGGAAAAATCTCCTAAGAATGTGACAGAGCTCAGACCAGAAGGAACGAATAAGACTCCGGAGACAGCGGAAAGATTCCGCAAAAAGGAGAATGGGACGGGAGAAACAGCCATGGATAAAGTAGTGAACAGAACACAGGAGCCCGGAGGAACAGTTGAAAAATCCAAAGAAGCCTCTCTGAACGGTTCCGGGGACTCCGGAAACACTGGAGATCCCGTAAACTCGGTCAGGGAAGGCATGCCCTGAATCGTTAATCCTTTATTTCTGTTTCACTGAGGGATTTTCTATGGCTGTTCCGTTTCCGGAGGCAGAGTTTGAGGTACTTATCTACATGATGCTCGGAGCTTTCATGGCTCTGACAGCCGCCGGAGGATTCTATATCTGGAAACTCCGGAAACTTCTTGCACAGCACCAGCAGAACGAAGATGAAGAAGACCTCAGGACGGACAACATAGGCCTAACCCACAAGGCAGAGCAAACCCTGGACGTCGTGCTGGATGATCCAATGCTTCAAAGTGAGCTTCCCGACGAACTAGGTGTTTCAAAGGCGACGATCAGCAACGCAGTCTCAGAACTTTTCGAAAGAGACCTTGTAATCAAGAAGAAGAAAGCTAACACCTACCGGATCGAACCTAACAGGGAAGAACTGAGAAAACAGCAGAGATAAACCATTCTTTCTGGGAAATGCACACCTGAACAGAATTGAACGCGAGAAACACCGTGTTAAACGTTATTAAACGGTTTTTCAACAACGTTGAACGTCCGTTTCCGGCATGCCCTCTTAAGGGTCGGAGATGTATTCTGACTTGGTGAAATCACATGAAATACGATAACGCATTAACGGCAGCATTTCTGATCGCAGGGATGACTCTATTCGCCGCACCGACAGCGGCACAGACCACAGAAACGAAGGTCGAAACGGACGCGCAAGCCTCCGCACAGGTAGATATTCAGGCACTCCTACAGACAGTACAGGAGCTCAAGCAGCAGGTTCAGCAGCTCCAGGAAAGAGTCAGCGAACTTGAGGCAGAGGTCAAGGCCTCCGCAGAAGAGGCTGGAAGACGGGGACCCCCAGAGAAAGCAAGTAACGACGACAACCTCGGAGCTAACGTTTCGGCAGAAGCAAGGGCCGGTGACAGGAAAGGCGTCCTAGGAGCTATCTCGGCTTTCCTTAGCAGCAAAGGCAACGACAGAGCAGCAGAAGCAGTACAGTCCCCCCAGAGACAGAGCAATTCCAAAAATGAAAACGGCTCGGAGGACGCAGAAGTAGAGACTCAGGTCAAAGCCAGGGCAAGAGGGAATGTAGAAGCAGGAGCACAGAACAGTAAACAGAAGACAGAGACACAGGCCGATACAGACGCCCAGATAAAAGCCGGGATAGGCAGGGCAGGCGTAGAAGCTAAAGCCAACTTAGGCCCTGAATAAACCCTTTTTCTTCCTACTTTATTTTCTATTCTGAAATGTAATCCGGAGACCCGTTCTCGTCCTCAAATTCCTGAACGTATTCAAATACTTCCTTTCCTATCAATTCCCCTCTTTCATCCAGCTCATCCAAGAGATATACCTGGAGATCCGCGACCTTTTCTGTACCGTACTCATCTCCGAACTGCTCCCAGACGTACTCTACAAGGTCGTCACGGCCTTTGCCATCGTCAAGCTCATTTTTAAACTCCGGACGGAACTTGTTACCGAGTATATTCCGATCCAGCCTGTCATTGTCATCATAGTCCGACTCTACCTGGGCCAAATTTCTGAGTCCGGTCATGTCTCCCAGACCCTCCTCCGAATTCTTTCTGCTGGATTCGCTGAGAGCACTCAAACCGTCCTTATCCATAACATCAACTGAGAAAACAAAAACTTATACAGGCTTCCAGAGGTTCAGCCACCCCCGAACTCAACAAACTTAACTTTCCCACCTCGAATATATCCACGATGGACCTGGAAACACAGAAGAAAAGGGAGCTTAAGGAATACCTTGAGGAGACACACGAAGGTAATTACGGCGTTTCATTAGAACTAGACAGCTTAGAAAACAAGGTTGAAGCATGGATTATTGCCGATGGAGAAAGCGAGGAGCCGGAGATCGATGAGATGTTCCCTGAGCTCGGTCGAGAGGTCGGTATACTCCAGCCAAGCGGAGAAATGGAATACGACGAAGAAAAAAGCTGCTATCACTGGAAGATAACCGAAAAACAGGAATACAGAGTGAAGATAGACTCCTGAGAGAAACAGCAGCTAATCCTCGAACCCAATCTCTATATCCGCTACGTAAGCCGTATCGCCCTTCAAAATCAGCGGATTGATATCGATCTCGGAGATTTCTTCATGATTCATGGCTAACTCGCCAAGCCGGATGATTGCGTCTTTCACCGGCGCCATGTGGTTCTCTTCTCCACGTACTCCTTCGAATAGATCGGAACTCTGTAGTTCTTCTATCATATCCTCGGCCTCCTCCTCGCTGATTGGTGCGATGCCGAAGGATATGTCGTGTAGTGCTTCTATGTAGATTCCTCCGAGACCGACGAGTATCATGGGGCCGAACTGTGTGTCGCGCTTCATTCCCA
>JBDGTY010000025.1:0-12662 GCA_042216335.1 Candidatus Nanohalobium sp.
GGTTTTATAGCCGGTCAATCTGATTCTCTTGGCGGTGATCGTCAGGAAGTAAGGCAGAAGATGAATGAGGGTTTGAACCTTGTAATCAGGGGCATCCAGCTTGTGGGCTTCATCATAGCTGTGGGCCAGGGAAGCTTTGCGGGACTGGAGTATCAGAGAGCTAAGGGCAACCCCAGCAAACGGGAAGAAGCCTTGGCAACCCTGAAAACATCCGTTATCGGAGCTATCGGTGTAGTAGTTGTCCCCGAGCTTCTGAAACTGTTGCTAGCTCCTTACGTCATAGGATGGTTCCTATCCTGAAACCAGAGAACCTTTTTCCACTGGTTTTCACACTCTTTTTTGTATCACAAACACAGGCCATAGAATGCAGCTACTTCGACCATGAAAATACCCGGCATATCTGCCGATCATCCGAAAGGTACCTGGGAGAACCTGAAATCGGGCTGATAACCCGGTACACTGATCGAACCAGGAAGGAGATAGTCAGGGATTACAATGAGGATGTAAGGACGCAGTTAAAGGATAAGAGCAGTTATTTTTTGGTGGAAAAGGCAGGGATTAAGATAGAGAAGCCGTATGAATCTGTATTAAGTTCTAAAAAACTGTTTGTGCCTGTAAAAGGCAGGATAAATATTGAATACACATTTGAACCTGTGGATAAAGGCGAATGGATATATACAGAGGATGGTGGATGCCGGGACCAAGTCAAGATCCTGGACTATGACACAGAAGTCAGGAACTACGTTGATGGAGGATTTAAAGGAAACGGCGCATCTTTCAGTTACAGCACTGAAAAGAAGAAGTTCAATGTGGAATCAGTTCTCAAAGCCTCGATTAAAGTTAGAAAAAGGAACAGAGTAGAAGGGAAAGATGGATGTAAATCCAGCGACAAGGTGAAGAAGTACAGGAGAACATATACAGATAGAGAATCGTTTAAAACTGCTTCAGTTGATACAGGGAAAATTCACTTGATAAACTATGAGGATGGGCTGCTGCTCAAAGTTTCAGGAAAAAGTAGACTAGACGAGGTCAAGGCCCTGATTGGAAAGGGTTCTGCTACCTTCAAGAAAACGTATCGAATTGAGGAACAGAACAGGGAACTCTTCCTGAAGGATACGGAGGAGTTTAAACTCAGCCAGTCATCCAATCTATCCGTTAAAACGATACGTAACAGGGATGTAAACTCTTACTTTATCTTCGAGCCAGGAAGATTCAGTGAATGTAAGCTGATCCTGACCTCTATAAGCGGCTCAAATACCAAGTATAGTTGCAACTCAGTCGGGAAGGGAATTCCTGACCTGGACGTTGCTCTGGTCGACAGAATTCAAGTTGAAGACCATACCATGATTAATTTTTCTGTTACCAGTAATAGCAGTCAGAAAATTCAGTTCACCGCAACTTTAAACGATAAGAGCAAAAGACTCGTGTTAAAGCAGGAAAAGGACTATTTCAGTCTTAGGATCCAAGATTCCGGTTTCCTGAGTATTCATGGGCCTGATAGTTCTGTTATTATGGATCAAGTATACGTTACTGAGCAGAAGCCTTCTCTCATACTGACGTATTTGATCTCGGTGATCGTGGCTTTTTCACTTGTTTTCCTGTACATCTGGGACTAGGAACTTAGGATTTTTTCTATACCAGTGATGCGAGCATCCTGAAGACTGCCGAGAAGATCGAGATCAGGATTCGGAATCCTCCTATTATGGTACTGGCGACGAGGTTGGCCAGCATCCTTTCCCTGTTATCGGGTGCGTGTTTCGAGTTGCCTGAACTGTGACTCACTGTACTTGTGTTGTGGAGCGCAATGTTTGTAAATGGTTCTGGAAGATGTTCCACATGAAATCTCCACTTGAAACCAGGGGGTCGAAAACAGATTTCCAAACACTAGAACACACAGGAAAAGATCTGCGAAGTCCGAAACATTACAACCAAAGTTAAAGTAAAGAATAAACTTTCAGGAAAGACGAGAGAAAACCCAGAGAGCTATGGAAAAAAGAGAAGGCCAGAACCGATGTAGTTGTCCAGAAGTAAAACCTCTTTTAAATGGTCGATTGTTCGGTGAAGAGTAACTAACCATGTCAGATGATTACCGAAGCAGGAGATGCGAAGACAGACTCGCTATGTTCAATAAAACAAGTGCTGAAGTCTCTGAAGTTGAAAGGCGGAACCTGCCCACCCCCTCGTTTCGTATGGAACAGGTTTTCTGAGAGGAGAAAACAGATTATAACACTGACATAACTATATCACAACGTTATACTATTATCACGGCGTTATATCTGAAAAACTTTGAACTCTTAGCAGTTCCACACGAAATCAGGGGGTGGGGGTCGGATTCACCTCGGCTTCACATGGAAGAGATTATAAACCTTGGTTTCGGTTGGAATAATCACGGGGGAGGAAAACGAAAAATGACTGCTTCGACCAGGGTGACAGATCAGTGAGCCAGAGCAACTTGAAATCAATGTTCTCGAACTACGTGGACCAAGAATCACTATTCAAAAACAAGGACGCACTTACCACGAACTGGAAGCCCGACAACATACTACACAGGGAACAGCAGATGAACGACCTGGCTTCCATCCTGGCGCCAAGCCTGAAAGGGAACGATCCCAGCAACGTCTTTCTTTATGGCAGTGTGGGAACAGGAAAGACCCTGATAGTTAAGCACGTAACAGAAGAATTAAAGACTGTAGCGCAAGACAAGGAGATAGAACTCAACGTTCTGTACATAAACTGCAAGATGAAGAAGGTTGCGGATACGGAATACCGTCTCCTGGCCAAACTTGCGAGGCAGCTGGGCGAAGACGTGCCTTCAACTGGTTTACCAACTGACGAGATCTACAACAGGTTCTTCGAGGCCTTGAAAGGCCAGAAAGGAGTAGTTATTATCGCACTGGACGAGATTGATGCTCTTGTTAAGAAGGTCGGGGATGAGTTCCTCTACAATCTTACAAGGATCAACGATGATCTGGATGAGACCAAGGTTTCCATTCTGGGGATCTCGAACGACCTCAACTTCACTGAGTACATGGATTCTAGGGTAAAGTCGAGTCTTTCGGAGGAGGAGATCATCTTCCCCCCTTACAACGCGATAGAGCTCAGGGAGATTTTGAAGGAGCGTACTGATAAGGCCTTCATCGATGATGCGTTGAAAGATGGCGTTATCTCGAAGTGTTCGGCTCTCGCCGCCCAGGAACATGGTGATGCTCGCAGAGCTTTAGACTTACTCAGGGTGGCTGGTGAGTTAGCTGAGCGTTCGGAGGACGAGATCATAGAGAAGGAGCACGTTGATGACGCTCAGGATAAGATCGAGCGTGATAGGGTCGTTGAGACGGTTAGGTCTCAGCCGAAGCACTCCAAGCTCGTACTCTACACTATCCTTGATATGACCGAGGATGAGGACAAGATCGCGACAGGCGATGTCTACAGCGAGTACAAGGAACTGTGTCAGGATGTTGATGTCTCCGAATTGACCCAGAGAAGGGTTTCCGGCCTTATCAGCGAACTGGATATGCTCGGCGTCATCAATGCCAAGGTCATCAGCAAGGGGCGTTACGGCCGTACCAGGCAGATCAGCGTGGACCTGTCGGAAAACATACGCAAACAGTTGAACGACATGGTGGAGAACAAGTTCTACCTGGACGATGAGGACAAATAGTATTTCAGTTTTCCTTTTGGGAGGGGAATAGGTTTTGGAAGAAGAAGCAGTTAAACAGTTGACTCGGCAGGGCTGCATGGTTGAAAAGGATGCAGCTCAGGAACTCACGGAGGAAGACGTAGAGATGATCAAGTCTCTCGACGCCACCCCGATGTTTGTATCGAAGAAGATGGTAGACCAGCTCAGGGAAAAGGCTGTCAACAGCGAAGATACGGTGGAGAAGGAGACCGAGGTTTCTTCTGGAGGTTCGGTTAAAACAGTTCAGAAGCAAAAAAAGAGTGTGGAAGAAGAGGAAAACCTTTCGGAAGAGGTCTCGAGCGAAGATATCCAGGCCGATGACGAACTCGCGAAGGAGTTCGAGAATACGGGTTCCAAGTTCTCGAAGGACAAGACTGTAACTATACGAGACACCGGTTCCAGGGACGAGATGGATACCAAGGTCGAGGTCATGGATGAACATGACATCACGAAAGATGAGAAGGATGTACCTGAGTTCCTGGCGTACTACAACGACCGGTACGAGAAGATGCGGAAGCTTCTGACCCGGAGGCAGGAGATGAAGTCCGCCACCACCATCAACCGATTGGAGAGACGGGATGAGGGTGAGGAAGCCACGACCATCGGCTTCGTGAACGACAAGTACTCCACTAACTCAGGAAAATACATAGTAGAGCTCGAGGATAAGACCGGAAGTTTCAAGGCGCTCGTGGATGAAAGGGAGGGTGAGAGACTGGTCCCGGACGAGGTTATCGGTGTCAGAGGCAGCATGGGTGGCGACATAATCTACGCCGATTCGATAGTCCGGCCCGACCTCCCGATACCGCAGGGCACTAATTCCACGAAGGATAAGGTCCAGGCGGCCTACATCTCCGACCTTCACATGGGTTCCCAGGACACTCTTCACAAGAGGCTTGACAGGTTCGCTGACTGGCTCTCCTCCGACGCCCACAGCATCGGCTACGTGTTCATGCCGGGAGATCTTGTGGAAGGTGTCGGCATCTATCCGGGCCAGGAGGAAGAGCTTGAGGTGAAGGATATCTACAAGCAGTACCAGCTCTTCGAGGAATGGTTCCAGAAAGTTCCGGAGGATATACAGGTGATCGCCTCGCCAGGAAACCACGATATAACGCGTTTAGCGGAGCCACAGCCCAGACTGCCAGATGAGGTGTTCCCGGAGATCAGAGACTACAATAACTTCCACCTGGTTCAGAACCCTCAGATGGTCAGGGCTCACGGAATCCGCAGCAAGGGCATCAAGAACCTGATGTACCACGGATACAGCTTCGACGACCACGTCGACATGATCAAAGAACTTAGAGAAAAGGCGTACGACGACCCTCACCACGTAATGATAGATCTTTTGAAGAGAAGACATCTGGCCCCGACCTACGGAAGCAACATGCTGTCGCCCGAGGCAGAGGACAACATGGTGATAACAGAGGAACCGGACGTCATGGTCTCAGGCCACTTCCACAGCCACTCCAACACCACATATAAGGGCGTGAACGTCATCTGCGCATCAACATTCCAGGCACAGACAGACTTCCAGAAAAGGGTCGGTCACGAACCGGACCCAGGAAAAGTCACTATCTTAGATATGAAGAGTCGGAAGACGGAGGTGAAGCAGTTTTAGTATGCCTGAAGTTGACGTGATTAATTCGCCGGATGATGTAGATGCTGACAGGGTAGCAACGCTGGACCTGGGAGGAACGCTGGTCAAGGACGGTTACCTGCCTGCCACGTTCTCCTATATAAACAGAGAACTGGGCATGTCCAGGGAAGCAGAGAGAAATGTCTTCAGGACTCACCAGGGTGATTCAGGAGATATAGAGGATTATCATGAGTATGCAAATCATCTTACACTTTCCTTGAGGAATGCTGACACAGGAAAAGATTTGACTGATTTCATGGTTTATGCAAATGCTGTTCAGGACCTGATAGATGATCGCAGCATTATATCCGGGGCAGGAGAGTTTGTGGACTATCTTCAGGAGGAAGGTTACCACACTGTAGCGCTTTCATCCGCGCCCAGGGCTGTTACAGTGCCGTTTGCTGATGACATAGGTATTGATGCGGTTTACAGGTTCAGAGATTACGTCTTCGACAGTGAAACAGGAGATTTCCAGATGGTTTACGTGGATGAGGATGCACCTAACGGTAAAGAAGATATAGTTGAGCTTCTTGAGGAGGATTCAGAAGTGCTTCACGTAGGTAACGGTGGAAATGATGTCGGCGCGTTTAATAAGGCCAGTGAAAAGATTGAGAGACACGACTGGAGTAGAAATGATGAGGCATATGAAGAGGCTAGAAAAGTGGTATAGATGGAAGTAGAGGATTACTTCGACCGGTTGAGAGAGAAGACAGAAAAGGCCTATGATCTCGGCGAGAAGGCCCGTGAACAGTCTAAGGATCCCGAGCAACGTATCGATATTCCTGTGGCCGAGGACCTTCCGGAGAAGGCTTCCAGCCTGGTTATCGCGGCGATGTTCGAGGAACTGGAGGATCAGGGAGTTGCCGAAAGAATTCGTGAACTCGAGGACGAGTACGGTAAGAACGATGAACGTGTTTCCTTCCAGATCGCCCGGGAGATTGCTCAGGGAGAGTTCTACGAGTTTGACGACCTGGAGAGGGCGTGCAACGCCGGGATAAGGGTAGGAGTTTCCTACATGACAGGAGGCATCACGACAGCACCTCTGGAGGGAATCGGCGACATCAAGATCCGTGAGAACGATGATGGCAGCGAGTACCTTGCTGTCTACTACTCGGGACCCATCAGGTCGGCCGGTGGAACAGCATCGGCAATGAGCGTACTCCTGGCTGATTACGTGAGGCTAGGTGTCGATCTGGACCGTTTCAGGCCTTCCGACACCGTTGTCAAAAGATATGCTACAGAAGTTGAAGACTACTATAACCGCGTCACAGCCAAGCAGTACAATCCCACGCGTGAAGAGGTCAAGAAGATTGCCTCGAATGTTCCAGTGGAAGTCACGGGGTCGCCGACCGAAGATCTGGAGGTCAACAACTACAAGGACCTTGACAGAGTGGATACTAACCAGATCCGAGGAGGAATGTGCCTGGTCTACCTCGACGGCCTGCCTCTCAAAGCTCCAAAGATCAAGAAGAGGATCAAGAAGTGGGGCAAGGACTTCGGCTTGGAGCACTGGGAATGGGTAGAGGACTACCTGGAACTCCAGAAGGAGATACACTCCTCAGACGACGATGACGGAGAAGACGGAGATGACAATGATGAGAAGAAGTACACTCCCAGCGACAAGTACCTCGGCTCACTGACTGCCGGAAGACCGATATTCGCCCATCCCGGAAAGAAGGGGGGATTCCGCCTCAGGTACGGCCACTCACGAACCAACGGATTAGCCGCATGCAGCTTCCATCCGGCCACGATGGAGATTACGGAACGCTTCCTCGCCATCGGAACCCAGATGAAGATCGAATACCCCGGTAAGGCAACCGTAGGAACACCATGCGACACCATACATCCGCCCGTTGTCAGACTGGAGAATGGCGACGTCATGAAGGTCGAGACACGGGAAAAAGCCCGGGAGATCGAGGGAGATATTGACGAGATACTCTTCCTAGGCGACATGCTGGTTCCTTACGGAGAGTTCGTCGAGAACGGCAAGAAACTTCTTCCATCACCGTATGTCAGCGAGTGGTGGGAGAAAGAACTGGATAAACAGCTTGAGGAACAGGACGTCAAACTAGGGAAATCTTTCGATGATAAGACTCCGACACCGAAGGAAGCTTTCAAGATAAGCGACGTTCTCGGAATACCACTGCATCCAAGGTGGCAGTACCACTGGAAAGAAACCAGTCCAGACAGGTTCCAAGCTCTCTACAAATCCCTTAATTCAGGAACGTTGGAAGATGAAGAAACGAAGAAATGTCTGGAAGACATACTTGTACAGCACAAAATGGAGGACGGCGAGATCAAAGTAGGCAAGAAAGACCTGAAAGTCCTCAGAAAACTACTGGAGACAGATGAAGACTGTAGCGAAGAACTGAAAGATCTGGAAGATGGAAAGGACATACAGGAGTTCATCGAGGACATCTCAGGATACGAGCTGCGTGATCAGGCACCTCATTACCTCGGAGCCAGGATGGGCCGCCCGGAGAAAGCGGAGAGAAGAACTTTGAACGGAAAACCGCAGCTCCTATTCCCTTGCGGAAAGCAGGAAGGAGGCAGGATGCGTAACCTGGTCGCTTCCTACAACTACGGCAGCGTGCAGGAGGATATCGTGGTTAACAGGGACGAGGAAACCGGTGAAAAGACCTACTTTGCCTACAACCCTGAGACCGGCAATCCCGCGGATTCTGTCTGGTTCTGCGCCAACTGCCAGAAAGAGCACGAGGAGGAACCGGAGAAATGCGAGAACTGCGGCCAGGAACGCTTCCAGCGCCACAAGAACACCAGCATCGAGATAGACGAACTGATGGAAAACGCCCTCGACAACCTTGACATGAACGAGCCTCCGGAACTACTCAAATCATTCAGGGGAATGACCAGCGAGCACAAGCACGTCGAGCCTATAGAAAAAGGCCTTCTCCGGGAGAAATACGATCTCTACGTCAACAAGGACGCAACCGTCCGCTACGACGCATCAGACATCCCGATGACCCACTTCAAACCCCGGGAGATAGATGTCTCCGTTGAAAAGTTGAGAGAAATCGGCTACGAGGAAGATCACAACGGAGAACCCCTTGAAGACGAAGACCAGATAGTAGCATTGAAGCCTCAGGACATAATCATTCCTGACAGCGACAAGACTCTCTCCGCAGCAGACTACATGATGCGTGTCTGCGACTTCGTCGACGAACTACTCGAAGAATTCTACGACCTGCCCGCCTTCTACGAGGTAGAGGAGAAAGAGGATCTGGTCGGAGAACTGGTCATCGGCCTCGCACCACACACCTCGGGAGGCACAGTAGGAAGGATAATAGGGTTCACAGACGCCAAAGGAATCTACGCACACCCTTACTGGCACGCAGGGAAGCGCAGAAATTGTGATGGAGACGAGGATGCCATACTGATGATGATGGATGGCCTTCTGAACTTCTCACGTCAGTTCCTGCCGGACATGACGGGCGCTAGAACCATGGATGCTCCGCTTATCCTCTCTACAGTGTTGAATCCTGATGAGGTCGACGATGAGGCGTGGGCTGTTGAAAGTGTTGATGAATATCCGCTCAAATTTTATAAGGAAACCTGTGAGTACAAGGAGCCGTGGGATCTGGAGTCAGAGATTCAGATCGGTGAGGATATCGTTCACAGCGATGAGCCTTTCAGGCACGGCTTTACGCATGATACGACGGATATAGAGAACGGTCCGTCTCAGTCGGAGTACGTTACTCTGGATGAGATGAGTGAGAAGACTTCTGCGCAGCTGGGCCTTGGTGAGAAGACGAAGGCGGCTGATGAAGATGCGACTGCCGAGTTGCTGCTTCAGAAGCATTTTTTGCCTGATATCCGCGGTAACCTGAGGAGTTTTTCTTCCCAGGAGATGCGTTGTGTCGACTGCAACGAGAAGTTCAGAAGAGTGCCGCTGACGAACCAGACTATCGCTCCGTCGGGCAAGACCACGGCCCAGTGTCCTGAATGCGACGGCAAGGTTCTTCTGACGATCTCAGAGGGTACTATCCGGAAGTACATGCAGCCGTCGAAGGATATCATCGATGAATACGAGATATCGCCTTACCTGCGCCAACAGGTGACGATGATCAACAAGACGCTGCAGAGCCTTTTCGGTAAGGATGAGCGTCAGAGCGGTCTGAATCAGTTCACGTGATGGGGCAAGTTTTTAGGCTTTCGAGTCCTATTTTCTTGGTATGGCAGAAGAAGTTCCGATCAAAGAGGTTATGACAGAAGGCGTAATAGCCATCGAAAAAGATAAGAGTGTAGTTGAGGCCGCTCAGCTGCTTGAAGAGGAGGATATCAGAGGCCTTATCGTCGTGGATGATGGAGAGGCCGTTGGCGTCATCGTCTGCAGGGATATCACCTACGATGTCGTGGCTGACGGAGAAGATCCACGTGAGGTCACGGTCGAGGATGTTATGAGCTCCGATCTTATCGTGGCGGAAGAAGACGAGGTCCTCAACGATATCGCGATGGCTATGGTCCGTAACAATGTTTCCAGGGTTCCTGTTGTCAGGGGAGACATGCTTGTCGGTATCCTGACACAGAGCGATATCCTGCGTGCATGGCCCGGGTTCGCCGAGGTCATCGGACAGGAACAGGAGATGGACGCACCGGCAACACCCAACACAGAGTCAAGGGAGGGCTACTGCGAGAGCTGTGAGAACTTCAGCGAGGACCTTGAGAACGTCGAAGGCATGTGGGTCTGCCCCGAGTGCCGTTAGAAACTCCTTAACTTTTCCATTTACATTTTATACTTTCTAACTTGAAGTCTCTCATCTCAAACTCCTCTCTTTCCTGTTTCAACTGTTCGACGACCTCACCTATCTCGGGGAATGCACCTTCGAATTCTTCGAGACTTTGGGAATTTTCTCCTTTCATATCTCATTACTTGTCTCGGAACATCTTGAATCTTTCGGCTTTTCTTCTAGATACTTTTTTACCACGCCTCTACAAACTACTGATTAATGGAGATAATTGAGGAGGCGGTTCGCCGGAGGCAGACCCTGAAGATACGTGACCCGGACAGAGCCTACTCCGAGCTAAGGGATTTGCTTGAGAGTCGAATCGCTTTGGATCATGTCCATGAGGAGAAGTACTACAACGATGTGGAGGAGGGTTTGATACGTGCGAAGATTGAGGCCGAGGAAGGTTTCGACAAGCATTCTGAGGGTGTCTACGAAATCTTCCTTACCCTGGATCCGTCGAAAGGTGAGATGGATATACAGATAAAGGGGAAGATCGAGACGCATTATCCGACGGAGAAGCCGTGGCAGGGCACCCTGTGGTACTATGCGTACCGCTCGCTCTTCGACAAGTTCCTGTATGGTTCTGTGCGGGAAGGTTACGAGCATGCGGTCGAGGAGAAAGTCGATATAATACTTGAAAGGGTTCGTGAGACTCTGGAGGTGAAACGAAGTGGTTAGGTTCAAGGAAGGAGGGGTCTACCACAAGGAGGATCACTACTTTGTGAAGGAGGATCCGGCCCGCATCTACCGGGGCTTGAAGGACCTGCTTGTTGAGGAGTTCTCGATGGACCGTATCGAGGAGGCGAAGAACGAGTTCTCAGTCTCCGGGCCGAAGGATAAGATCCGGCTCCACGCGTTCAAGGAGAAAAGCCCTCATACTGTCATCCATTACAGCCTCCAGTTCCGCACCAAGTCGCCGAAGAGGATATACAAGATGCAACGCTCCGAGGACATCTTGAAGGCTCGTGTGCAGTCGACCGCGAACATCATAACTCGTTACCCGGGTTATGAGGATATTTCGTGGCTTCCTGTTCCTCCTCAGGAGGAGCCGAGCAGGAACTACAGCAAGTCGGGTCTGAGGGCGGAGCATGTCTCCCAGTTCCAGCGCTCGAAGCTCTACGAGGTGATCGTAGGCATCTGGTATAACAAGTTCTACAGCAAGGAGATACACACCTATGAGGAGGAGGCCGAGGAGACTATCCTGCATCTGCACGACTTGATGCGTGAGAAGTTCGGAGTGGAGAAAACCATCGGAAGAACAGGCGCAAGCCACTACGACGCACCGTGGAAGTGATGAACGATGTCTGAAGACGATGACACAGGTCTTGGGACTTCCCTGAAGCGTATCTTTTTGCCGATGCTTCATACTCCCGGCACTATCAAAGACTGGTACTCTCACGGCCAGGAGGAGAAGTATGAGGAGAAGGACGATGTCTGGAGCGACTTCCATATCTTCCACGATGACTGGATCGAGATCGCGAACAAGAAGGAGTGGTACGATGCTCCTCACGTCCCGCAGATCTACAAGGATCACAAGAAGATCGTGAAGCAGAACATGGGTATGAAAAGGCCGTTCGAATACTTCTACTACGAGAAGCCTGAGAACGGTGACTTCGAATCCAACATGTACGTCAAGGACAGAGGCCTTCCAAGCGGCTACGGCAACCTGAAAATGGATATAGAGATCACCTTGCCGGGCGGCCCGCCCTCAGGGGAGAACGACGCCTGCCTGGTCGAGTACTTCGTCACCGCCAAGATAGGCTACAAGGATGTTCCCGACGGCATCGACTACCTGCCGCGTTTCCTCGCCTACCCGTTGAACCGTTTCTTCAAATGGGCTTTCATAGAGTTCGTGGCTGAGGAACAGATCGAGTACGACGGGGAATACGCACAGGAAAGGGTCAACGAGTACTTCCAGTACCTCAGAAAGTACCACGGGGAAGAACCGCTCCAGGCCAAAAGCCGTCAGGCAGTTTTCAAGCCTTCGGTCGAGGACGGAGTCTTCTTCCAGTGATTATTCCATGACTATCTTTTTCATGGCTTCAATGAACTTCTTTCCTTTCTCCAGATCTTCCTCGAAATCACGGTGGTTGAAGTTTATCTCCAACTCGTAGTCCGCCATATCTCTCTTCTCCTGTAGCCTCTGGAGCAGTATGGCTTCTTCTCTTTTGATCTCCTCTTTTTCATCGTATAGTTCCTGGAACGTCTGCGACGCGGTGCCGCGATGTGTTCGAGGTTCGAATCCTTCTGACAGCAGTCCGGCTTTTGCCGAGTAGAACACTGCGTAGTACAGCCTGTTGTACAGAGGTCTTACTGATACACCGCTTTCAATCATCTTCTCTATGTCTTCGAGCGCCTGTTCCGAAAGTTCAAGCAGAGTCTCTAGGTGTTTCAGACATAGGCCTCGCCCTTCTCTTCAACTTCCCGGATGAACATGCTGTCCTGCATTTCACTGAACTCTCCCTCAGTCTTGATCAGTGGGACCATAAAGACTCCGTGCTCAACGCTGGTGTCAAAGGCTAAATCTTCGACTTTTTCCCGCTGTTCCTCGTCCTCCACGACGACCAGGACGTCGACGTCGCTTTCGTCATCTTCCTCGCCGCGG
>JBDGTY010000026.1:0-11337 GCA_042216335.1 Candidatus Nanohalobium sp.
GTGTAGCCGCATTTGCCGCAGCTCATGCGGTCTTCGTGGTCTGCGAGGAAGCTGCCGCATCTTGGGCATTGTGAGTGGTTCTTACTTCCGTCGTCCTCGTATTTCTCCCAGATCTGGGATTTCTCGTGCTTTCCGATAGTGACCACCTGTTATTTCTGGCTCTCCAGCCAGTCGATGAGTGTTGTACGGTTTTTGTTATCTTTCTCTGCTTCGATCGCTGCGTCCCAGTCGACGTCGTCCATGTCCCCAAGCGCGTCTTTGGCATCGGTGATGGTTCCGGAGACTGCTTCCTCAAGTTCAGGCGTTACTTCGGCAGGTTCTTCTTCGATGGTGTCTTCCTGTAGGTCTTCGTCGTACTCGAATTCCTGGAAGATCTTGAGGTAGGCCTTGGATGTGTTTCTTCCGAAGCCGGTGTAGATCGAGTCGATCTGGACTTCTTCCTCGTCCAATCCGTTTTCTGCTGCTACCCTGCTTTTGACGTCTTCTGTCGAAGGAGTGCTTTCTCCTTCGTGGTTGATTGAGACCTCTGCCTCTCTTCTGTCGAGAAGCGGGTTCTCCTTAACTGCTGTAATTTGAGCTTCCATAGTATAGTTTCACCTTTTATTTGACTCTGATGGCGTATCTGCCAGGAGTGCTTATTCCAAGTTTTTCAGCCATCTCAGAATCCTCTGGATCGTAGATAACGACCAGTCCACTCCATGAACCGGAGAGATCGTTGTTCCTGCATACAGGACATTCCGAGGAATCCTCTACAATTCTATTACAGTTCTTGCAAGCTTGCTCGGCCACGACTACTCGTCACCTTCATCATCTTCCTCTTCTTCGGCTTTTTCTTCCTCATACATCTCGATCCATTCACTCTTTCCGAGTCCTGGCTGCCTCATCGTCAAGTTAATCTTGTTGGTATCCTGCTTTCCAAGGCTGACAGCGATAATACGAGAAGTAACTGTATCTCCGACCTCGAGGGCTCTGTCCTGGTCCTCGGAGATCAGCATGGATGCCTCATCGTCAAGATTGACGTACTCGTCCATGATCTGTGAAACGTGGCAGAGACCGTCGAAAGCACCGATACGGATAAACGCCCCGAACTCTGTGATATCGACGACTTCACCATTGATAACCTCGTGAAGTTCCGGTTCAAAGACCAGTGCTTCGTACTCTACCTGGTAGTGAATACCTGCGTCCTCAGGCTCGATATCGCCTCCCTCAACTGAATTAACACCTTCAACACCGAGTACGACGCCGACGTCCTCAACGATCTCACCTTCAACCTCATCACGAAGGCCATCGCGGACGCTCTCATCTACGTTTTCTCCAAGGTGTTGCGGCGGGACACGAACCGAATCCTGAATTGTCAATCTTTTGTACATACAGTTCCTCTACCTCTGCAAGACAAAAAAGAAATCGAAGACAAGTTTTAAATGGCATTCCCAATAATCAAGCTAATCCTAAAAGTAGGAGTTCCGAGAAAGTTCTTAACATTTATCTGGGAAAAATTAGTATATGCCTTCTAAACAGGAGACACTGTCAGCAATCGAATTGATAGAAGAGCAATTAACGAAACTTAACTGTGAAGTAGAAGAAGAGATCGAACTTGATTCTGAAAATGGAAAAGTGAGAGGACTATCCTGTAGAAGAGAATATTCAGGACATCCCTTCCAAATATTAACCCTAATCGATGAAGAGGTTCCTTTTTTCGAAGTGAGGTATGTATTTGACGCCCAGAGTACTATAGCTTCCGAACTTAAGAAAAGAAGTTTAGATACAGAAGAGGTAGAACTAGATAGAGAAGAAGACGAAGAATACTTTAAGGAGGCTAGAACAAGATTAGTAAGCCTCAACAAATCTGAATTCAGGAAGACACAGAAAGGCCTAATAGAGCGACTTGCCTCAACAGAAGCTAACTATAGCGTAGAAACCATAGATGATTATGGAATAGAATCTTTCCACTTACAGAAGAAAATATTCCCATTAGAGGAATTCTATAATATCTCAAAATTAAATAAAGCTATACGGGCAGTTATTAATAAAGGAGTACTAGGCGGAACTTTCGTTGCACATTCATATGAAATAGAAGATTTCTTCTATGAGGAATTAGATCAAAAAGAAGAAGTTGAAGATAAGAATGATCTCGGTTATATCGGATAATTGTAGAGGAAAGACAAAAATGTTTTATATGATTTGCTCACCAATAGTAGATTATGAGCTTTATTCCAGACAAGATGGTAGATACCTCTTGGAGAGACGAAGAGCGAGAGATAGAAGTATCTGATGAATTCAAAGGGAAGTCTGGCGATGAAATTGTGGATGAGATTAGAGAGAAAAATACCATTAAATTAGATTAACTTTGATACTTTTCTCTTTTAGATTCCAACTATCTGTCGTGTGAATTTTATCTATTTGTCCTGACGATATAGCTAGTCCTACTATAAGCGAGTCATTGAATTCTGAAGCTATTCTTCCTTTTTCATCGCGGATAAATTCTAGAGCTTCTATAAAATCAGAGAGATCTAAATCAACATATACGAACCCATCAAGCAGGTTTTCAAATTCCTCTTTAGCCATATTTCTAGTAACTTCATCATCAAAAGAATAATCTGATGTTAAGAAGTCCTTAACTTCTCCAATAATTACCTGATGAGCAACAGGAATCCTATTGTCTGCTGTCTTAACAGAGTTAATTACTTTCTTTGCCTCTTTACCTTTGCCAGAAGTATCTGCAACTGCTTCAACAAAAACCGAGGAATCAAAAATTTCTAAAGTACAATCATTCCTATCAGGCATAATAAATAATTCTGGATAACCCTTAACTATATTTTCAGAATCCAGGATCTTTCCTGTTCAGTACTTCCAGATAACTCTCATTCCGGATGTGGATGACTTCAGCGTTGACTTCTATCAACCTCTCCTTCAGCTCCTTATCATTCGTAGCAATCACATAGTCTCGGGAAATTTCGACCAAGAGGTCGTCCACTGAGCCCTCTCCTTCTGTTTCAAGAACCTCAATATCTTTTTTGTCGACGAGTTTTTCGACTAGGTCGCCGTATTTGCCGTCTTCGATTGACTTGGCTTCCTGTACTGCGTCGTCGATTGTGTATACCTTGCTGTGAGGGAAGATTCTTTCGAGTTCCTGGAATATGTCGATTGAGTCGAGCTGGAAAGGCGCTGTAAGGAAGTTGGTGTCGAGTATGATTTCGCGGGTCATGTTTTCTGTTGTTTGAGTTAGTTCTAAAACTCTCCGCCGTGAGTTGCATGTTATGAAGAGTATCGGTGTTCTGTGGGATGACGAGGTTGAGTGGGATAGAGAGAAACCTTTTGATGGTCAGTCAAATGAGTCCTACGGTTATTTTTCTGAAAGGGCTGAAGACCGAGAAGTAAGACTGGTTCAGGCCCAGTATCACTGGTATAATGATGGATCTCTGTCTCAGGGCTGGGTTTGCGAGAAAGGTGAATGGAAGAAAGTAGAGGATATTGAACTTGATGGGGTATTCGATAAGTTCCACTTTGATGAGGATACAAAAGCTCTCAAGAATGAGATTAGTGAGACGATCGGGATACTGAATGACCCGGAGCTGGAAGAGCTGTGCAAGGATAAACTCCTAACTTATGAGCGATTTCCTGAGAAAATGCCGGAGACAAGGATTTTCTCCGATGACAATGCTCAGGAAATGCTGGAGAAGCACGGCAAGATTGTCTTGAAGCCTCGTTACGCTTTCGGTGGCAAAGGTATCCACATTGTAGAGAGTGAAGAAGAGATACCGGAAATAGAAGACGAATATATCATTCAGGAGTTTATTGACAGCAGCGGAGGCATCGAGGGCATAGTTGAAGAAACGCATGATCTAAGAGGCATAGTAGTAAACGGCGAACTAGAGGCAGGTTATGTCAGGTATAGCGATGGCGAGATAAGTAATGTAGCGCAGGGAGGCTCACAGGATCCAGTTAGCCCAGAAGAATTCCCTGAGAAGGCTCTGGATCTCATTGAATCTGTTAACGACGAACTAGAGTTCAGGCCATGTCTTTTCTCCGTCGACCTTTTCTTCGATGGACAAGGAAATCCTTGGATAGTTGAGCTGAACTCAAAGCCTGGAATAGGTTTCTACGGTGATGAAGAAATGAAGAAGCAGCTCGTACCGGTGATGGATGGACTAGTAGAGGCCTTCAAACAGCTCTAATTTATCATTTCTTTTGCTTCTTCTAGGTCTTCCGTAAGTCTCTCGGCAATATTCAATCTTATCTCCTTTGCTTTCTCTCTACTAACTTCTTCAGGTATATCCAGGTTCTGTGAGACAGGTGAGAATTCTGAAGGGTTAATGCCCATTTCCTCAATGTATTCTCTGACTTCTTCTGACTCAAGGCCTTGCTCTATCGCTTTTTCTGATGCTTTCTTCACTTTCTGGAATTCTGGCAGTTCTGATCTCTTCTTTTTCTGAACTATCGGTTTGACAGCTTTCACAATTTTGATTACCTCGGTAAGAAGTGTTGTATCTGGGGCTCGCCATTCAACTGTCGGGTAGTCCTCCCTCAGTTTTACAGGCGTCCAGACTGCGTTCTCCGGCTGGAAGAACCTCTCAAATCTTTCTGGTTCTATGCCTTTCTTCTCTGCCTCATTCTCAAATTCTTCGAATAGTTCCTCTCTTTTTTCACGCCATTCAGTGATTGAATCCATGTAGGGCCAGAGCTCTCTCTGTTTGGGGAATGCTCCGCAGGCTTTGTGCCTGTAAATTTTGTTTCTGCATCCGTCTGCCAGGTGCTTTCCCTGATATCTTGGCGATGAGTTCATCAGTGCAGAGAGAGGATCCATGGCTGTCAAGGTGTTGAGCTGTCTGAGAGAGCCCTCCTTTTCAAAATGGATGTGGAGGCCAGCAGTCCTGCCAGCATGTTTTACTTCAGGACCTATTACCTCTTGCTCTATCTGGAATCTTTCAGACTCATATACTTCGACCTCTCCGGAGTTTAGAGGTGTTCCGAGAGGCACAATTCTCTTTCCGTCTTTCTTGGCGAGTTCTACAAGGATCTCTGTTTTTGATATGGCTTCTTTCAGAAGTTCATCCATGTCTTCGTGCGGTTCTGTCTGTATTTCTATCATCGACCGTGAGAATTCCTGTGATGCAAAGTAGACTCTTTCTGCTACCGGCTTGGCGTAGTCAAGTTTTCCTTCTTCGTTTATGACCCAGAACTCCAGTTCGAGGCCCGTCTTCAATTTTTATCTTCCTCCTTCATTGCTCGTTCGTGCATTCTCTCTACCAGTCGAAGTATGATGTTTTCTCCTACTGTTTCGTTTATCGCTTTGTAGAGGCCGAAGGCGCTGTTCAGTTCGAGGACGTAGACGTCTTCTTCAGTTTCTATGACGTCGACACCGCATATGTCGAAGCCTGATGCTTTAACAGCTCTCTTGGCGGCTTCTTCCATTTCTTCTGTTATCTCGACTTCCTTTCTCTCCCCTCCTTCTGACACGTTGGAGCGCCATTCGTCACCGCTACTGGATCTCTGGTATGCATAGACTTCATCCCCGATGACTATCACCCTGTTATCTGTTCCGCCGTGTTCCTTGTATTCCTGAAGGCAGATATCCTGTTTGAAGGCCTTCATAGTATCCATAACAGGTTTCAGCTCGTTTTCTGAACTGGCTCTCATCACTCCCTGGCCTCCTGCTCCTCCGATTGTTTTCATTATTATGGGGTATCCTAGATCTTCAGCGGCATCTACGGCAGTCTCAGGTGAGATGGTGTAGAAGCTGTCCGGGACGTTAACATGGTTCTCTGCCAGAATTTTCATGCTGTAGAACTTGTTATTGGAGTATGAGAATGACTCATCATCGGACTGTGTCACGACACCGGATTCGTTCAGTACTTCAACAAGGTGTTCCGAAAACAATCTGTCCTGGTCGTTGGTTCTGACATACGCGGCATCAAATTCCGTTAGATCAGTGCCCTTGTACAGAACCTTGCTTCCCTCATCACCATGAATGAACTTCAGTCCTTCTACTGGTGCTGCGAGAACGGAGTCGAAGATTTCATCAGCTTCCTCTATTATTAGCTGGTGAGTGGTAGAGACATCGCCGTATATTATCGCCAGCTTCATCTTAGACACCTTCTTCCTGCTTCAGGGCAGATGACAGGTTTTTGTACACATCCTTACCCGAAACATCGGAGTAAAGCTCCAAGTCAGGATTAGGGTTCAAATCCACTATTTCCTGATCTCTTACGAGGACTTCCGCGACACGTGCGCCTAAAGCATTCTTTGCATCCAGAACCATCTCCTTTACATCTCCCGGCACATTGGCATACCTGAGGTTCTCATCGCTCAGCTCCCAGCCTTCAGAGATATCTTCTAGAGATATTACTTCATCACCTGCAACCAGACATCTGTACTTGCCCCCTTCCGAGTATTCCTGGAAAAGAAGGAAGTTCTCCCCATAGTCAACCCCTTCAGTGAATGCACCGATACCCTCGACAGTATCTATCTTTTTCTTCTCCACCTCTGCCAGGTCCTCAAACTTCCTCGCTATCAAAGGCCCCTTAATATGGTTCTCCAAGTTTCTGGCCGCCTTTTCGTCCGCTACAACGGCCGTCTTGGCCGCTGAAACATTTTTCTCATGTAGAACATAGTAGAGATAATTCTTCTTCGCCATAGCAAAGAAAGAAGTTGAGGAATAGTTCACAGGAATCGCTTTCTCCTCAATCATCTCCAGCAAAACCCTGCCGAACACAGCATTTTCAACCGGTATCTCAGCGTATACAGTATCAAAACTCTCTTCAAGACCGTTTATCTTCAAGTCCGGTTGCCCATCAATCACCTGGGGAGAGATTTTCTCCAAGTCAACAGTCTGAACACTCTCGAAGTGCTGATCAAGCTCCTCAGCACACTCGCCACCGTCAGTTATCTTCAGAAGCCTCATCTTCATCCCCCTCCGGTTTTTCCTTTTCCCCCGAGAAGCCTTCCGGCTTCCATACACGCGTCAGCTTCTCCTCGGCCGTCCACTCCTCCATGTAGTTCTCCATGGATTCCGGCGTCGAGTTCTTCAGTATCCTTCCCTTTCTCAGTATCTTTCTCAGCCTGGACTCCAGCGTCTTTGAAAGCTCGTCGTACAGGCTCTTGTCGCCGTAGATAAGATCGTTCTTGATCCTCCAGTACGCAGTCGTTCCCTTCGGCGCCACGACGATATAACCTCTTTCATGTCCAAAGTCTGCCATCGCATCGTAGAGAGTATCATTGTTAACGTAGTATACTCCGCCGTTCGTCCCTGACGGATCGAGGTTGAGTATCTCCTCTCCCTCCACTCCGACTGAGAGCACGAAGTGGCCTGCGGATGCATCCGGGAATATCTCCGGTTTGTAGAAGTTCGATACTATCAGCGCACCGTCGTTGAACCATGACTTGTATTCATCCTCAAGATCGGTTATCTTGTCGTATCCTACCCAGGCTGTCCTGACCTCGTTGTTGGTCAACTCCTCGATAGCTTCCATCAGATCTTCCTCTTCGACTCCCTCGCCTTCCTGGACGTCAGCTTTCTCTCCTATCTCGTGCTGGTCGTGGCGGTAGCCGAAGATCTCCAGCGCCATCTCGGCCGAGGCCGGCCCGCAGTAGGAAGGATCCTGTGCGACGAAGTAGCTGGTTATGTCCTCCAGGGTTTCAAGGTCGCTCTGCGTCCTCTTCACCCTCATAGGCGACTCCATAAGCTGGCTGTTCGGAGTAAGGAGGGTGTAGCCAGAATCCGTGTTGACTGAGGTGGAGAAGAGCGATATCTCCTTGATCTCCCCTGTTTCGCCGTCAACCTTGACCTCCTCTCCCTGGCGCACCAGGTGCGAGTTCTTCAGGTAGAAGCCGGCGGCTATGTTGTGGAACAGATCCTTCAGCGAGTAGAACGTCAGGGCTGCGACCATGAAGGCGAAGGCCCATGTAGCCGCATTCAGGAGCTGGTTCAGGAAAGTGTAGCCTATCTGCAGCTGAGCCAGAACTACCTGGAAAAGTATTACGTACATCAGTGCCTTGGCCGCCGCTGCTATAAGGTTGGAGGCACTTCTTGAAAGCCCGAGCTCCCTCAAGTAGTTGTTGACGCCGACAGTGCTGAGGAAGTCCCTGAAAACCCTTGTGACTATCCTGATAAGCACTACACCGAGCACGCCCAGAAGTAGAGCAGATGCTATCCTTGGGCTGCTACTGACCAGGTTGCTGAAGAAGCTCTGGCCTATCCCGGCATTAAGATACAGTATAGCTCCGGAGATGACTGCTCCATCCAGGATGTAGCCCGCAAGTCGTATGTTCTCCTCCCTTCTCTCGATGTCCTTCTTGGTAACATCCTCAGCACCCCGGATCCAGAAACGTCGTATGAAGACTTTGACCAGCTTCACCAGCAGGTGGCCGAACACCAGAATAAGCAGAGCGCCGAGTACGCGGAGCATCGGCCCTGAAGACAGTCCTGGCAGCAGTTGGGATAGAAATGTCATTATGTTTTACCTAGACCCATCTTTGTTTAAAAACTCTGCGCTTTTCATTCCGTCGAGTTTATGCTGCCGTGGCCGATTAGCCGCCATCGACTGCCTACCTGCCGTGAAATAGCCACTCGATCGCCTTCCTCCACGCAGACCGGCATCTTCAGGTCAAGCCTCACATGCTTGCCTGCCTGTGTTACGACTCCTGCTGTCTTCGTGGTACCCAGGTTAAGCATCAATGGTTCGTGCTCCTTGATGTTGTCGATCTCCTCATCGCCCTCAGAGCCGACAAGGCTGTCCATCAGTTCTGCCTCGATCTCGACAGTATCAGTGACCTCCGGAAGCTCACCCTCGAGGCCCAGAACGTTGCCTCCAAGGCCGTCGGACTTCACAATCGAAGGATCAAGGTCTGTCTCGACTCCGAGAAGTCCTCCAGGCCTTCCCTTCTCAACAGGAGAGTCTCCCTGGATGATGCTCTGAATCTCCGTAGTAACCTTCTCGAACTTTTCACCATCCTTCCTGATACCCGGCTTCATCTCGACCCTGTCGCCGGGCTCAAGCTCCCCTCTTACGAGGCTTCCACCGACAACTCCACCGTTCAGATCTTCCGGCGAAGTTCCCGGCTTATTGGTGTCGAAGGAGCGTGCGACAAGCATCCTCGGATCCGACTCAAGGTCTCTATCTGGCGTTGGAATTTCTTCATCGATCGCCTCAAGAAGTGCGTCGATATTGACCTCGTGCTGAGCACTGATAGGGATAATCGGTGCGTCCTCAGCAACCGTGCCTTCAACGAACTCCTTGATCTGCTCGTAGTTCTCCTTCGCCTCTTCCTCGGAGACCAGGTCGATCTTGTTCTGTGCTATTACGATGTTTTCGATGCCGACGATGTCAAGTGCTGCGAGGTGTTCCCTTGTCTGGGGTTGTGGGACTTCCTCGTCAGCTGCGACCAGAAGTACTGCACCGTCCATGATGGCTGCTCCGGAAAGGACGTTTGCCATCAGTGTTTCGTGGCCCGGAGCGTCGACCAGTGAGACAGTTCTCTCCTCTTCACCGTCTCCTTCGACGTTCAGTTCCCCGTCTTTGCTGTAGTATGTGATGTCGGCGTATCCAATCCTGATAGTAATCCCTCTCTCCAGTTCCTCGCTGTGCTGGTCAGTCCATTCACCGGAGAGCGCCTGTGTTAATGTAGTGTTGTGGCATAGTATTCCTCCATATCCTGCGAAGAAGTTATGGTTGTCAGGGACAGTAAGGTCTACTATTGGCCCTTTATTTCTCTTTCTAGTTTTTTCTGTGACTTCTTCAAAAGTGATAGCCGAATTAAAAATCCATGAGATTTCTTCAAGTGCTTCGATGCTTTTCTCTATCTTCTCTTCCGAAATTCTCTTGCATGCTTTGAAAGCAGCAGCCCTCTTCTTACTTCCTTTTTCCCCATCTATGTATCTCTGTGCCTGAGAAGTACTAACCCCCATTTGATCCGCAATTTGCTCTGAGGTTATACTGGCCATATCCATTAGATACTTGATATCATCCGAATCGTTAGTGGATGATATTTTATCTCTCTCAGTTTTGATAGCGTTTTCTATCTTGTTGAACATCTGGGGCGTGATCCGGCCTTTTTGCCGGGCTTCTTCAAGTCCTTTGTACCAAGATCTTTCTTTTAGGCCATTTTTTGACCCTGTGTTGTTCCTCTTGGATCGGAGCAGTTGAAGTGCTTCATCCAGTTTCTCAAAGTCTATGGGTATTGAGCCGTTAGATGAGCAGCCAGATTCTCTGATAGTTTTCTCCAGTTTGGATTTCTTTTCTTGAGGAGTAGCACCTATTTCTTTCTGGAACCTTTCCAGGTTCTGACTGCCCGAAATAGTGAGAGTGTAATACGTTCTCTCTTTAGGTGATGCAGAATTGGTTGCTTTGGAAACTGTTTGGCCTAGTTTAGGCCTTATTCCAAATTCCTGTAGGAGGTAGGATATCCTGTTGATATTCTCACTGTTGGCCTGTGTTAAAGCCACCTGGCCTGATTTAGGGTTTATATCGGCCTCAAAGCTGAAGAACCAGTTCAAGAACGTCTTTTTTAGATTTTTTGGAAGCGAGTGGACTATGGATGGTATACCAGCTTCCCTACTATTTCCTGTCTTTAGACCAAACTTAGCTTGTAAGTACTGTGAAAAGCCACGCGAGTTAATTCTGTAGTCTTTATCACTTATCTTCTGCACATCTAGAGAAATTCCTTCAAGGTATTCGAAAACCTGATCCCTCATCTCTACATGATCTCTCTGGCATATCTCAACACGGTTCTGCTTAAGCACTCCTTCAGCAGTTAAAATAGCCAAGAACTTTACAAAATCCTCATCTGCCTCAATCTTCTCGAAACGTGACTGTCTATAGTCCTTTCCACTTTCAAAAACAATAATAATTTCATCTTCCCTTATTTCGGGACAGTTATCCTCCAGATAGTTTTCAATCTTTTTCGCTGCAGCTTCACTGAACTCTCTGTCTGCAGATATGCTCTTGAGATACGTATCATAGGATATGCCGATTTCATCAGCAAACTGTCTCTTTGAAAGCCCCAGTATTTTTCTTGCCAGTTCATACTGCTCATAGCTGCTGAAGTCGCTGAAATTATCTGTCTGATCTTTAAGACTTCTTAAATCCTGATGTTCTATTACTTGGTTCTCCTCTTCTAGTTTATTCCTCCAGTCTTCTTCTGCCTCCACGCCTCTATCTTCCAGAGGTATTTCTTGAGGAACTGCTACAAAATCTCCTTCCTTAACGTCACTGCTCTGTACCCATTCAATAGAGCCATCTCTATTTACAAGCAGAGGATGCGACCTTGTCAAGGTGACTTCCCTGCCATTGGAAGTTTCTATTTTATTCAAATCTCCATCGTAGTCCTGTACATAAACTT
>JBDGTY010000026.1:11437-23308 GCA_042216335.1 Candidatus Nanohalobium sp.
GTGTTGAGCTGTTCGATTTCGTCGCTGACTGTGTTTCCTCTGACAGATTTCCTTCTTCTTACCCCATCCTCGTCTTCGTTGATGCCTGCTCCGTCTTCCAGAAGTACTCTTTCTCTTTCGCTTCCATCAATGCTGTGTCTCATCGGGAAGCCGGACTTGTCGCTTCCTCCTGTTATCTTGAGCGTGTAGCCTGAGAGGCCGACGATCCCGCCGTCGAACTCTTCTCCTACCTTTTTCCCGATCAACTGGGAGTTATCTTCGATTTCTTCCTGGAATGTTTGACCGTCAGAAGTTCCGATTGTAATTTGCATGATTATCTACCTGCTCAGTTTCCCGAGCATGAAAGACAACGGCGGCAAGCTTTTTGAATACTGTCGGGATTTTTATTCAGGCCTCCAGAATCAAGGAATGTATGAGGCCGCGCGTAGTCGCCCAGATAATCGGACGTTTTATGCTGGTTTTCTCAGTTATACTGGCGGCTCCGGTCCTCATCGGCCTGTACTACACCGAGTCGAGCGCAACGCTCGCACCTTTCATCTACTCGGCCATCACCTGCCTCATAGGCGGTTTCATACTGAAACATGGTGGGAGAAGCGATGATCCTTCTGTGAAGGAGGCGATGATCGCGACAGTGCTTGGCTGGAGCCTGGCAACTTTTCTGGGAGGAGTACCATTGCTCCCAGAGATGAGTCTTATCAACGCGGTCTTTGAATCAGCCGCCGGCCTGACAACTACCGGCATGTCGATGTTCACTGCTCCGGGAAGCCTTCCGCATTCGATACTTTTCTGGCGTGCACTGATGCAGTGGGTTGGCGGCCTCGGGATACTGACTTTCTTCATAGCTGTCATCAGGGAGTCAGGAGGCATCTCCCGTAGACTGTTCTCGGCGGAGACACACAAGTCGGATCCAGGAAGTATAAGGCCTTCCCTGAGAAAAAGCATCATCGAGCTCTGGCGTGTCTACGGGTTCATCACATCCGTGATAATAGGTACTTTCGTCGCGCTGGGTATGCCCGTGTTCGACGCAGTAACCCACGGATTCTCCACTCTCTCCACTGGAGGATTCTCGACGACAGCCCAGAGTCTTGGAGGTTTCTCACCGGCGATACAGGCCGCAACAGTTCCTTTCATGTTCATAGGCGGCGTCAACTTCGTCATACTGTACAGGTTGCTGAGAGGAGAGCTGAAATCCCTGAAGAACTCGGAGTTGAAGCTCTACACCCAGATATTCCTGGCGCTGACTGGGGTCTTCCTGCTGGAAACCCTGAACTCCTCAGGTCTGTCGCAGGCGCTGCTGGACTCTGCTTTCCAGTCGGCATCCATCATCTCCTCCACAGGCTTCGCCACTACCTCACTCATGGCTTTTTCGATCGCCGTCCAGATAATCATAATCGGAGTCATGTTCGTCGGAGGCTCGGTCGGTTCTACTTCAGGCGGATTGAAGGTGTTCCGGCTCAAAACTCTGATAGAACTGCTGAGGACACGTATCCGGGCCTACTCTCTTCCAGAGACCGCGATAAACGAGGTCAAGATCGACGGCGAGCTGCTGGATGTTTCTGCTATAAGGACTGTCTCCGTCCTGTTCTTCATCTGGGTGGCGGTCGTTTTCCTCGGAACAGTCTCTGTACTGGCGTTTGACAACGTCAGCTTTGCTGCTTCGCTTTCCGGAGCTGTTTCCGCGGCCGGCAACATGGGACCTGTCTTCCTCTCCGGTGAGAGGATGGTTGAGCTTTCCTGGATCTCGAAGTCGGTCTGGATCGTTTTGATGCTGGCTGGGCGTCTTGAGATGCTCCCGGTTCTGGCAATATTTAATAGGAGCATCTTCCCAGATTCAAAGTAAGGATGTACGTAGTGATCACAGGGATCAACACACTATCCCGGAAACTCGTCGATAGGCTGGAAGGCAGGCACGACGTCGTCATAATAGACGAAGACCAGGACAAATGCGAACGCCTCTACAGCTCCTCAGGAGCAACAGTCATAAACAAGTCACCTTCAACACTCTCAGCGCTGGAAGACGCCGGCATAACACAGGCAGACATATTAATCGCGACGCAGCAGAACGACAACGAGAACATGGTAGTATGTTCCCTCGGAAAGAAGTACGGTGTGCCGAAAGTGGTTTCCCGGATGGAGGACGACGAATATTTCGAGGCGTTCCAGATTATCGATGCACAGGCCATCGGCCACACAGATTTACTTCTCTCGGAGTTCCTATCCGCGGTGGAACACCCTTACCTCGTGAAGCTGGCCAACCTCTCCGGCGACAGAGAAGTACTGAAGGCGCAGATACAGGACGACTCCTCACTCAACGGGAAGACGGTCAAGCAGTTGAAGCACCGGAAGAAGTTCCCGGAGAAGTTCAACGTCGCATCGATAGTAAAAGATGATGAGATCCTGAATGCGGAGTCCGAGACCGAGCTGGAGAGCGGAGACTCCATCATCCTGATAGGGCCGGAAGAGGAGAAGGAGAAGCTGGACAAACTCTTCCAGAACCAGTAGCCCCAACCGGTAAAACACCTTCTCTTCAAAACCTTTACATGACCGCAATCGTCTGGATCAGGAGAAGCCTCAGAGAACACGACAACACCGCACTCGTCGAGGCCAGCAGAGAACACGACGAAGTCATCCCGTTCTACGTGGTCGACGACGAATACTTCGAGAACGCAACTCTTGGTTATCCGCGCGTCAAGTTCTGGCATGATGCTCTGAAAGACTTGAAGGAAAACCTGGATGGAAAAGATGGCAAAGATTTGATTGTTCGGAAGGGAAAACCGGTCGAGGAACTTCAAAAAATAATAGAAGAGACGGATGCAGACGCAGTCTACCACAACAGGGACTATACACCGCACTCCCGGCAGAGAGACGAGAATGTAGAAGAGGAACTAGAGGTAGAGGTCGAAACATTCAAGGACGTCGTGATGTTCGAGAAAGAGGAAATCCTGACCAATTCCGGCACGCCGTACAAGGTCTACACATACTACAGCAAGAAGTGGTTCGACCGGGAGAAGAGACGGCCGCAAGATGTAGAGGAATACACTACACCGAAGGCTGAGTCAGATGAGATACCTTCGCTGAAGGAACTCGGATTTGAAGAGTCGGACGAACTTGAGTGGGTCTGGAACCCGGGCAGGGAAGGCGGAAAGGAAAGAATCGAAGATTTCAAGGATAAGATCTGGAACTACGACGAGAACAGGGACTACGCCTGGAAAGACGCGACTTCAAAGCTTTCACCACACCTGAAGTTCGGCACGGTGTCGATCAGGGAGGTTTTCTGGGAGGCAGAGAGGATCAAGGCCAGGAACCCGAACGACGATACCTCGGGAATCAAGACCTGGCAGGAGGAACTGGCGTGGAGAGACTTCTACATGCAGGTTCTGTGGAACTGGCCGGAAACCACGGAAAAACCTTTCCTAGAGGAATATGAGGAGATAGAGTGGAGAAGTAAGGAGGAAGCCAAGGAGGATTGGGAGGCCTGGGTGAAAGGTGAGACCGGCGTTCCTTTCGTTGACGCAGGTATGCGGCAGCTGAAGAGGACCGGCTGGATGCACAACCGATTGAGGATGGTAGTAACATCTTTCGCGTGTAAAAATCTATGGCTGGACTGGAAGGACGTCCACAAATACTTCAAGAAGATGTTTGTTGACGC
The DNA here is from genome assembly GCA_042216335.1 of Candidatus Nanohalobium sp. Lineage (GTDB taxonomy): Archaea > Nanohalarchaeota > Nanosalinia > Nanosalinales > Nanosalinaceae > Nanohalobium. The sequence goes on from JBDGTY010000026.1 coordinate 15,087, forward strand.
TGAGATCGCCTCGATGGTCGGAGGCATCCAGTGGGCCTATTCGATCGGAACGGACGCCCAGCCGTACTTCCGTGTATTTAACCCGTTCTCTCAGGGCGAGGATTACGATCCCGACGGAGAATACATCCGGAAGTGGGTTCCAGAGCTGGAAGACGTGCCCGACGAGCACATACACAAGCCACATGAGATGAACCGGCTTCAGCAGGAGGACTGCGGCGTGGAGATCGGCGAGGATTATCCCGAGCCTATCGTTGACCATGATGAGCGCAGAAAGGAGGCTATCGAGAAGTTTGAGGAGGCTCGGGAAGATTAATAATTAGGGTTGGTGAAGTTTTGGTGTGATAGAATTAGGGATTTTGCTGGCTCTGGGAGTAGCGGTTGTGAAAGGGTTTCAGAGCGTCTACGAGAGGGAGAACGTACTTGACACGGACGAGTACGTTACCGCTTGGAGTTCGAGGTTCTTTGCGCTTCCCTTCCTGTTAGTTTTCCTGGCTTTTCAAGGCGTTCCAGCCCTCAGTACGGATGTCCTGTTTTACCTGATACCTCAGGGATTACTGATCACTTTTACTTCCGTTCTGATAGCCAAGGCGTTCAAGGAGTCGGATGCATCGATCGTCACACCTATGTTCGCTCTTTCACCGATCCTTGTAGTCGGCACCTCGTTCCTTATGCTCGGGGAGACGCCTAGCCCAGAGGGAATAATCGGTATTTTGCTGATAACCCTGGGAGCGTATATCCTGAAGATACAGGAGTCGACTCATGTACTTGATCCTCTGAGAAAGCTCTGGAAGGAGAGAGGCGTCCAACTGATCTTGGTAGTGATTCTGATCTACTCGGTGACCGCAAACATCGACAAAATCGGAGTTACAAGGTCCTCAGCGGTTTTCTGGACTCTTTCAATCCACTTCACGGCCTCTATGCTGCTACTGCCCATCATGATCGGTAAATCCTCAGACTGGAAGTCCAAGGTGAAAAACAAATGGCAGGAACTTGGGTTCCTGGGAAGTCTCGGAGGCATCTCCAGCCTCCTCCAGATGACCGCACTGAAGCTTACACTGGTCTCCTACGTCATCGCCATCAAAAGACTGAGCATACCTATAGCAGTTATATTCAGCTTCTTCATGCTTAAAGAGAAGGAAAGCTTCTCGGAAAGGATGGCCGGATCCGCACTGATGGTGATAGGCGCCATACTGATAACGTTGTAAAACTACTTCTCCACCCGGTACCAGTCCATATCCCGGTCGAACAGGAACTCGAGGAACGATCTTACAGTTATTATGCTGAAGAACGGGAAGACAAGCGGAACAGCAACCCAGGAAAAACCAATTGAATCCACAAAGTTGTACTTTCTATCGTGAAGACGCATAGCCAGTGCGATGACAGCCAGAGAAAACACAGGCACGCTGTAGATCATCTCCGCACCGAGGAAGAACAGTATCAGGAATTTCGAGACCACTGTAAGCATAAGGAAGCTGCCTAGAAGGCTTCCAGAAGCCAGCAGTACTGAAAAGATGCTTCTCCTGCCACTGAAGTCCTTGAAAAGTTTATGGAACATCTTGGACATGACCTGGAAGTATCCTGTCATCCATCGCTTTCTCTGTCCCCACCAGTCCCGGAAACTGTGTGCCGCAAGGTTTTCAACCGGCAGAGGAACGTCAGCGACATCCACCTTGTTGATATAGCATTTATGGGCGAAATCGTAGTCCTCCACCAGTGTATCATCGCTGTAGCCACCGAGCTCCTCGAAAACATCCTTCCTCATCCCGACACTCCTGCTCCCAACCAGCCTGAAACCAGTGAAGAGTGTGAGGAGCTGCCGGGAGATGTAGGTGAAGAAGACTGATTCATAGTAGCTGAGTGACTCGATCAATCCATCGGGTTTCGGGACGTTACGTGCCTGGACTATCTCATGCTCCTGGAGCTCTGAAACAAGTTCTGAAAGGAAGTTCGGACGTACTCTCTGGTCGGAGTCGAAGAAAGCGATGTACTCCGAATCTACCTCTTCTACCGCGTAGTTCATGGCCCCTGCCTTGCTTCCCGGGTACTTCGTGTTGACGAGATACTCTACTTTATCATCCTCAGCCAGCCTCTCAGCCCTCTCTATCCCCTCATCATCGTCCTCCTCGCACACTATGAGAACTTTGAAATCATCATAGGACGATTCGAGCAGCGAGTCGACGCTCCTGTCCAGTACCTCGTAGTCCCGATAGGTCGGGATTATGCAGGTTATCATTCCTTCTGGTGTTTCTTGCGGAGAGGCGTACCTTCCAATCCTGACGAGATAGATGACTGCGGAGACCGTGAAGAACCCTGCGAACCCGATGCTGGAGACAGCGGCATCAAGCCACAGCACCTCGAAAACCACGAAGAAAAGGTCTACTGTGAACCTGTGAACCTGGAATCCCTGGAAGAAGCCAAGGCCTATCAGGAACAGGACCAGCAGGATGAAACCTGTTCTCTCGGCCACACCTTTCAGACTGAACATACAGACTTTTAGACAGAATCAGAAATAAAAACCAGGTCTGGAGTTTCTGGACGGTAAAATTTACTTAAAACCCGGAAGCCCATTCTATGCATAGTGATGACCATCGGTTCAAAACTCGGAAAAGTCACTGTTCTTCTCGCACTAACAACCCTTGTGATCGGACTCGGAGCATCGCTGAGCTGGGAAAGACCTTCCAATGATGGGAAACATATCAATAAATCTTTCAGGCTCGAGGTCTCCGGTAATTCAGGACTCAGTGGTGTCAATTTCTACTTCGATAAAGGAAACGGGTGGAAAGATGCAGGAAGTGCAAGCGAGAATTCCGGAACATACTATACCGACCTTGGTAGCACGAACCTGGGAAGCGTCGAAGGCCTGAAATTGAAGGCCAATACTTCAGATGTAGATGCTAGCGATAATGAGACAAGTACAAGGACTGTGACATTAGATGTCGGAGGACTTAGTGTAAACCCCAATGAAGACAATAAATACGTAGGAGCCGATCCAAAGATCGAATTCCAGGTTTCAGACAACTATAGCGATGTAATCAATGCTACTGCATCCGTAAGTTCCTCTGATGGATCGGTTTCGATCAGCAGTGATGCCAGCGTCAACCCTAACTGCAATCCCGGAAATACCTGTGCTGTAAGCTTTGATATAGATACGAGCGACCTGAGCAACGGCGACCAGTTCACTGTTGATGTCACCGCCACCGACCAGGTAGGAAAAACCGGAAGTGACTCAGCCACCTTCACATTAGATGATTCGTATAACGGTGATACTTCTCCGACTATCTCTCTGGAGAACGGCGGGAGTAACGGAGTGGTTTCGCTGGATGAGGGTGAGGAGGCGCAGGTAAACATCGATATCGATGATAAAGATAACGAGAATACTGATATCCGGGCGAAGTGTTTCGCGAACGATGATAAGATCGGTACGACGGATTACGCGAGTCCAGGTGATGGTTCGGAGTTTTCGTGCAGTGTTCCTGCGGACGAGTACAGCGGAGATGTGAACTTCGAGGTACTGCTGTGTGATGAGGCAGGTAACTGCATGGATGACAGGGCTTCGAAGGATATCACTATCGACACCGAGCTTCCTACCATAGGTTATGTTGAGCATCCGGAAGGTGTTTCGACCTTTAACGGAGAGTTCACTTTGAACTACGGTGCTTCCGATGATACGGGTATCAAGAGGCTGGAGTACAGCACGGAATCCGGAAACTACGGCAGCGGGATAAAGGTCGAGAGGGACGGCGACGGCCAGTTCACGGTCGCGGTAGACGATATCTCTCTCAACGCAGGCGGAACGAATACTCTCTACATCAGGGCACTGGATAAGGCCGGTCAGTGGAGCGGCGAGAAAAAATTCCAGTTCGAGTACTACCCTAACAAGCAGCCAAAGATCTCACTCAGTGCCCCTGAACGAGTCGAGGTTAAATCCGATTCCACTAAGACCTTCGACGTCACCATCGAGAACACCGGAGAGTTCCTGATCAGGAACTCAGTCATCTCTGACGGCAAGCTCGTGGAAGAGAACATCAACGTGACGGACCTGAAGGAAAACTCAAGTATAACGAAGTCGATCACTATAGATGCCTCGCAGAGAGGTGTTGGGGTCTACAACATGACCTTGAGTTCGGATAGTCCATCAGCTTCGACTACTGTCGAGGTCGTGGTCCAGGCGACCAAGAGCCAGCAGCAGAGCATCAAACAGGATGTTGAGAACTGGGCTTCTAAGCTCGAAAGCCTGGAAAGCAATATCTCGAAGCTTGGAGGCCTTAAAGAGGAGAACAAGGAAGCGCTGGAAGGAAACGTCTCAGAGTTCAGGAGGAAAGTGGAGAAGGCTCAGAACGCCACGCAGAGCGGGGAATACTACAGGGCAAAGAATTACCTTCAGAACATCGACTCCGAATTCTCTCAGGCCTCCCAGACCTATACAGAGGTCAGGAAGGAGTACAACCAGAGGATGACCAACAGGTTGATCATGATCGCACTGGTGGGAGTTGTCGTCCTGGGAGGAGGAGCAGCCGGATTCCTGCTTTACAGGGAAGAGGAACTCCTGGGAGATGAGGGACTGCCGGACGTGCTACCAGATGACTGGGAGATCGACGTACCCGACAACCTTCCGGAACTTGGAGTGATGAGCAAGGCCAAGGGGCTTCTTGGAAACGGTGAAAGCGAGGAGGAAGAAGAGGAAGTCGGCTACACCTTCGAGGACTTCACCTAGAAAAAACTCTTTTTGTCTCTACAGTATCCTTTCTGCCTCGGAGAACTTCTGCTTCAGCATGCCTTTATCCCTGACCGTGGTGACGATGCTCGCCAGTTCCTCGGTGTAGTCCTCTTCTTTCGCGGCCTTGTCCGCTGCATCATTCAACAAGATACCTGTCTGCGGATCATCCGTCAACTTCTCAACGATCCCCTGATCCGCCCGCTTCTCGTTCATGTACTGAGACACCGCCGGCTGAGTAACATCCAGGAGATCCGCGATCTCATGCTGGTGAAGCCCGTAATCCTCACTCAGCTTCCGGGCCAGTACACTCCTCACTGCGGGTAGAAGATCCTCGGAGATAACCTCGGATTCAAACCTCATACAGTATAACGCCGTGATAAAATTGATAACTGTTGCTGTAGTTCAGCATATGTGGAAAGACCAGGCCGGAATGAAATCAGGGAATTCAACAGAATCCTTGAGAAGAAGGAGAGCTCCCGCTGCTACATCGAGGCTAACCGCGAAACTTTATCCAAAAATTACGAAGGCAAGGAAGTGATAGCGATAACTGGCGAAGAAGGGAGCGAGATAGCAGCAGCCTATGACCCAGAATCTGAACACAACTGGGAGCAGGCGCTTTCAGCCATAATAGAAACTTATGGTGAAGAAACGTATCACAGCGCCGTTGCCAGAGAACTATAATAGAGAAAAATGAAAGAAAAAATCTAGTGATCCGCCTGTTCGACTTCGCGTGAAAGCCTTTCGACGTCGGCTGAGAGTGCGTCCAGTTTCCGGGCGACTCTTTCCTTCTCCTTGATGATGTTCTCGACTTTCTCGTATTTTCTTGCGGCGGTGTCGAGGTGGTGTTTTTCGACGTATGCTGCGTCCGTCTCCATCATGTTGTCGATGATCTCTTCTGCGATCTCACCGAGCAGGAGGTTGAGGCCGTAGTATACGTTTGAGCGGACGTACTGACCGTCTGCTGCCTTGTCTCTGATCATCCTTTTGATCCTTGCGTGAGTGAAAGGAAGGTCTTCTACCTCAGTGTCGTTTGGGACTTCTACCATGTTATCACAGCCAAAAATTCGGTTTAGAAGCTTTTAATGGTTTCCAAATCGAAAGCTATAAACCCCCTGAGCCACAAGAAGAGAATATGGTTGACTGGCAGGCCGTGAACCTCGGGCTCAGCATCTTGGTCAAAATCGTTTTCCTTGGGATATTTGCAGCGACAATCTACGTACTGAAGAATGCTAACGAACTGGTTGAGTCGGCGGAGAGGTCTGCCGAGTCGATCGAGCAGACGGCAGAGGACATCGGCCGTATCGTATCGGTTCTCAGGATGCTTCCGTTCACGAAGCCGAAAGGTGGTCGGGATGAATGAGTTCGTCGAGGCGGCGAAAAACTCCTCCAACGGCGAGGAAGATGATTCGAAGGACCGTTACGAGAAGGTTAAGAAGGAGGAGGCCGGTACAGACAAGCCTGATCCTGTTAAGCAGCGGTACAACGAATTGAAGGAGAAGGCGAAGAAGGAGTACAAGAAACAGGAAGAGAAACGGAGGAAGCGGCAGAAGGAGCAGGAGGAACTCGAAGACGATGAGGATGACGAAGGTTTCGTAACGTATTAAATACGAGTTTCGATTGATTTCTGGATATGGAGCTGGAGCGAGTCCCGGATATAGCCAAGTATCTTTCAGCTGTTTTCCTGCTCGCCTGGATAGGGCGGAGCACGGTCTGGAACTTTCTGCCGATATTTTTCGAGAACAACATGGAATCAGTGTTTCTGGTCGGAGTCCTGACATCTCTCAGCGCCGCAGTACCTATCATACTTGACATACCTGTCGGGAATCTTGTGCAGAGGGCAGGCGAGAAAGTTGTTATCTTCATGGGGATTTCACTCGTTATACTGCCGCCCCTGATGTTTTACACTGCTCTGGTGCCGCTGTTCTTCGCCGGTAAGATCCTGGAGGGTGTTGCAAAGGCCTTCATCTGGAACGGTGGATGGAGCCTGACCCTGAAGAGTTCCGACGCGGAGACGGAGTCCGAATCTGTGTCTATCTTCCTGCTCGGGATCAACATGGCGATTGTCACCGGCCCTGTGATCGGAGGATACCTGATAGCCGGCTACGGTTTCGGCCTCCCCTTGATGCTCTGGGTCCTTACCTCTAGTCTCGCAGTAATAGCTTACTACTTCGCTATCGGGACGGAGCGGGAGAAAGGACTGGAGAGCTCGCTGGAGGACCTGACACACAGCAGCACGTACTTCAACGACTTCCACCACCTGAAGGAGAACTGGAGCAACCTGCGGCACGAGCTTGTCCTAATATTCCTCTACTCAATAATCTTCTCATTCTACTGGCTGGCCGTGCCTCTGCTGCTCGACAAGATGAACGCCGACTTCGCCACGATGGGCCTGATCTTCGGCTTTGCGGCGCTGCCCAAGATGTTCCAGTTCGTGTTCGGGGACATAGCCGACAGGATAGGCAAGCACCACACCATCAGAATCCTGGCAGTACTCCTTATACCGACCCTGTTCGCCATGTCGATGGTCGAAAGTCTCATACTTACCGGACTCCTCTTCTTCCTGGCCCGAGTATTCTCCTCCGGCATGTCACCCGCCATCCACGGCATCTTCGACGAGAACGTACCGAACGAGGTAGAAGGAGAGATGACAGGATTCAACGAACTTGCAAAACACACCGGCCAGACCATCGGCCCGGTCTTCGCCGGAACAGTAGCCTCCATCTGGAGCCTCAACGGATCATTCATAGCCGCGGCAGGAGTCGCCGCACTCATCCTCATAATCTCACTACTTGATTTTTGATAACTCAGGAAACTCGAAGAGACCGGCCTCACGGGACACACCCACAGCCTTCAGATCGTCGACACCATATTCCCTCAAAACCGGGCAGAGGAGCTCCTCACGCGGCATATTGTTGACCTCGGAACCGTTCGAGATCTTGGAGTAAGCCGGCATCACGACTATATTTCCAGCTTCTATTTCTCCGTAGAGGAAGCAGTCGATCTTCTCCTTCACACCCACATCATCGGTTAACGCCAGTGCAGGATGTTCATGGCCAATAACCAGTGTATCGAAATTTTCATCGACATCTTCATGGCCGTGGACGAAGAGAACTCCGTCCTCCCCGAAACTTTCTCTCAGTTCCAGGCCGTGTTTTTCCGCGGTGTTATCCAGGAAAGTGTCGTGATTTCCCTCGATCAGGAGGACCTCATCGAACAGATCTATCAGGAACTCGAGGAATTCGTCTACCTCCTGCTTTTCCGTATAGCTGGTCGAGAACTGGTTCTTCAGGTCTCCATTCACCAGTATCCTGTCAGCTCCAGTCTCTTCCCTTATCTCCTCAAGTTCGTCCTTGATGTCGTCGAGCTGAAAACGCGGGACATAGCTGCCCTTCGACGTCATGCTGCCCTCCAGTCCGAGATGTATATCGGATATGACGACAAGGTCAAGCGCCGGGTGGTACAGCGCGGGTTTGCTGTCTATTGTCTGGAAGCCGAGGATTTCCAT
>JBDGTY010000026.1:23408-43675 GCA_042216335.1 Candidatus Nanohalobium sp.
GAGGATGATTCCGGGTCTTTGAGTATCTTGTCGCCCTTCATCTCCGGGGATATCTCCTGTTCTGAGAGCGTGTTGACGAGTATGACATCGGAGCCCACGAGGTTCTTGACTGCGTCCTCTACTTTCTCCGGTTCGACGAGGAAGTCGGAGAGTATAATCACTGCGGACTTGTTCTTGATCCTCGATGAGTATTCCGTTAAGCAGGAATCCACCTTGCTCTCCGGGGTCTTTCTCAGCGAGTTGAGCGTGTCGACGAGCTGTGGCAGATTGGCGTTTCTCCGCGCAGAGGTCAGGTCAGTTAAGGTTTCGGAGAAGACTGAGTAGTGGAACCTGTCATTGGTTTTGTTGGCCATGTAGGCGAGTGCAAGGCCAATCTTGGAGGCGTATTCGTACTTGTTGACATCGCCGTAGTCCATTGAGCTGCTTCTGTCGACGACGATGTGGAGCGTGACGTTCTTCTCCTCCTGGAACCGCTTGACATAGTACTCTCCTGTCCGTGCATATGCCTTCCAGTCTATCTTCCGTATGTCATCGCCGGGGACATACTGCTTGTGGTCCTTGAATATCATGCCCTGGCCCGAGTATTCTGACTTCTGCTCTCCCTGGTTAATCTCGGTCGAATTCTTCTTCAGTGCGAGGTGGAACCTATCGAGCTGGTCAAGAAAGTCTATCTCTATCAAATATTCTCACCTCGTGGTTTCCGGGAATTTTTCGGTCCTCTTCATTGTTCCTCGACTATCTGTTCGACGACCTCGTCCTCTGTCATGCCCTTTTTCTCGGCCTGGAAGCTGAGGCCTATCCTGTGACGGAGCACCGGCTTCGCCATATCCTCGATATCGGATTCCGAGACATGGTTCCTTCCTTCGATGAGTGCTCTTCCTTTCGCCGCCAGTACAAGGTTCATAGACGCTCTTGGAGAGGCTCCGTAGTCGAGTTCCTCCCTGTCACGGGTCGCCGAGACGATCCTGACGGCCTTCTCCCGTAGATCGTTGGCTATCGGCACCTTGCGGGTGAACTCCTGCAGCCGGATAAGCGAGGAACGCGAGATCACCTGCTCCAGGTCCGGGTCGTAATCCAGTTCCGAGGTGAAGCGGTCGACTATCTTGTTCTCCTCTTGAAGCTCCGGATAGTCCAGTTCTACCTTCATCATGAAGCGGTCTCTCTGGGCCTCAGGCAAGGGGTAGGTCCCCTCCTGTTCTATCGGGTTCTGTGTCGCCATAAGGAAGAAAGGCTCGTCCAGATTGTAGGAATTGTTTCCGACCGTCACCTGCTTTTCCTGCATCGCCTCAAGAAGTGCGGACTGGGTTTTGGGTGTCGCACGGTTGATCTCGTCTGCCAGGATCATGTTGGCGAAGATTGGGCCCTTCTGGAACACGAAGTCAGTAGTGTCCGAGGATTCGTCGATGATGTGTGTACCTGTTATGTCAGAAGGCATCAGGTCCGGCGTGTTCTGGATGCGCGAGAACTCAAGCCCGAGCACTTTTGATATCGTGGACACCATCTTTGTCTTTCCCATGCCCGGATTGGATTCAAGCAAGATATTACCGTCGCAGAGTACTGCCACAAGCACCTGTTCGATTATCTCCTCCTGTCCGACCATCACCTTCCGGACCTCGTCCTTGACCTTTGCGAGCTTCTGATTTGCTTTTTCGTACTTGCCGGCTTCGTCCGTGCTTTTCACTTTCATACACTTTAGAATGGTCTCCGCGGGAATTTAAATTCAACTTCACTCACGGATAGCCAGCGAGTACTTCCGGGCCAGTTCGACATCATCCGGCATCTCAGGGTTGGCGGCCTCGAACGTGAAATCCTCCCTGTTGAGAGCCCTGACGTTGCCCTGTTCTCCTCCTGTGGCGTTCCCTGTCACCTTGATCTTCAGTTCGGTGGAAATGGCGTCGATACTCTTCTGCTCGCCGTAGATCGCCGAAGCGTTCTTCAGCACTCCCTCACCTCTTCCGCCCGGGTTAAGGATGTCCTGGGGCTCGAACTGTGAGAAGACCTCCCTGCTTTCCTGGACGGGTTGGAAGTTGACGAGGCCGGAGAGAACCGTCAGGAAGCTAAGCAATCCAATGACAAGTATCTTCTTGATTATCTCTGTTGACGGTACGATGCTCTCAGACGTGACTGAACGCGCCCTCTCCATCAGATCGTCGAACATAGCCTGAGAAACGATGTTCTGGTTGTCAAGGTTGTCCCGGGCTGTCCTCAGAATCTCCTGTAGCTGCGGATTCTCCTGCTCGTATATCTCCAATCGGTACTTCCTGGAGCGATGCACCCAGTCACCCAGGAAGAACACGAAAGTCAAGGCCGCAAGAGCCTGGTAATGCACCTGCTCGTTTATCAGCGTGACGTTCATCAGGAAAAGCACCAGGTCCGCCGACAGAAAAGCGATGATCGAGTCGAGAGAGGCCTGGATCAGGTTGACCTTGATGAATTCTCTCCTCAGCCTTTTGAGAAGTTTCTCAACCCTCATCGAGGTTCACCTTGTGCCCCCATTGGTTGCATTCCTGCTTTACAGTGTCTGAATCTCCCGAGTAAAGGGCGCAGACGAATGAAAGTGAACTGTTCAGGTCGTTGATCTTGTCGGACTGGTTGAGCGCCCTTCTCTGCTGATCGAGTTGGCTTCTTAAATCCGAGATTCTCTGCGTCTTGTTCTCGATAAGGGATTCCTTGCGTTCCAGTTTTTTTCTCAGAGTTGAAATAGTGGAATTCAAATTCTCCGTAGTATTCTTCAGATTCCTGGTTTTGTTTTCAAGGGTTCTTATCCTTTCCATCGATTCCGAGATGTTCTGATTTAATTTTTCTATCTCCCCGACTTTGCTGGATACCCTGTCCTGGTAGATGACCGAGACACCTGCGAGAAGTGAGAGTGCTGCCACGGTCGAGATCAGCAGGAGTGGGTTGAGTCTGCGTTTCAGTATCGGTGTTGCCATCGCTGTTTAAGTTGTGGTTATTGACTGGTTTTAACCCTTATGCGTCCGGTTTTATTTTTAAGTAGAAGCTCGGGTATAATTCTTTCAGGGATGAGCCACGGCCACGGAGACCTGGAAGACTCGACCTGCAAGTTCGGACATATCATCAGGACAGAAGGCGGAAGCGATGAACTGAAGAACAAGATCAGGTCCGGAGATGTAGAGTCGCTTTCTGACCTCAGGGAGAAAGACTACACAGTTTTCGACATATTCGGCGGCGACCCGTGGAAACACCTGAAGGTTTCCTCCGGAAGCCAGGGAACAGCCCTCGCCGCAGTCTTCACTGCAGTAGATAACCTGGATACAGCCATGGAGTACAACGCACAGAAGATCGACGAATCAGTGCACATCGCGCCTCAGAGCAACTTCCACCAGGAGTTCATGCAGAGGAAACAACAGGCCGAGCAAAATATTAAACAGACGATGCAGAGCTACCAGCAGTTGATAAAGCAGAAGCACATGCTGGAGCACGACATAAGAAAGCTGCGGAGCCGCGTCGAGGCCATAGAATCCAAGGATGAAACACTGCTTAAAGGAGACTTCATCGAGCTCGTGGATGGTGCCGGACAGTCTCCACGTCAGGGCGGCGACCAGATGAGTCTGAAGGCGTATCGTGACCAGAACATCTATCCCTCCATCGTCGCGGATTTCAACGAGATGGAGAGCGTGGAGGACCTTGAGGATGCGGAGCAGAGGGCGGAGAGGTACGATGACAGGGATGCCGACGACCTCGATGACGGCCGGTTGTCTGACCTGCCGAGGAACGAGAAGGCTATACTGAAGAAGAAGTGGAAGATGTACGAACAGTGGAAGGATCTCTACGGCTCCGAGGTCTCGAGGAAGCTTGACGAACTGAAAGGGCAGTTGAAGAACGTGGAGAGGAGTATAGAGGAGACGAAGGAGTGGCTGGAGCCGTACGTCCGGGACGCCGCGATGATCAACAGGATGGGAGACCAGCAGTTCGCTCACGGCGAAAGCATAAACCTGAAAGGCAACTCCACGATGCTCAGGCTGCTTGACTTCCTTCTCTGGAAGCCCATGAAGTACGACGCAGAGCACAACAGCCTGGACTACGCCGACAAAGACGAAGCCACGCACTACCGTGTTCTCTTCATCAAAGGCGTCCACGCCAACCTCGCTAGCTTCGAACAGCCGCAGAGCCCTGCCGACGGCCCATCAGCCGGAAGAGTCAAGTGGTTCCCGGGATTCGTCTGCCGCCACGTATTCGAAAACATCATCAAGCCACGCGCCGACGAACACGCAGAACTTGTCGACCAGATGATGAAAGACTACACCGGCGACTGGGAGAAAAGCGACGACGCCGAAAAACTGAAACAGGCACGTCAGGACGCGGAACTCTCGGTCCGCCAGCTGAGAGAAGAGATACAGGACGAGGTAGACGACGACGTACCCATCGAACTTTCATCACAGATCAGGAGGGTAGAGGACGGACTCGAATCCATAGATATACTTGACGACAAATACATAGACGCCATCGACAGCATACTCGAAGACGAACTCGAAGAAAAATTCAAAGAAGACGAAGACGGCGACAGCGACATGTACGAAGGCTTCACCAAAACCCTCAGAGAATTCACAGGCCAGGTCGATCCATTCTACATGAAAGAACCTGGAGACGGCCTCAAAGGCTTCGAAAGAGAACTACGCTACGACTACTACTGGGACCTCAAAATCGGCCTCGGCCTCTACACAATGAAGTGACCAAAGAATGGCATTCATAATCGACAAGATCCGGGAAAACCTGAAAAGCAACGACAGTGACGAAGACGGAGACAAAGGCTTCGACGACCTGAACTATGTGATCGGGAATTCTTCCGCAATGGACATGGGAGAGGTTCCTACGCCCATGGATGAGAGGATCGGATACGCATCCATGATAGGCGGAGAACTCCTGGAATTACAGATAACCAACCCGGCCACGTTCGAGATGGAGGCCGAGCAGATGATTCGAACCATCGACCAGCTAGGCCTCGACATTACACTCCACCCCGACATGAATGCAGGATTCACATCCGCATACAAAGCAGTACCAGGCGAAAACTACGGCTACGACGCAGTCGAACAGTACATAACAAACTACATGCAGGAACTCGCATACTTCAAAAAAAGAGTAAACGAACAGGGACAGGGCAACGAACCACTCTTCAACATAGGCAGGATGAATCCACACATCTCCACAACACCCATGCCCGCACTCGCCGAAAGAATGGCACAGGAAGTCAGCCTAGACCCATTCGGCTTCCAGGTGGACGAATACAACGAAGAAATGAGAAAAATGCGGAAAGCCAAAAAACAGGACATCTGGGCCAACAAAAATTTCCTCGAAAAATTCTACGACGTCTACCTCAAAAACATGGTAGACCAGAAATGGCAGCTATTCACCGGAAGACAAGGCCTATTCACACAGTACTCCGACAAATTCGACAGAGTCTACAGAGACACCATGAGAAGAGCGTGCGACCACTTCTATAGAGAGACCAAGAAATCTCCTGACATCGACGAACTTCAGGCTGCAATCTCACTGATATCAACAGCAGCAAGAGCAGATGTAGGAGTCCAAAATGCATGGCTAAACAAGATAGATAAAGAAAAGGACGATCCAATACAGACACTAAAATTTGAGTCAGAAGAAGTTCCAGAACACGTGAAAAACCAACTTCCTGACGATCTTTCTATATCTGAGGTTGTTAACGGAGTCTTAACCCAGTATAATGTATTGAAACTAAGCGACCTGAACGATTATCTTCCCCCTAATGTAAGAGTAACTCGAATTAATTCACTGGCTGAAGCCGTCTATAATATAGATAATCATGAATTTAGCCAGCCTAGAGGAATAGGGCAGGCAATAAGCAGTCAGATTCCCATACCTATGGGAGAAACACTCATTCAAGGCATAGTCTCTGGAGTAAAACTGAAGAACCAAGATAAATTAGAAGAATGGGCGAAAAATGAAATCAAAGAAGGTTTGAACGATATCTGGCATGGTGAAACTGAAGAGGAGGAAGATGAGTTTCTCATAACGGTTCAGGGTAAGCTGAGGGCTTTAGCTAACAACGCTGATATTGAGGTCGATAGGATAAGGAACAGAGCCCTAAGAGAACCGGGTGAAGGACCTGAAGGCGAAGTCTACAAGGATATTGATAAGGCTGCCCGGAAGACTTTGGCTAATGAGGATGGTTTCTTTGAGGAAGAGGATAGGTATTACCAGTTTATGGATGCTTTGATTGGGCAGTTTGGCAGGGAGATGTGGAAGGAGTCTAGTTTGTTTTACTATATTATTCCTGCCTGGATGTCTGAGGCTGATAACAATTTCAAGGGTCATGAGGGTTGGAAGGCTCCGGAGTTTATCTGGAAGGTTCTGGTTGAGGATAAGTGGGGTGGTCGTGATGACGTGGTTCTGGATTTGGAGAATCCTAGGAATGGCGTTTATGATGAGGACGTTGACTCGGATGCATTTCATTACCTGGATTTGCTGGAGGAGAGTGAGGAGTTTCGGAGTGATGTTGCGGCGGCGGTCGGTGCGTGTTATGTCTGGGCGCATTTTACTCAGCGTAATGCCCAGTTTGATCTGAAGGGCCGTGACTTTGGCCTAGGCGATGACGAAGTAGAGGAAGTGAAGCATGAAGGCTGGACGTGGATAGAGTGGATGAATCGTTTTGGCCTTGGCGTGAACCTTGAGACCATGGCGGGTAGTCCGAGGGATCGTTTCAAGATCTGGAGGCCGAAGGATATCTCGGTCACGGCTCATGCCATCAACCTGACTGCGAGGAACCAGCTGGAGGAGGATGGAAGTCTTGGTGGGCTTGACCATCTTCACGAGGAGCTTGATGGCTGTCCGGCGAAGTTCACGATAGACATGGAGCACGTGGCGACGATGGGCGCTCCACCGCTGGATGAGATGAAAAAGATGGTTGAACAGGAGGGAGAACTTGCGAAGAACTGGCCCGAACTCGAAATCGATGAGGACAAGCCTCTGGCCAAGATTATGAGGCAGATGCACCTGATGGATCCTGGTGTTGAGGCCAACAGAGGGACTCACCACGGAGCGTTCGACAGAGGAAACGAACAACTCTATGAATGGCTGTACTACTTCGTGGAGAATGGATTCGCACGGAACGAGAACGAACCTGCCTCTGTACTGTTTGAACTGGGAGAACATAAAGGAGAGTCCAGCTACATGATGAGAATCACCATGGACCTCATAGAACTCGGAGTTGAACCGGAAGACCTTGATCCTTCACGCGTCGATCCAAGTACGGATCCGAAGTCGGAGGAGGAGGCATTGATAAGCCGTTTCTATGGTATCGACCGGGCCAACTACACGCGTGAGTGGGCGAAGATCGAGGAACACGCGTTTGATCCTTTGAAGGGTCTGCTCGAGGCCGAGCCGTTCGATTACACTTATTCGAGTCGGGCGGCTACGGATAACGAGAACCGGCCTCAGGAGTGGAATAGTGAGGAGTACAGGTAGGTCTAGAATTTGAGATCCAGATATTTTGCTCTGGCGCGCATGTTTCTGATTGCCGAGTTAAGGATTTTGTGTTCTTTATCTGTTTCTACGCCAAAGAGATGCGCTTCAGTTTCCGGCAAATCGTTTCTAATGAATATCTTGTCTTGGGATAGGGAGTAGTCAGATGTGAAGAAGTGTATTTCTTCGTCGCCATTGAGGACGCCGGATAATTCTCTGAGTTCCTGGTCTCGGGAATCTTTACCGGCAGTTGAAGTTACGTTAGTTTCCTCAAGCTCGTCCGGGCTGAGAGCCTCTTCAACTAGCTCCGATTCTGCTTCTGGCGCTGCAAAGTATGGATTTTTGTCGAGCTGCCTGAGATTTCTGTAGTGCACAACCGAGTAGTTTACCCTGTCAGCCATCTCACCTTCTGGTGCCCGAGAGGTGCAATCACGTCCGGATCAGAATGCCTCAAAAACTGTCTGTAATCAAAAGCACTGTTCAAATCGTTTCCACCGTTGTACATATCACCGAGTTCTTCCTCAGCCCAATTCACTTTTTCACCAAAAGGTAACAAATATCGCGTAAGGTTTTTAAGGCTGCGGTTTCAAGCGTAGATTATGTGGTACCATGAGTTCTAAGGATAAGATGAAGGAGATGCGTCAAAAGTCCCAGGAAAGAAGGATGGAGAGTGCTGAGGAATTCTCCGACAAGCTTCTGGATAAACTGGGTGATAAAGTTAAAGTTGTTGCTGTCTGGGGCAGCGTTGCGAAAGGCGAGCACGGACACGACAGCGATATTGATACTCTTGTTGTTCTGGATGATACTAAGTTGCAGAAGGATGTTCCTGATGATGCGAAGAAGAAGATCAGGAAGAAGGTCACGGACCTGGCGAAGGAGACGGACGAAAGGATCACCATCCAGTACTTCCCGTTCCTGACCGAGTTCTGGGACTCCCTGCGGAAGGGAGAGCCCCTGGCCATCGAGGCAGTGCGTAACGGAGAGCCTATATACGATACAGGCATCTTCATGCCCGCTAAAAGACTCTTGGAGAGAGGTAAGATCTCAGGTACGCAGGAATCAGTGAAGAAGCGTTTGAAGCTCGGTGCCGCAGGTTACAAGAAGGCGGAGAAGACTATGCGTTCCTCCCTGCCTCACAAGCTGGAACAGGCGATGGCCAACGCTGGCCAGGCACCTATCATGCTTTCCGGTGCGAATCCTCCTCCGAAGGAGAAGGTTCCGGAAAGGCTTGAGGAGATGTTCGTGGAGAAGGATATGCTCGAGCAGGAGTTCGCTGACAAGGCCCAGGAGATCTACGACTTCGGTAAGAAGGGCGAGAAGAACCCTGAGGAAGTCACGGGCGATGAACTTGAGGAGATGATGAATAAGACTGACGACTTCGTGCGGAGGATGCACAAGCTTGTCTCCCAGATGGGAGCAAGGAAGAAGGTCAAGGGCATCGTCGACGATTACAAGCAGTTCCTGAAGGCAAACGTCGCCGCCCTCAGAGCACAGGACATCGAACCGCCGGAGGACAAGGACGACCTGCCAGAGGTTGTCGCGGAGAACCTTGACGTCGACGAGGAGCACCTCGAGATGTTCGACCGCTGGGAGGAAGTCGTGGAAAAGGTTAAGGACAAGGATATGGACGACCTGGACGACAAGGAGGTCTACGAACTGAAGAACGAGACCAAGGAGTTCGTCAAGAAGGTATCCAAGGAGTACCAGGAGATGCAGGAACAGGAAGAAGAGAAGGCCGAACAGATGACACCGGACATGGACACCTCTTCAGTGGCGAAGGCCGCTGACACCGAGGACATGGTGCCTAACCTGAGGGAGAAAGCCGAGAAAGAGATCGAAGAGGAAGATGAGGAAGGGGAAGAGGAGAAGTAAGTAACTGATCTTTTTTCTTTTTACTTCTATGGATGTTCCAGAAAAGCTTGAGGAGCTAGGCAGGCAGGGCTATAAAGCGGCTGATGAGCGAATCCGGTTCAGAACTGAAGAAAAGAATTACAGTGAAGAAGGATTTTTCAAATCAAAAGCCGGGCGGAACGAAAGCCGTCTCGAGTTCGCCAGAGAGTTTCCTGCCTCCGACACAGTATTCGTGGCTCCTCACGGAGGGCATATAGAGCCCTACACCGGCAGACAGGCCTACACGGCCAGCGAGGAAGCTTCGGCATCGGCATGGATTTTCGGCGGGTTCAGGAAGGACTGGGAGACAAGTTTCGAGGAGATGCATGTTCCAAGCCACAGGATCGATCCCTCGGAAAATGAGTACCTTGAGAGCCTTCTGGACGGAGACCACGAAGAATCTGTCTCCTTCCACTGTTTCAGAGACAGCGGAGTTGAAAGCGACATCATTCTGGGCGGCCAGGGCAGCGAGCTGAAACAGGAACTGAAGGACCAACTGGCCTCAGACTACGATGTTTCCGTAGCGGATTCCCGCCATGACAGGTACCACGGACTCAGCGACTCGAACATCGTGAATACTCTATCGGACCAGGGCGTTCAGATAGAACAGGACTGGGAGGTACTGAGAGAAGACTGGAGAGACATCGCCGAGAAAGCAGCCAGAACAGTATGAAGCACTCGAAAAGTTATACATGATCCTTTCCCAACATCCGGATATGAGACTTCTCTACATCTGCACCGGCAACAGCTTCAGAAGCCCTGTAGCCGAGGCCCTGACAAGGAAATTTCATCCAGAGATAGAGGTCGAGTCAGCAGGAACAGATGCAGTCGGTCGTGTAGCAGAGAACGCGGAAAGGATGCTTGAGGAGGACGAAGCCAGGAAATATGTCAAGCCTTCCCCAGACCAGGTTTCACAGAGAGCAGTGGATGAAGCGGATAAAGTGGTTTGCATGATGCCAGAACACAGGGAGTTCATCGAGAAGAACTTCGATGTAGAGGAAGAAAGGTTAGAAGTCTGGAATATTCAGGATCCGATTAATCCCGGAGTTTCACCACAGGCAGCTTACAGGAAGATCAAGGATAAAATCAGAAATCTAAATGAGTAATCTTACTCTTCCTGCATCTCCTTGACCTTCTTCATCCTGAATGTCTCTTCCCTCGCCCTTTCCTGGAGCTGCTGGGATACTTCATCCAGGGCGTCGCTCATCTCGGGTATGACCTTGTGCTCCAGTGCGTTGACCCTTCTCTTCGTCTTCTCTATCTCGTTCAGAAGCTTGAGGACCTTGGTCTGTGTCTCGGCCGCGTCCACGATCTTCTCAAGAAGTTCCTCGTATTTGTCGGCGGTCGAGTCGACCCTGGAGGATGTGGAGCTTATTCCGTACTGCCTGTCAAGCACTTCTCTCCGGACCTCCTCTGACTCGATCTCCGGGACGACCACGCCCATGATGTTCTGGGCCTCTGTATCAAGACCGGTCTCCTGCTCCTCCGCGATGGCGTTAGCCCTGAGAGAATCCTCACCGTCGTAGATCTTCGCCAGCATCAGTTTGAGACGTGCCTGACTATACAGATCGGCGAGTTCCTGGTTGACCTCCTGAGCATCGTCGATTACCTCCATGAACTCGTGTATAAGGCCGTCCCTCTTCTTCTCAAGGATCTCATGGCCGTTCTCCGCCAGTTCGATCCTCTCCTTCAAACGGAGCTCCTCACTTCTTGTAGGTTTTACGTCCTGTGCCATCAGTTGACACCTCCTCGTCCACTATCCTCGCTGTACCACGAGACTAGGTCTCCTTCAAAAGTTTCTTTCCTGGCATGAAGATAGTTTGCCATTTTTGTGAAAAAGTCATCGCCTTCTACCAGTTTTTCTCGGACTTCCATCTCGTAAGTTGCATTCTCATAAATCTGAATTGAGACACTGAGCCCAGCATCTCCTGATACCTCCTCTACTCGCTCAACATCTTCATATCGTTCTTCTGCTTCCAGTATCTCCCTGGCTCTGTCGGCACTGATCTCTCTTTCATGAGTATGAAGAGGAGGGAAGATACGTTCTACAGAAGCGCTGGTGGCTGTGCCTCCTCCCATTTTACTCACCTGTGCCCAGGTACTTTTCCTGTAGTTCGTTGTCGATCCTGGTGAGTTCTCCTTCCGGTACTACCTCGAGCAGGTCCCAGGCGAGGTCGAGCGAGTCGTCGATATCTCTGTTCTCTCTCCATCCCTGGTCGATGAACTCGGACTCGAACTTCCGGGCGAACTCGAGGATCTTCCTGTCCCTGTCACTCAGTGCGTCCTCTCCAACGATGGAGACGAGGTCTCTGAGGTCCTCTCCTTCGGCGTACATCGCGTACATCTGGTCGGACAGGTCCGGGTGGTCCTCTCTTGTGAATCCTTCACCGATCCCGTTGTCCTCCAGTCTGGAAAGACTTGGAAGTACATCTACAGGCGGGTTGTAGCCCTGGTTGTTGAGGTCTCTGTCAACCACGATCTGTCCCTCTGTAATATATCCTGTGAGGTCAGGGATCGGGTGTGTCTTGTCGTCGTTAGGCATCGTCAGGATCGGGATCTGCGTCACCGAACCTTCACGGCCTTCGATAATCCCCGCGCGTTCGTAGAGCTGTGCCAGATCCGTGTACATGTATCCCGGATAACCTCTTCTACCAGGTACTTCCTCTCTTGCCGCGGAGACCTCACGGAGGGCGTTGCAGTAGTTTGTCATGTCTGTCATGATGACAAGTACTTCGTAACCTTTCTCGTATGCAAGGTACTCTGCCGTCGTCAAAGCCATCCTCGGCGTGATAATCCTTTCCGGTGCAGGGTCGGAGGCCTTGTTCAGGAATACTACTGAGCGCTCAAGGGCTCCTGTCTCCCTGAACTCCTCGATGAACTCCTGGGACTCTTCCTCCGTGATTCCCATTCCTGCGAATACTACTGCGAACTCCTCATCATCGCCCTGGATATCCGCCTGACGGGCGATCTGCATTGAGAGTTCGTTGTGCGGAAGACCTGAACCTGAGAAGATCGGCAGCTTCTGCCCACGGACCAGTGTGTTCATTACGTCGATGCTGGAGATACCTGTCTGGATGAAATCCTCAGGAAGCTCTCTCGAGTATGGATTGATGGCCTCTCCTATGATGTCCCTTTCCTCGTCCGGGATGATCTCCGGGCCGTCGTCTATAGGATTCCCAGTACCGTCGAGAATCCTTCCGAGAAGGTCTTCCGTCACCGGCATCTTGACGTTCTGATCGAGGAAGCGTACCTTTGCGTCTCTACCGACTCCGGTAGTCTCCTCGTAAAGCTGGATAATAACGACATCCTTCGAGGTCTCAAGGACCTCTCCTCTCTTGACTTCGCCGTCCGGAGTCTCAACCTCTACAATGTCTCCATAGGCGATGTCTTCGGTTTTCTCCACGAAAACAAGTGGGTCCTTAACTTCGTTGATCGTCTGGTATTCTTGTTGTGTCATTCTTAACCACCTCTACTGCTCGACTACCTCTTCGAACTCGTCTTGCATCTGCTTTTGAATCTCCTGCTTGAGTTCGAGGTAGTCCTCCGAGGTCTGGAGTTCTGCGATCCGGTTCTTGGAGTCGAGCGCGATGATGTCTTCTACCATCGCTCCGTCTTCCAGTGCATCGTAGGCCTCGTCAGCCCACTCCAGCACGAGGTCCAGTATCTGGTAGGTTTTGTCCGGGCTGCTGTACTGGTCGACGGGGTGGAAGGCGTTCTGCTGGAGGAAGAACTTCTTGACCATCGTCGCGACCTCCAGAGTCAGTCTTTCCCTATCAGGCAATGCGTCCTTTCCTACGAGCTGGACCGTCTCCTGGAGATCTCCGTCCTTTTGCAGGATGTCCCGGGCTCTCTGGATCTTCTCCGGCCATTCGTCCTCTACTTCCTCCTGGAAGTAGTCGGCCAGTTTCTCGCTGTATCCTGAGTAGCTGTCGTCCCAGTTGATAGCCGGAAAGTGCCTCTTCTCTGCCAGGCTGGCGTCCAGCGCCCAGAAGTTCTCAACAACTCTCAACGTGTTCTGGGTTACAGGCTCCGAGAAGTCTCCTCCCGGAGGACTAACTGCACCGATGATGGAGACTGATCCCGGGTCTTCGTCTGCGAGAGGCTGTACCCTTCCTGCCCTCTCATAGAACTCTGCAAGTCTTGAGGAGAGGTATGCCGGGTAACCTCTCTCACCGGGCATTTCTTCCAGTCTCGCTGAGACTTCACGCATAGCTTCTGCCCATCGGCTTGTCGAGTCTGCCATCAGTGCAACGTCGAGTCCCATGTCCCTGAAGTACTCTGCGATTGTTACTCCTGTGTAGATGGATGCTTCTCTTGCTGCTACAGGCATGTTTGACGTGTTTGCGATAAGTACTGTTCTGTTTATGATTTTGTCGCCTGTCTGCGGGTCTTCGAGTTCCGGGAATTCTTCCAGTACTTCTGTCATCTCGTTTCCACGTTCTCCGCATCCAATGTAGACGATGATGTCTGCGTCGGAGAACTTAGCCAGGGATTGCTGTGTAACTGTTTTCCCTGAACCAAAAGGCCCTGGGATTGCTGCTGTTCCTCCCTTCGCGATCGGGAACATGCCGTCGAGTACTCTCTGTCCTGTGATAAGTGGTACTTCCGGCCTCATCTGTTCCTCTGCAGGTCTTGCGTCTCTGATCGGCCATTCCTGCCTCATGGATATCTCTTCCCCGTCTACTACTGCGACTGTTTCGTCCACGGTGAAGCTTCCTTCCTTGATCTCCTCTACTTCGCCTCCCTCGATGTGTGGAGGAAGCAGGACTTTATGCTCTCCATAGCTGACCTCTGTCTTTCCCAATGCTTCCCCTGCTTCTATTTCGTCTCCCTCCTCGACCAGTGGTTCGAATTCGTATTCTTTTTCAGGGTCGATTCCCGGCGCTTCCTCTCCTCTCGAGATGAAGTCTCCACTCTGTTCCTCGAGCTGTGGAAGAGGTCTCTGTAGTCCGTCGTAGATGGAGCCGAGGAGGCCTGGCCCTAGCTCTACTGAGAGAGGCTGTTCTGTGTTTTCTACTGGTTCTCCTGGTTTTACTCCTGTTGTGTCTTCGTAGACCTGGATGTAGGCTTTGTCTCCCTCAATCTGGATGACCTCGCCCATCAGGCCCTCTTTACCGACAGATACAACGTCGTACATCTGCGGTTCGAGATCGGTCGCGACCACGACCGGCCCTGCAACTTTGTAGATTTGTCCCATTCAAAAATCGCCTCCGCGATTTTCTGCAATCCGAGAAAATCCTTGATTTTCGGAAGCGTCTGTCTGCTGAAGATCTGCTTGTGCCATTTTTAATTTGTCACCTATAGTATGAATTTCCGAGCGGTCACGTGATGTCCGCTCCGATTGCTTTCTTGATTTTCTCCTGGAGCCGCTCGCTCTCTGCTGTCTCGCTGAGCGCCACAACTACAGGTTCGACCGAGTCTTCTACCTGATTACGGGTTCTTTTCGGAAGTTGTTCGAGGTCCGTTTCCTCTGCGACCAGGATCCCGATGTCGTCCCTTTCGACCAGTTCCAGGATCTTTTCCTCGTAGTTCTCCGGGTTGAAAGTTTTCTGGACTCCTGCCAGTTTGAATCCAAGCGTGAATTCCTCGTCACCGATAATCGCTATCTCTTTTTTCTTTTCTTCATTCATCTTCCTTCACCTAGTTCGGAAGCACGAGTTGCTTCCTGATCGTGTCCTGATTTTGAATTCCTGTCTCCTTCGCCCTGAGAAGCATCCTCAGGTTCTTGACCTCGGTCATCTTCGCCACCACGTATCCGAGGATGGAGGAAAGACTTAGGGGCTGCGTGTGGAGCATCCTCAGTGCGTTCTCCAGTCTGTGGACCTCAATCGCGTGCTCGACAGATTCGATCTGTGGCTCTACCTCGAGACCCAGTTCGGAGATAACGTACTCCAGAGCATCCTCAAAGTCTCTGTTAATGACTTCCTCGACTTTTCTTCCGTTCTTCGAGGTCAGCAGTCTTTTCTCTATCTCGTCCTGTGGTATTTCGTATCTCTTCATCCTCAGCGCCATTTTCAGGTTTTCGTATTCGACTTCCTCAGCAACGAAGTCGCCCAGCGCCCCGTTTCCTACTTCTCTTGAAAGGGCGGTAAGTTCGTCGTAGTAGGCCTGGTCGAGGCCTGACTCGATCTCTGCTAGCGTCTCAGCACCCTTGATGTACTCCTGATAGTCTACTTTTGAGTCTCTGAAAACTATAGCATCTTTTACCTGTTCAAACTCCATATCCTTCAGCTCCTCCAGTTTCTCCGGGCTGATACCGCCGACCGGTACAAGGAACTCTTCGAAGCTTTCCTTACCGGATTTCTTGGCTCGAAGTATCCTTTTCAGCGTAAGCACATCGTACTTCCTCAAGTATGTCTCTATAACTGTTTCAAGCTTTCCATCTGCCATCTCGACAAGATCTGACATCTCACGTGCCAGATTCTTAGCCAACGCCAGCTCAGCCAGCTGTACACCGTCGTACATAGATCCAAGCTTGTTGATATCCTCTTTATAGGCTCCTTCCTCCATCTTCCTGGAGATCTCATTCGGTCCCATCTTCAGAAAGTTCTCGTAGTCCGATGAGTCGTACAGCTTCGCCCTCTTTGCTGATACACGGGCGTACATGTAGGGATAGTCCTTCTGGATTTTAATCATTCCTCCACCTCGCCGAAGAGTTTGTCGGCTACTTCCTTCCTGAAGCGTGATTTCATGTCATCGATGATCTTGTCGACAGAGTAGTTCTTGCTTCTCTCTTCGTCTTCGGATACAAGGATGAAGCCTTCGACATCTTTCTGCTCGAAGTCGACCTTCCTCTCATCTACTGCCTCTTTATACTCTTCAGCAGCCTGCACTTTTGCTACATCGAACTCTGCCTCTTCCACAGCTTCTCTCACAAGTTTCTTTTTCTCATCGGTTGCAAGGTTCTGTATCTCTTCCTTGAAGTTCCGGAAGGCTTCCTGGATCTTCTCCTGCTTAGCGGCCAGTTTTTCCTGCCTGGCTTCCATCCTTGCGTTAGATACGACTTTCTTCCTCTCCGCTTCTTTTTCTTCCTCTATCTCTTCTCTTGCGTTTTCCTTGATTTCTTCTGCTTCTTCCTCTGCTTCTTCGAGGATTTCATTTGCTTCTCTCTGTGCTTCTTCCTCTATACTGTTTGCTTTTTCCCGTGCTTCCCTGAGGATGTCGTTTTTCACGTCTTGTAGTGCCATAATATCGTTTTCACGCCTTGATGTGTAGTATGTAGGAAAGGAGCCGTTGCCGGCTCCCTGTGAAAGTTTTTCTTAGATGAATCCCAGTGCAACCAGTGAGACAACCAGTCCGAAGATAATGATGGTCTCCGGGATAGCTGTCAAAATCAGGACGTTACCGAATAGGCTGTCGTCTTCTGCGAGCGCTCCGACGCCAGCACTACCGATTTTGGCCTGTGCATAGGCCGTTCCGATAGCTGCGAAAGCTATCGCGATTCCTGCACCGATTGATGGGAAAGCTCCGATTCCTGCCATTCAAAAATCACCTAGGTGATTTTCTGCATGATCAGAAACTCTTTGAGTTTCGTTCATTGTGTGATTTTCACCTCAAAATACTGTTTTAACTGCGATTTGCTCCGAATGGAGCGTATTCTTTGCCGCCTCCCTCAAAGAACTTTCCGAACATCTCCACGTAGTGGAGTCGGATTCCCTGAAGGAAGCCTTCCATGATTTTGATGAACGTGTTGAAAACGTGCCCGATCACGAGGATCAATGTACCGAATACAATTCCCATAATTCCTCCTGTACCGAACGCTGTGTTGGCTATGCTGTTTACAACCGCTGCGAGTGCGACTGCCGCTACCGATACCCCGAAGATCCTGAGATAGGACAGGATGTTTGCGAGTAGTGACGGGATCTCTACCAGTCCCTCTACTCCTTCCCCAAGGTAGAGAAGCGGTACTGCGAGCGCCATCACCGGTAGCCCCGCCGTCGGGCTGACGAGGAGTGCTAGTGCTGCCCCTGCCTGGAGTACGTACCACGAACCTTTCTCAAGGAACGCCTCCTTGACGCCATGGTTGATGTACTCGTTGTAGAACCCGATGCCGTATCCCAGATTGACGTGGAGTACTCCTATCAGTGCTGAGATTTTGAATACCTGACCCAGGTGCTCCGCCCTGTGGAACACAATCGGGATCTGTTTGAACAGATGAATACCTGTCACGTGCGCCAGCTCGCTGTGATGGCCGAATATGACGTAACCGAACGCGTCACCGAACAGAAGCCCAAAGAATATCGTGGCGACGGATGCATACATCAATGACTTGAAGATCTCCGCGCCCTTCGGGAACATACGATAACCAGCGTAGAAAACCGCCAAGGTCGTCAAACCGTAACCTGCATCACCGATCATGAATCCGAAGAACAGCGGGAACGTAAGCATCAGTACCGCCGACGGATCTAGTTCGTTATATCTCGGTACAGCCACGAGGTCCGTCAATGACTCGAAAGGCTGCACCGCCCTATTATTTTCGTGTTTTACAGGAGGCTCTTCATCCTCTGCCTCCTCTCTCTGGACGTGGATATTCCCTTCTGCGACATCAGCCAGAGACTCCTCTACTTCACCGTACTTCTCTTCAGGAATCCATCCCTGGGCGATGAAAGCATGGTCGGTTGTCGCGAAGTTGATCGGTGCCTCCGCCTTCTCAACCTTCTCAGTCAGAAAGTCCTCGACGTAGAGGAGTTTAACCCTCCATTTCTCGGCCAGGTCCTTTCTGTCATTCTCGACCTGCTCAACCTCGTATTCTATGCTTTCCTTCCTGTCATCTATCTCGCTGTAGATCTGCTCCATACTCTTGCTTCCGTCGACACCGGCTTCAGGCACGCGGTACTGCTCCTTCGACGCATCCTGGATAGCCCCCTCGACCT
The DNA here is from genome assembly GCA_042216335.1 of Candidatus Nanohalobium sp. Taxonomy (GTDB): domain Archaea; phylum Nanohalarchaeota; class Nanosalinia; order Nanosalinales; family Nanosalinaceae; genus Nanohalobium. Next base: position 41,633 of record JBDGTY010000026.1, read on the forward strand.
GACGGGACTTGTCGGAGGAGTAAACTACTGCTGTGGCCGACTCGCCCTCGAAAATCTCGAACCTGTCGGTCATGACTTCGGAGCGGAAACTTTCGATGTCCAGCTTTCCCACCCAGACGCTCAATGCTTCAGACTCCTGGAGATCCCTGTACTCAAGTCCAGAACCTTTCAGCCTCTTGAAGAACTTTCTGTTATCTTTGATCTGTTCGAGCTCCCGCTCGTACTCTTCTTCCTCTGCGTCCAGAGACTCTACCTTCTCCGAGATTTCAGGGAACTTCTCCTGCATCTTCTCGATCGAGTATGTTTCCTTTTCCGCCTCTACTTCCGGCAGTTTGGACAGGAGCGACCTGACGTCAACAAGTAGTTCGGAGAGTTCCTCGGCCTCTTCTCCAGGACTTCCCGTCTCCAGTTCGCCATCGTACTGGCTGATATCCATGACTTCGAGCCTGTGAAGCTCTTCGATCACTGCTTCAAGGTTGTTCTTCGGTCCTGTGACCGATATCCTGGTCATCCGTGTAGGCCTGATCTTATTCACCTAGATAGTCCTGTCTGAACTTTTCCATCAGAAAATCTTCCACTTCCTCCATGTTTTCAGAAGCGGCTGAACTGATTTTCCGGGCTTCGTCCTCGCCCTCTTCGATTATCCTTTCCTTCTCGTCCTCCAGATTGTTCCTGAACTTCTTCATGCGGCTTTCCTTGAGCTCCTCTACGTCTTCACGGGCGTCCTCGATTATATTCTCTGCCTTCTCCTTTGCTCTCTCTATTCGCTCCTCTTTTTCTTCCTTTGCTTCCTGGACTATCTCGTCTGCCCTTTGCTCCGCTTCCTTTACCTCTTGAACTACTTCAGCCACTTGTAATCCACCGCATCAAACACACACCATTAGAAAGTTTATAAACCCCTTCACAGCCGATATCGAAGACCTATTTAAAAAGATTTTGCCGACCAGATATTTTCATGGAACGTGGAGAGGAACGTGGAACAGTCTTCTACTCCAGCAAGGAGGCCGAGAAAGATACTGAAGTCTTCTTCAACGAGGATATGAAGACCAACAGAGACCTCTCCGTGCTCGCCGCCCGCGTGTTCAAAGATAATATAGAAGGCGAGATGAGGATAGTTGATGCGCTGGCAGCCTCCGGAATCCGCGGAATGCGTTACTCATCGGAGGGAAAGGTTTGGATGAACGACGCCAACCCTTCAGCAGTTGAAGCCATGGAGAAAGGACTGGAGGAAAACAATGTAGAGGCAGAAGTGTCGGAGAACGACACCAACGTGTTCCTCTCCGAACACAAGAACTACTTCCACTTCGTCGACGTCGACCCCTACGGAAGCTTCGTGAACTTCCTCGACTCTGCCGCCCGAGCCACGAACCACACCGGATTCGCAGGCTTTACAGCGACGGACAACGCGGCACCTGCAGGAAGCTACAAAACCGTCTGCCAGAGACGCTACGGATCAACACCGCTGAAAAACAGCTTCATGCACGAGACCGGCCTCCGGATATACATCAGAGAAGTATTCGAGAACTACGCAAGATACGACAAGGCCTTTGACCCAAAAGTCTGCTGGCACGAGCAGCACTACAGCCGGGTCATGGGCCGCGTCACCGAATCCAAACAGCGCTGCAACAACTCACTGGAAAACATAGAATACCTATCATACTGCAACGATTGTGGATGGCGAAAACTGGAAGATATAGACAGATGCCCACGATGCGAGACAGAGACTCAGAAGGCCGGGCCTCTATGGACAGGAAAACTTTCAGACCAGCGATTCACGGAGAAAATGCTGGAAGAAACGCCGAAAAGATGGGAAGATTCCAGAGAATTCCTGGAGAAGATCCACGGCGAGGCCGAGATAATCACGCCTTTCTACGACATCCATGAACTCTGCTCCAAGCACAAGTTGCAGGTTCCAAAACGGAAAGACGTCATCAAAGCCCTGAAAGACACCGGCTATCCCGTCTCACGTACCCACTTCTCTGCCACAGGCCTCAGAACAGATGCACCGTTAGACGACATATTGAAGATTCTCAGAGAGTTAAA
>JBDGTY010000027.1:0-6376 GCA_042216335.1 Candidatus Nanohalobium sp.
AGCCGTGCCGTATTACCCAGGATAGCCACATCCATCTCACCTTCAAACTCGTCGACAGGCCTGACGGTGATGCTGACCGGTATCTCCAGCGTCTGGCCCTCCCAGCTAACCGTGATGTTTCCTGTGTAGTTCCCGGGTTGCGTGGCGTTCACCGCTACCTTGACGTTGTTGATGCCCTTTCTTCCGTTTATACTGGCTGGAAGCTTCAGTACTTCGGAGATGTTGCCCTCGGTGCCGAGGTTGACACGAGTCTGCTCCGTGAAGTTCAGGGAGATGTTTCTTTTTCCTGTGGCTCCCTGCCTCAGTTCAAGGTTGAAGGCCTGATCGACGAAGCTGAGTCTTTCCTCGATGCTCTGTGACTGTGAGACAAAGTACCAGCCTCCACCGGAGTAACTGTCTCCACCGGATGATCCTCCGCTGGAACCTCCGTCTGAGTCGTCGCTGCCGCCTCCATCTTCAGGATTGTCTGATCCTCCACCGGAATTGTCGGATTGGACATCGATACTGTAGCTCTGTGAAACTGATGCTTCTCCATCGGAGACGACGATCTCCACGTCGTAGGTTCCTGAGCTGGAAGGAGTCCACGAGACCTTTCCCGAGTCGCTGTCGATCGACATTCCGGAAGGTGACTGGTTGAGGCTGTAGCTGAGTGCATTGCCGTCTGGGTCAGTGGCTTCTGCATCGTAGCTGTAAGCCTTGCCTACTTCTCCGGTTACTGCAGGGTCTGACGTGAAGTAAGGTGCGGAGTTACCTTCCTGGGGGAAGAGTAATGAGCCGTTGTTCAGGGGAGTCTGACGTGAAGTAAGGTGCGGAGTTACCTGTTACGTTGACTTTGACTGATGCTGATGATGTTGCGCCCTCGTTATCCGTTACTTCAAGGGTTGCGACGTAGACACCAGGTTTTCTGTATGTAAAGACTGCTGTCTTTCCTGAACTGTTTCTGCCCTCGCCCGATTCCCAAGGAGGAGGCGAAGGATGTATTCAGAGAGCATGTCGAGGACGGCGGGACGCTTGTGATCACTTGTTGTAACTACTGAATAACACGTTAACTTTTATATATCTGTCTACTGACGAGTCACAGAAAAGTGCAAGAAAAAGAAGGAAGCAAATGTTAGAAGTCGAAACTGCCCTTTGAGACTATCTCGTCCATCTCCTTCCGGCCGTTGGGCTCTACCCGGAAGTCCTCCGGCAGTTCTGATTCGTCTCCTTTGCTTCCGACGGCGACCATGGCCTCGACCTCGAATCCTTCAGGAACATCAAGTTCTTCCCGGGCTTTCCCGTAGTCGAATCCCTGCATGCCGTGAGCGACCAGATCTCTTCTGGATGCCTCCAGCGCCAGGTTCTCCCATGCAGCACCTGTGTCAAAGCTGTGGGTAATCGACTCCTCTCCGTTGTGGTCGAAAGTAGTCTTGGAAACTACCATGATGAGTGCGTAGGCCTCGCCCGCCCATTCCCTGTTGAAGTCGCTGAGAAGGTTAGCAAAACTTTCGAACTCTTCGTCCTCGTGCGTGGCGTAGATGAACCGCCAGCTCTGGTTGTTGTAGCTGGAGGGCGCCCAGCGAGCAGCCTCGAACAAGGCCATCAGGTCCCCCTCACTCATGTCTTTTTCCAGTGCCCGGGGCGACCACCGGTTGACAAACAATGGATCGATATCATATTCTGGATCACGTTTACCTTCGACTTCGGAACTGAGTTCTCTCATATCAACCGGAGGAAGGCGAAGGCTTTAACACGCGGCAGTTTCCCATGCAAAACCCGGTAACCGGAGCGTCACTCCATGTAGTACCACGGAAAGTCTCCAGAAGGGCAGACCCCGTAAGGCCTGAAACCTTCGAACCCTGAGACATTCTCTCCTGTCAAAGGGTTCACTGCGGTACCGACGACTGTTTCCTGGCAGACAGGGGCAGCGGCGAACAACAGGAACACGAAGGCCAGGTAAACTACAAGTACGGCGAGGAACGGCTTCCTGTATCCTTCTTCGTAGGCTGAGTTTCCAAAGCCGAGAAGCAGCGCCGGTGTCAGGGAACCGATGAGGAACACCGGGAGAACGGGATGGTTGAGGAAGATCAGAAGTCCTGCCATAAGTCCGAGGAGTACTCTAAGAACATCGATTTCTTCCCGGAGTTCCATAAAGTATCCTGGAACTTCCCAGAAGATAATAGACGCGGAGCGACTATTCTCCGAGGCAGTTGGCTATGTCAGGTTACCGATCTTAAACCAGCCAGCATAAAAGACGCAGAGTACAATATCCAAGCATGAAACTCTACTCAAAGATAGCGGAACTGGAACTAGAAGTGAAAAAGGTTACGACAGAGACAAGGGAGAAACAGGTGTCTGAAAACTTCACGCGGAAAACCACTGTCGTCAGAATAGAAGGGGAAGGAGATACAGGCAGGGGAGAGGACGTCATCTACGAAACAGAGAAGCACGTCTACCCGGAACTCGAGCTTGAGGGCAGCTACAATTTCCAGGATTTCTCCGAGAAACTGGACGAAGTCGAACTGTTCCCGGTGGACATCGAGCACTCGGAGACCGACGCCAACTACAGACGCTGGGCTGTGGAGAGCGCCGCGCTCGACCTGGCATTGAAGCAGAACGATCTTTCGCTGGCGGAGGCGCTTGAAAGAGAGTACTCTCCGCTTCGTTTCGTGGTTTCTCCCAGCATGGACGGCCCGGATATCGGGAAACTGGAGGAACTAATCGAGGTGAATCCCAGCATCGAGTTCAAGCTGGACGCATCAGAGGAATGGGATGAGGGTTTTGTCGAAAAGTTGAGGAAGATGGACAGGGTAAGAGTGGCCGACCTGAAAGGCCACTACGAAAATGAAGTGGCCATGGCGCCGGATCCGGGAGTCTACCGGTTGGTAGCGGAAGAACTAGGCGCACTGATCGAAGATCCGAAAATAACCGAGGAAACCAGAAAAGTTTTGGAGAATTATCAAGAGAGGATAACCTGGGACAAACCCATCACAGGAATCCAGTCCATCAAGGACCTCCCTTTCCGGCCCGAAGTCCTCAACATAAAGCCGTCGAGGTTCGGCACCGTGAAGTCCCTGCTGGACACGATAGAGTACTGCATCGACAACCGAATCGAGATGTACGGCGGCGGTCAGTTCGAACTCGGAGTAGGAAGAGAACACATCCACGCAGTCGCCTCAATCTTCTACCCCGACTCACCCAATGATGTAGCCCCAAGGATCTACAACCAGGAAGAAGTACCGGAAGAGGTACCGAAAAGCCCTCTAGAACCAGAGGAAGAACTGGAAGGGATTAGGTGGAGGTATCAAAACTAAAGGTCATCTCCATAAAACTTCTTAACTGATTAAGTGTCTTACAGTAACAACATTTTTAAACTTATCTCCTAACTAGTGCCTCTGACAAGAATCGGAGTCCCAATCGAAATCTCAAAGGTTCCCCAATTAGTTGACAGCCAAGAGGAACTAGAATCCAAATTTGATACACTGATAGCCTATCATGGAACGTCCCACCGATTCCGTGATTCTGTTATAGAGCACGGCCTAGATGCGGAAAACCCTTTCCAGATGGAGGAAGGAGGGAAGTCGGAGAAACCGCTGGTTTTCTTCGGACCTCAACAAGAGGAAGATATGAACCCTCCAGCCAGTGAGCTACACGGCGCGAGAGAATACGGAAACAATACCGTCACCAACACTGTTGGAGGAAAATCCATAGTTGTCGAATGCGAACTGCCTATAAAAAATCTGGAAAGAGACGATGTGGCTGAAGTAGATAACCGGGGAGTAGAAAACCTCTACCAGTCGATCAGAGACTACGGCGTGGCAGCCCACAGAGGAACAGTACCACCTGAAAATATTCGGGAAACATTCACGACACACGACATACCTAGGCCACCGATCCACAACACAGTATACCAGGGAACCGAAGAATACCATCAGTGGATGAAGTCATTCCAAGGAGACGAAATAGACGAAGAAACACTGAAACAGATAGGAACAAACTACGACACACAGGTAGATCCAAGACAACTTCTGGAAGAAGGAGAAGAAAGCATCACAGCGGAAGAACTCTACAGAAGAGCGGAGAAAGGAAAAAAGTTCTAAAAAATCAGGATAAAGCTAAAATCGTTTTCAATTTATGAAACTTACTGAAGACGCTGAGATGCATGAAGTTTTCGAAGAAAATTAAGGTCCTGGAGTGAACATTGTCCGTGTCTCAGCTCCGTTAGAGAATCCAGACTCTTTCCTCAAACCTATTCTGAACTGTGCTAATCACAGGTTGTAATATCTCATCTTCAAGATATTTAGCAAATTCTTCCTCAACTTTCTCTTGATAATCTTCAATCTCTAATCAACTTACATCTAAATTGTTATACCTGAGAGACAGAAAAATTGCTATAACAAACTCTATGGCCACTGCCAGTCCAAGTATCTGTTGAAATTAGCATTTTCACCTGTTTAGAGTAAGAAAATGCTGGAAGATGGTCGATTAAGGCTCGACCGGGCCTGTAAAGTGCTTAATCAGCACTTCGAGTACCCACATTCGGGGCACTTGTTACATCCTTCCTGCAACACTAGCATGCCTCCGCATTCCGGGCATTCTGGGTTTTCTCCGTCTTGTACGATGCTTGCTGCGTCTGCCTGTTGTTCTGTCTCTGTCTTGGCCTGTGTTGTGCCCATGTCTTCCTGCTTCTCTGTCGGTGTTTCGTACTGGTCGACGGTCTGTTGTTCGCCGTCCTGTACCTGCATGTGGCGTTTCATCGCTTCTGCGATTGCGTCAGGTACACTGTGGATCTGTGTTCCCTGGTCCCATGCGATCTGCGGTGAGCGGATGTCGTCTAGCTGTTTGATGACGTCCTGTCCTGTTGCGCCACTGCGCAGGGCAAGCGAGGTCATCCTTCCGAGTGCCTGTGTGAAGCTCTGTGTGTAGCCTCCGGATTTGCCGAGGTTGGCGAATACTTCGAATGGTCCGTTGTTTTCGGAGTTGTTGATGGTGACGAATAGGTCGCCGTACGCTGTTTCTATCTCCTGTGTGGTTCCCTGTGCGACTTTTGGTCTTTCCTTGACGTTCGGTTTGTTGCCCATCTCTGTGTGGCTTCCCTGTTCGGGGCTGTCGGCCTCTACTCCTTCCTGTGTTACTTCCTGTGAAAGGTCTTCCTTATCTTCGTCCTGCAGCTGCAGGCCTGTCTGTGAAACGACTTCCTCGAACTCGTTGGACTGGAGTAGCTCCTGTGCTCCGCCGAACTCGTCGACGATCTCGGAGAGCATGTCGACCTTGTCCATGTCTGTCAGCTGGTTTTCCTTGTTGGTCTGCATGACCTGTGTATCTCTCGTTCCGTCCCTGTAGACTGTCATGCCCTTGACTCCTTTGTCGTAGGCCCGCATGTAGGCCTCTCTGACATCGTCTTTTGTTGCTTCGTTAGGGAAGTTGCAGGTCTTGGATATGCCCGAGTGATTGTGGCTCTGGAATGCTGCCTGAATATCGATGTGTTCCTCAGGGCTGACCTGGTCGGCTGTCGCGAAGATCTCCTTGACGTGAGGAGGAAGGACATCGTCAGGAATCGAGTTGACCCCGTCCCATTCGTTGTTCTCCATCTTCTCCTGAGCAGCCTCCTTGACTTCCTCCACGTCTACATCGTTGGCCTCGAGTGCTCGGATGAAGTAGTCGTCGAACTCGACGAGCATGTCCTCGCCCTGGATATCCTTCGCAACGTTCTTGAAGTAAGCCAAGGAGTAGATCGGCTCACATCCTCCGGAGGTGTTCCCGATCATGGAGGTGGTTCCGGTCGGTGCGATCGTTGTCGTGTTGTGGTTTCTCATTTTTAGGCCGTCCTCGAACTCTTCTGGGTCTAGTCCTCCTGTGTACTGTCTGAACCATTCCTCGTGTTCTGTAGGGTTGGCCCATTTGGATTTCTCCCATTCCGGAAACTCTCCACTAATGTCGGCCAGCCTGTTGGATTCCTCAATTGAGAATCGGGTGATGAGTCTCTGGATTTCTTTGGCGATCGCCACTGACTCAACCGAACCGTAGCGGACTCCTAGCTGGATGAGCATCTGAGCGTATCCCATCAGTCCTAATCCGACCTTCCTGAGGTCCGTGACTGTGTCCTCGATCTCTTCCAGTGGGAAGTCGCTCATTGTGACTACGTTGTCCAGGAACCTCAATCCTGTCTTAGCTGTGTACTCGAAACGTTCCATATCGAGGGCCTCTGGGATGTAGTCCTGCATGGCTTCTTCCAGTCCTTCCTGTGTAGAGAAGTCGTACTCGTCCTTGTGTTCCTGTTTCCATTCTGCGAAGCTGAGTGCCTGCCCTCCGCCCTTGTCGTCGACGAGAACCGATAAATTAATGTGTCCGAGGTTGCATGCCTCGTAATTCTCTAACGGCTGTTCACCGCAGTTGT
>JBDGTY010000028.1:0-1113 GCA_042216335.1 Candidatus Nanohalobium sp.
GTCTTTGAAGTCCTGTGTGTTTTCCGTGATTATCTTCTCAACTTCGTTTTGCTTGAGAGTCTGAGTTAGGAGGGCGTCCCAGAAGTCCGTGTTTTTCTTTTCGTGTACTTTTGCGGCTTTTATGGAGTTCTCCGGAGTCATGCTTTCTACTGTTGCATCGGATTTTCTGAAGTCCCTGATGATATCCAGTGCTTCCTCCTCACCAATAGGTTGTTCTATGTGGTTCGTGGATACGAAGAAGAATTCTGTCAGGTTCTGGACGCTCAGGACGACTTTGCCCGATTCTATAAGTTCCGAGACAAGTTTTCTGGCAGCTTCATGTTTTTCTCCCTCGGACCTGTCGAAGGCGTAGACCAGGATATTCGAGTCAATCCCTGTCAAACCTGGACTCATGCAGTTCACTTCTACTTTCATACTGGATTTTACCCATCTCATAACCTTTCTCCATCCTTTCTTTCAGCCTATCCAGAGCTTTACTGCTCTCATCCTTTTCGATCCAGTTTTCAACGGCCTCGGAGATAGCATTGCCGAGAGAGCCTTTCTCACCGCTGATCTTCTCCCTCAGCCGTTCCTCGACCTCGTCATCGATCGAAACAGTAACGATACCCATACAATCTAATTACAAAACCAGCTTATTTAAATATTCGGAAAGTCTAAATACAGTTCGAACTAAAAAACAAGTGCAACAAACCTGAACCATGATACACCTGATCGGCCTCGGACTCGACAACGGAGAAGTAACAGAGAAAGGATTAGAGGCAATGGAGTCAGCGGACAGAGTCTTCGCAGAGTTCTACACCAACACCGAGACAGTCGACCTGGAAAAGCTGGAAGAAGAGACAGGTTCAGAGATCCAGAAGCTTTCACGTGAAGAGGTCGAGCAGCAAGACACGATAATAGAAGAGGCCGGAGACTCCGATGTCGCCTTTCTGGTTTCCGGAGACGCCCTGACCGCGACCACTCACTACGACATCAAACATAGAGCGGAGGAAAGAGGCATCGAGACAGAGGTAGTCCACGCACCCAGCATATTCACTTCCATCGCAGAGACCGGTTTAAACGTCTACAAGTTCGGCAGAACAGTGACTCTCCCCGAAGAGGGAAAACCTGAGT
>JBDGTY010000029.1:0-12749 GCA_042216335.1 Candidatus Nanohalobium sp.
AGACCAGAGCTATTGCTGTTTGGGCAACAGGCAAAAGATACTTAAGTTCTGACACTTAATACAGGAAACATCAGGTGTTGAAGTGGCTGAGAAACTACTGGAAAGAGAGTTCACGACCAGTGACGGCACCAAGATAGAGGTGCTCGCATGGAAAGTACCGGAAAGCGAGAAATATCCGGAAGGAATCAAGTACAAGTTTCAGGCCTACAGGCCAGAAGATGGAGAAACCATCCTTCGATACGACAACCACAACAGACATGCGGGAAGCAGACACCACAAACACGTCGGAGAGGACAAAACTGAAGCAACAGAATTCGATAGCCTTCAAGAACTTTACACAAAGTTCATAGAAGAGGTGAAACGACATGAATAAAGATATAGAAGTAAAGCCAGAAGAACTGGAAGGAAAAACACTGATAGTCACACATATGAGCCAGGACAAATTCAACACTGAGACAGTGGAAGACCTTGGTAGACTGGAGGAAGGGGAAGAGGTTCCATCAAAAAAGGTGTTTGAGGATCCAGGAGAACTGGCCAAGCTTTTCACGGAGAAGAGAAAGGAACTTGTTAAAGAGGTCAAGGAGAATCAACCAGGAAGCATAAGTCAGCTGGCGGAAAACCTGGAAAGAGGGAAGAGCGAGGTCTACAGCGACCTCAAGCTACTGGAAAAACACGGAATAGTATTCTTCGAAGAGGATGGACAGGCCAAAAAGCCGCGGATACCGTATGACGAGATAAAAGTAGAGTTCAATCTTCTCGGAGAGAACTCAAAAATAGGAGACGGAATCAAGGCCTAGGCATGAAAAAAGATTATATGCCGGAATACGGCTACTAGCTTTGAATCAAACTCTACAGCATAAACCACAGAATGAAAGGAAGCTATTGAAGTTCCATGACTGCCCCGGCTACGTCTTCAGCGCTTTTCAGGGCTTCTCTGGCTTCTTCTTCGCTGCAGTCCGTTTTTTCCTGCACCAGTTCGATGTCTTCCTGGTCGGGGTCTGTATCCTTTTCTTCTTCTGTGTAGTTGCCCTGTAGGTTGAATAGTTCCTGTCCCTGTGCGTCGATCTTGGAGAGATCCGGGTTGTTGAATACCAGTTTTTTGTCGCCTACGTGGACTTCGACCTTGTCTGCGTCGATTTCTTCCATGTCCATGCCCATCTGCTTCATCATCTGCTGCATGTTTCCGCCGAACATAGAAACTTGTTGTGCGGCATTCTTTTTATGACTGAACAAACCCAAGATTGAAGCAAAAATGCTGGACCTCATCAGCCTGGCTCTTATCGGAGTACTCGCAGGAGCTTTCACGGGAATAGTACCGGGGATACATCCGAACACAGTCATCTTCACCTCCATACCGTTCTACCTTTCCACATCGATGGCCTTCATGAGCTATGCAGCATTCATCTCGGGTCTTTCCGTCTCCCATACCTTCCACGACTTCCTTCCCAGTATCTACATGCAGGCGCCTGACGCCAACACCGCACTATCCACGATGCCAGGAGCAGAAAAAGCTGCAAACGGGGAGGGACCTGAAGCATTCCACTCGACGCTTATCGGCGGGATAGTATCGATAGTTGCTCTGATACTGGCGCTGCCGGTTCTGACACTTTTCCTGGAAGATTTCTACACTTTTATCGAGCCTTTCATGGCGTATATCGTCGCGTTCTTCCTCTTCTTCCTGATATTCAGGAATAAGTTCAGGCCGGCGATTATTACAGCGGTTCTGGCCGGCGCACTCGGCATGATCTCGTTGAACAGCTCGCTCGGCGGCCAGTTCATATTGATGCCTGTCTTCGGAGGACTATTCGCTGTTCCAGCCGTTATCTCCTCACTGGAGAAGGACTTCGAACTTCCCCAGCAGGACTTCGAAGCAGGTTTTTCAGGCGGCAGGGGCGGCCTGGCTGGCCTGCTCTCAGGCTTGATCGCAGGGACTGTTCCCGGTGTCGGGGCCGCAGGCTCCACGACATTTCTGTCGCCTTTGATGGATGACGGCTCGGAGTTCCTGGCAGGTATGGGAGGAGTTAATACCACGGATATCGTGGTTTCCTTACTGGCGCTACTTTTGATCGGGAAGGCACGATCCGGAGCCTCAGTCGCACTTCAGAGCCTCTCTACACCGGTCCGACATGAGATCTTCCTTTTGATCGGGCTTTCGGTTTTCTGTGCGGGCATCTCGGCGTTGCTGGCCCTGCGGACGGAGAGGTTTTTCCTGAAGGTTATAGAGTTAGTGAACTTCCGGAAAGCGGGCGTAGCTGTACTTTCCATAGTCTGTGTGCTTTCCTTCGTCCTGTCTGGCTGGTTCGGAGTCCTGACTCTGGCGACGGCTTCCTTCATCGGTTTTTACAGCCTGGAGAATTCGTGTCGTGCAGCCTGTATGGCGGTGCTTCTGGTGCCTTCCATCGCCTTCTTCATGTAGTAAAAGGTTTTTTATCGGTTCAGACCTGACTCAGGTATATGAACAGTCAGCGCGGCTTCCTGCTCATCCTCGTTACATCGCTGCTTTTCGTCGCCGGGCTGATGCTGAAGCCATTCCTGGGGTATATCCTGGGTGCACTGCTTCTCGCGTTCATCCTGATGCCTCTACAGGACCGGCTTTCTAACCTTATCGGAGACAAGCTTTCGGCTCTGACACTGATAGTTTTAACTTTTGTAGCAGTATCCGTGCCTTTTGCCCTGATATTCGGGGCTGTAGCGAACGATGCACAGGACGTTATCGGAGAGGTGAACCAGACGCAGCTATTTGATATCCAGAAGGCCGAACAGATAATAATGGAGTACACAGGGCAGCAGGTGAACCTTGAGCAGGAGATAAGAGAGGTTCTCAACCAGTTCGTGTCTACCACGCTCGGAGGAGTATCCGAATTCCTCAACGTCCTCACAGGCATAGCCATAGGCTTCTCAGTCATGCTCTTCCTGCTCTACTACCTACTGAAAGATGGCAAGGAGTTCACAGGATATTTAAAGGGCATAATACCGCTTCCGGAAGATATAGTGAATAGACTCCATCGGAAGACCTACCAGACTACCTGGGCTGTCATCAAGGGTCATATACTTGTCGCTGTGATCCAGGGGCTTATAGCCGGCGTCGGACTCTGGTTCACCGGAGTACCCAACTTCGCTTTCTGGACTTTCGTCATGATTTTGCTGGCTTTCATACCGATAATCGGAGCCTTCATGGTCTGGGGACCGGCATCGATCTACCTCCTGGCCATCAACAGGCCTATAGCAGCCATCGTACTGGCCGTCTACGGCAGCATAGTGGTTGGATTAACGGACAACTTCCTCAGGCCGCTGCTGGTCGACAGGAGCGGCGACCTGCACCCAGCAGTGATACTTATCGGAGTTATCGGAGGCGTCTACGTCTTCGGGGCCGCAGGACTCTTCATAGGGCCCGTAGTATTCGGAGTACTGAAAGCAGTGCTGGAAGTCTTCAAGAGCAACTACCAGGATCTCTGAAACCTGCCCCTTTTTGAAAGAAAGAAGAAACAAGGTTTTCCATGCCGGAGATACGTGAATCAGTTATCTTAGCAGCGCTCGCTGTCATATTGATTTCCATCCCGGCAGCTTCACAGAACGTTGAGATAACAGAAGAGGACAGATACAGCGGAAAGATAGACTCCAGGTTCTCCGACATGTTCAAAGTAGACTTCAGGCCCGGAAAGATAGTTATGGAGTTGATCGACAGCGAAGCCCGACTCCAGGTAAACAAAAGCTACCGGAAAAACACCTACTTGCTTCGGACACCGGAAGGATACGTGAAAAAGGTCGAAACCAGTAACTCGACGATCAAGATTGTGCAGACGCCTTACGGCAGGTTTGTCTCAGGCTTCAGGAACGGAGAGAACATCTCGAAGTTTGAATCCAGCAGGGAAGAAGCCAGTGACTCAGTAAAGGCCGAGGCCAGAAAGATGAAGAAGGAGCTGATGAAAAGGTTCGAGGAAAGGCTTGCCGAGACCAGGGACAGGAAGCAAATCGTGATGGATCGGATCCTGCCGGATATCGAGTTAGGTGTAGAGGCAGATGAAGACACCGCCGAACACTTCGTACTGGAGAACACAGGAAACCAGACCCTGGATCTGTCAGGCTGGAAGATCGCGGCCAGAGACTCGAATGGAGAAGTCGGCGATACTCTCAGGCTCGAAAGAGAGATCGGTCCGGGCGAAAAAGTGGTCTTTTACTCGAATAAACGCAAGGACGTGAAGGATGTAGTCGACAGCATACCGGAAGATGCGATCTTTGATTCAGGAGTCAATATATTCAACGATGGCGGCGCTGTCAAGCTGTACAACGGGAAGGACAGGCTTATCGACTCCTACAGTTACTAGAGTTTTTCTACGTCCCCTTTAACCCTGTACTTCTCTCCGGTCAGAAGCTTCCTCATCTTCATCTCCTCTCCTTCCGCAACGATAACCAGGTTCTCCAGGTACGGTTTGATAGGCGTGGCAAGTTCGGACTTGACGTTGACGAGGATAGTCGAGACTATGAAAAGGTAGAGTATGACAGAGAGGCTTGTCGAGCTGAATCCCATGGCCTGGACGATCGTGTAGGCTGCTCCTGCGATGACTGCTCCGTAGACAGCGCCCTCGATCGCATCCTGTTTCATCCTTCTCTCCTGTCCTCGTATGGATCCTCTACACGGGTTATATCATCCGGTTTGTACGGGAAGGATATCTCCAGTACGGTGGCGACATCGCCCTGGATGTTCTGGAGCTGGTGCTTCTCTCCCGTCCTTATTATCTTGGCTTCGCCCTTCTCAAGCTTCTGCATGCCGCTCTCCGTCCTGAGAACCACAGTTCCCTCCTGGAGGTAGAGGATGTCCTGCTGGTATTCATGATAACAGTAGGACGTCATCTCGTCGGCGTTGATGACGAGTCGGCGCATCCCCAGCATTCCGGTTTTGTCGCCGACATCGACCTGGGTCGCCAGAACCTGCTCCTCGTATCCCCACGGCTTGTCAATCTTGCTCATCACACCAGTATTTCTTGGCAACGGTTTTAGGCTTTAGGTGTAGAACTCCACGGTCTTCTCCAGTCCTTCCTCAAATGAGTATTCGGGCTCCCAGCCAAGCACCTCCCTCGTCCTGGAGATATCGGCCCGGTGCTCCATAACATAGTTGTCACGCGGGTTCTCGATCCTCTCAGCCTCAATATCAGTGCCGAGAGCATTGTTCAACTCTTCGACCACCTGGTTGAAGGTCTGAGGATTACCTGTGCCGACATTGAAAACCTCGCCGTTTGCTTCTTCGATCCTCTGGGCCGCTGCGATGTTGGCCTCTGCCACATCCTCAACGTAAATCAGGTCGCGTTCTTGGTCGCCTTCACCCCAGATAACCGGCTGCTCTCCATCCTGCATCTTCCACAGGAACTGGGTGAGTACGTTCGCGTACTTGCCCTTCGCCTTCTCGTGAGGTCCGAAGACGGAGAAGAACCTGAGGCCGGTGAACTGGACATCGGTCTGGACAGAATAAGTCTTCGCGTAGAGCTCACGGGACATCTTCGACGCCGTGTAAAGGTTCATCGGATACTCTCCCGAATCCACCCTGTGCGGCGGCTCCACACTGCCATACATAGAGCTCGTGGACGCATAGACAACCTTCTCCACGCCTTCATCCTCCGCAGCCTCAGCAACATTGATGAAACCTTCAATATTCACCCTAGCTCCTTCAGCCGCATCATCCTTGTGCATTGGAGAAGAACTCCTCGCTGCGAGATGGAAAACCGTATCACATCCCTCGATAGCCTCCTCGACGGTTTCGACGTCAAGTACCGACCCATCGATAAACTCCACCTCGTCCCTAACCCTGTCAAGGTTGGATTCGTCGCCAAGGTACTGAGAATCAAGTACGACGACCTCGACATCCTTTTCCACAATTTTTTCCACGATATTCGAGCCGATGAACCCGGCTCCACCAGTCACAAGCGCTTTATCCATTTCCATAATTATCGATCTTTCATAGAGTTTTTTAGATGTGTTTTGTCAGGCAGTGCGGACATCGCCCCTTTCTCCTGTATTGATAGAGAGGCTGCGTGAACAGCTTTTCTCAGAGCTTCCTCCTTTCCCTGCTCTCTGAATGTGAGGTAGGCTCCCGTCAGTGCGTCACCTGCTCCGGTGGTGTCTACTGGTTCTACTGGAGGCGAGGATGCCTTGAAGGAATCTTCCACAGTTCTAACCAGTGCTCCTTCCTCTCCCCTGCTTTCAACTACCTCATCTACCTTCTGAAGGATTTTATCGGTGCCACCAAGCCGGTTCATCTCTTCTTCTGCAGCAAAAAGGATATCCGTTCTCTTAATCACGTTCTCTAGAGTTTCGATGTATTCCTCATCCACGAGTTCTTTCCTCAGATTGGGATCGAAGCTGACCTTGCCTTCAAAGTTTTCCAAAGTCTGCAGTATGTTCTCCGCAGTTTCCTGATTCGTTAGAGGCAACGAGCCCAAATGAACTATATCTGATTCTGTTTCTATATCGTGTAGTATCTTCTCGTCAGCTCCTCTGTAAAAGCTGAATTCGGGTTTAGACTGTTTGTCAAGCGAGACAAAAGCCAGCGTAGTTTTTTCTTCGAGCTGTTCTACATTTATTTTAACATTTTCATTTCTCATTCTTTCAATGAGAAATTTTCCAAAAGCATCATTCCCTACCGACGCCGTTATGGATGTTTGAGCGCCGAGCCTTGAAGCTGCTACAGCTACGTTGGCTGGTGCTCCTCCAGCCCTCTTCACGAATTCTTCTGTATTTTTTAAGCCTCCTGTCTGGTTACCTATCATATCTACAAGGAGTTCGCCTACGCAGTTGATTCGTACGATTGTCTCACCCTTTCGTATGCGGAGAGTGCTTCGAGCGTTGCTGCGTTCCAGTGCCTTCCTGGCTCGACCTCCGCTAGCTCATAGTTTTTGTCGCCAAGGAACATTTCCGCCCTCTTTTCTGCGCTTTCTATGCTGCTAGTCGAGTAGAGCTCATCAAATATAAGGTGGAGTACACTGACTGTTTCATAGTTACTGTCTTCCGAGGCTATCACTGATGCGTATGGTTCTGCACCTTCCTCTATGGCTATAGCCTGGCCTCCTGCGCGGACCGAGTCGTCCATGAAGTCTGCGTCCGTCGCTGAGTCGCCGACAGCTATAGGCGCGAATTGGTCGAGATTCGACATTGAGTCGGAGATGCGGCCAGGTTTCTCGGATCTTCCACAGTAATCTGCCTCATAACCTTCCCCATTCTGCTTTATGTCTGCGCCCGTGACACCTATATCGTAGTCTTCTAGGAGGTCTGTTGCGGCTGCGTTGACTCCAGCTGTGACTATCTCAATTTCACTGTCACGCATATAGATGTCTTCGTGCTCGAGAAGGTCGCTGAAGCCGCCTCTGATATGTTCTGTGTTCTGCGATTCAGTTAGGACACGTTCTATTTCATCTAGGTCTGCATCTGATTCTTCGACTATTATGTTCGCTTTTTCAGAGCCTCGGGATATATCCTCCCGTCCGTTTCTCCGTTCATCGACTTTGGTGGAGAAGTCATCCAGATTCTCTACTCCAATTATATGGCTTTCATCGTGTTGCGCTGCCAGTTGGCCCACGTCACCATCGTAGACTGTTCCATCGAAATCCACGAGGTGAGCAACATCATTACCGTATCGCTGATGAGATGGCATTTCCTCCAGCCCTATCTTTAGTTCCGGCACTTCCACATCGGAGATGTTGTCTGCCTCACTCGATTTGGCCATGGTATTACGATGTATTACTTTTCACTTTTAAAGGTTCTTAGTTTCTGCATAATCTCTGAATATTTCAGGAAAAGGCCCTATTTGTATTTACTCAGAACAGTGTCGAACATGTTGGATTCCTCGAACTGCGCCACTATCCTCTCGCCTCCAGCCTTCAATTCAAAGCTTTCAGCGTACCGCATTATAGGTTGAACTCCGAACAAAGGCGTGTCAACTTCTCTAGGTATAATATTCACGATACTCGTGAACTCGAATCCGTTCTCCATCTGTAGGCCCACAGGATGAAGATAGGACTGTATATCTTCTCCGTTTGCCAGAGTTGAGGTTACCCGGATAGATTTCTTAGAGTGTTTCTTCCAGGTGTTGTGTAGAAAACTGTAGGGAGCCCTCGACCCGTGACTGTGCCACTGGTTTCTCAACTCTGGGTTCTCCTCTGATCTAAAGTCTATCCCCAGTTCTTTGGCAACAACCTTTGAAACAGTCGTCCACGAAGCACCCGTATCCAGCAGCAGGGAACGGTGTGAATCACCGCTGCCGGTGAAGAAACGCGCATCCTTCAGGTAATAACCATCTTTGTTCTGGCGTTCGCCATCGATCAATCTATCGAAAACTACCTTGCTCATCAACAGCTCACTATATCAACCGGGCTTTGCTGTCATCAGGCACCTTAGTCAGAAGAAAATTCTCGGAATCAGACCTACTCTCCGCCTTTTGATACGCCTGCATCTCGCTACTCTCTATCGCTATGATTTCTCCTCTACTAATAGCTATCCAGTTCCCTTTAGCCTCTTCAGGGATATCCCCTTCCTCTAAAAATTCGGAGTTCTCCCTGTCAAAGTTTGAGACATCTTCTTCAAGTGTCATGGCAGACTCAGATACAAATATAGTTCACCGTGATTTGCCCTTACCGAATCAATGCTCCTCAAGCGATTTAAAAATTGCAGATAGAGGTCACTACTTCGCCACTCTGAAGCGATAATCGCCTTCCACCACAAAGCCAACCAAGTTCAAAGAGGAAAATATCCACAGTCTTTATAGCAGAAAGTCTCGAAAACTCTCCTATGCTGAACAAAAACTATCTTCAGGCCCTTCTCGCCGGCGAGTCCCGTGCCTACGGATTCACCATCGCTTTCTGGGGTTCGGGCGCACTGCTGATCAAGGCTAACGGGCTTCCCGTCATAGGCGAGGCCTTGCTGTACGGCCTGGGCGCCGTCGTAGGTTTCGGCGTACTGGCGGCCGCTGCGTTCGGCGAAGCCAGCAGAGAGGTAGAGTACGACAACCCAAGTTATCTGGTCCTGGGAATGGTTCATTACCTGGCCGCGCTCGTACCTATGCTGGTGGCGCACGCGATCACGACTGCGTCCGTTCCTGCGACAGCCGACTTCTTCCTATCCGGTTTCGCGGTATCGACGACCTACAACCTGCTGGCAGTGCTTGAAGAGGACGTGACAGAGGTCATCGGCAGGTTCACCCCTGTTTAAAATCCTTCCACTTACCGCCGTAGATGTAGCCCGTCAGCTTTCCCTCTTCCGCCAGTTTCTCGAACTCCTCCTCGATACTGTGCCGATTCAATCTTTCGAATATCTCCGGCTCGAAGATGTAAGTGCCTGCGTTGATGAGTCTGGAAGGTTCTTCACCTGGCTCGGGCTTCTCCTCGAACCCGAGTATCTTCCTGCCCTTCAGCCGTGCAACCCCGTACTCCGAAGGGTTTTCAACAGTCGTCAAAGCCATCGTGGCAATCCTGTCCTCCTCTCTGTGGACCTCCAGCATTTCATCGATGTCGACGCCGCTGATGACGTGGCCGTTCACCACCAGAAAGCTGCTTTCTATCCTGTTCTCGATCTTCTCCAGTGCGCGGGCCGTTCCCTCCGGCTCATCGGAAACGTACTCCAGAGCCATCTCACCGTGCCGTGAGCCGAAATGCGACTCGATCTCCTCACGGTTAGGGCCGGTTAGAAGTATGGCACGGGAGACATACTCGGAAAGGTCGTCAAGGACATGGCCGAGCACCGGTTTACCACTCCACGTGTTCAGCGCCTTGGCCTCGGGATCACCACAGAAAACGACAGCAGTACTTATCTTTCTCTCACTGAGATACGATTCGATTATATCTTCGACCATCCGCGAGCGGTTGACTCCCTTCTCCTCCGCCTCTTCATCCACCTTTTCCACGAGTTCTTCGTTCAGCGTGAGAGAAATCCTTTTCTTCGCCATGCCTGATTAAAGCTGGGTTATCAGGCTTAATTATTCTTCCGGAATACTGGCCGAACAACTGTCATTGGGAAAAATCCAGTTTTTTGCCATAAAGAACTTAAAATTAGTCAAATAGTATTGAAGTGAGGCAATATGTCAAAGACTGCTGTGGATTCACATGGCCGACTCTATCTTCCGAAAGAGATCAGGGAGAGACACGGGAAGGAGTTCAGAATCGTGGAGTTCGAAGGAGAGGTAAGGCTTATCCCGGTAGCTGAGAACCCGCTGGAGGATTTGAGGCAGCGAACAAAGAAGTTGAGGGAAAGCGATAAATCCGTTGAACAGTTAAAGCAGGAAGCGCGGGAAGAACTGGAAGAACTCGCAGGTGAATGAAGATCGGAAAGTACGCCGACACAGACTTCATACTGGCACTTATAAAGGAAGAAGACTGGTTGAAGGAGAACGCTGAAGATATTCTGGCGGAAGAGGACAGGATAGAGACTTCATACCTCAGCATACTTGAATCGATAATGGTTCTGAAGAGATCAGGAATAGAGGACACAGTAGAGATAGTAAAGGACATCCTCGATATCGCAGAGTTAATACACGTCGATGAAGAGACAGTGCTAAAGGCCGCGATATTTATGGAGGAGAAAGATGCAAACCCATTCGACGCCTTCCACGCAGCCCTAGCGCAGGAAAGAACCATAATAAGCTCCGACTCCATATACGACGAGATAGGGAAAGAAAAATCAGACCTCAGAGAATAACAAAAATCTTACGAAGAACTCTTACCCACTTCCACATCCAAAAAGTATTTCTCACCGTTCCTCTCGAAGTAGGCGGTTTCATGGTCGGAAAACTGCAGGGCACGGAGCCTGTCCAGGAACTCTCCGAAAGTTCCCTTCTCTTCCAAGTCCAACTCACATAGCTCGTCTAAATCATCGCGGTAATGGACAGTCCCTCTCTCAAGGTTCTGCTCACGGCCCTCAACACCCTCCTTGATTTTCCCCCAGTTATCTTTGAACTGGTGGAACTGCTCCTCCTGGAGTCGATCATAAAGTGTTTCAGCAGTGTCGTCCGGCCTGACCTCGACCTCCCTCCTGTCGATAATCGGGCCTTCATCGATCTCCTCCGACATGTAGTGGATGGAGACACCTGCCGGCGTATCCTCGACGATCGGCCAGATGTACGGGTGAGCACCACGATTATACGGCAGGAAAGACGGATGCAGGTTGACTACACCCTTCTCCGGAACATCGATTATCTCTTCCGGAACCTTGTGCTCGAAGCCGGAGGCTATGACGATCTCCGGTTCCAGATCCCTGATGAGCGAGAGCTGGCTCTTCTCGGTTAGAAGCGCGAGGACTTCTACATCTTCTTGCTGGTTCAGCCAGTCGTATACTTTTTCCCCTGCAGGGTTTGTTCCGAGGAAGATCGCGCGGATAGACATAAGTAGTACTCAGAATGTAAAGTGAAAAGAATTTTTGTAGGTTGAAGAAGGAAAAACTTTTCGAGCAAAGGTTGACACAATGAAGGACATAGATATAGGCGAGGAAACATACCGGAAGCTGGAGAAGCTGAAAGAAGAGAAAGACGTCGAGTCGATTGACAAGCTGCTCAACAGGATAGCAAACCAGAAATTGAACAACCCTTAGTGAATTAAATGAGGAAGGAACTGGAAAACTCTCTCGGCAGGGAGGTAGATGTGCTAATTTACAACTCCGTACACCCCAACATCAGGGAAAGAGTTGAAGAGGAAGCAGTGGAAATACGAGGAAAATATTCAAGAGATAAGAAAAGAATGTGATAAGAACTAAGAAAGCTTCAAAGAGCCTAAAACCTCACATATAGCCTAATTTTCGAAGCTTATCCATAATCTCCTTGTCGTCCTTGTTCTGAGCTCTTCCTGCTCTTTCTTTGGTGTTTTCCACGTCCTGTAGCCAGGCTGGTTCTTCCGCGGACTTGTCTGTGGATACTTCTGACCCGAGGCTTCTGAATCCTGCCCAGTACTTCGGAGAGATCGGTACATCCTCCTTTGTAAGGCCTTCAGGAAGATCGTCTTCATCTTCAGGGTACTCCTTGATGTCTATTCCTGTGATGTCGGGCACCATGTGGAACCATGATACATCCCATACGTCTCGCTCGTTGAGCTGCAGGATCGGGTGGACTCTGATGTGGTCTGGATCGCTTCTTGGAGAGTAGAAGTCCTCGTCACCTCTGGACTCGTGCTCGTCCCACCTTACTCCGTTGATGACTGCCTTGATTCCGTGGTTCTCCAGCAGCTCGTTCATAGGAACGGTTTTCAGCAGGTGGTTTCCGGCCTCTGTGTCCATCAGCCATGGTACTTCTTCGTAGTCACCTACTTCTTCCGCAGCCTTCTGGTTGCGTTCGTTGAGTTCTGCGACAGGTACCTTGTCACCCGGGTTGTCTGCCTTCTCGATCAGGTCTTCGTTCTTCGCCACCATCACGTCGAATCCCCAGTCGTCGGCCAGTCTCTCGACGTAGTCTTCTAGTTCGTCGAAGTGCTGTCCGTGGTCCACGAACATGAAGTCCGGCTTGTCGAAGCCGTGTTCTTCGCAGACTCTTTTGACGAGCCATGCTGTCAGTGTGGAGTCCTTTCCTCCGGTGAATCCGATTACTACGTTGTCGGTGTCGTATTCTTCCAGAGCTCTTTTGACGACTTCTTCTCCTGCTTTTATCTTGGCTTTTATCGGTGCGTTCTCGATCTCGTCCCGTGTTACAGGTGCTTCTGGCATAGAAAATTCACTTTTGAATATGCATAAGTTATGCATGATGGTTAATAAAGGCAGGTCTGTTCTAGTCCTGAAGAATTTCTTCA
>JBDGTY010000003.1:0-1615 GCA_042216335.1 Candidatus Nanohalobium sp.
GCCTCAGAACAGATGCACCGTTAGACGACATATTGAAGATTCTCAGAGAGTTAAATGAGGAATAAAGGATTCTGGACGCTCGGTGCACCAGGAGCAAAGATTTTTAAATCCTTGGATAGGAGCTTTTGATGAGAAAAGAATATGCGATACAATTTCGAAATCGATGACAGGTTAGAGATCTTTCAGGAGAATAAGGATGGTCTGGCCGAGTTCCTGGCAGGCTTCACATCTTATGAACCGGATGATTACAGCGAAGTGCTTGAAGATACAGATTACATGGTCGAGGCGAGACATAAAGCCTACGATGGTTCGTTTCAGGGCGATCTGAAGCTGAAGGTAGTCGAGGACGCGGAGTACACCGATATTGCGATGGGGTTGGTCAAAAGGGACGTCTCAAGGGCCTTCGTCAACACGGTACTCGACGGCAAAATTAAAAATCAGGAAGAACTCCTAGAAGAGCATCTCCAGAACGGCGCAAAGGCAGAATGCGATTGAAGAGTAATCTAACCCTGAAACACGACAACAATACTGGAAGCTGGGATACTTTATCCTATATCGGAACTCCAGTTGAGGCTCAAATTCTTCAAGAACTTCTGCTGTCTCTTCCACAGTTTTTACAGCTCTATACCTCGTGGTCGCCCGTCCAGAAATTAATTAATCCAAAACCACTGCGCCCACAGTGATATTTACCAGTCTTCTACTTCTATTAGATCTTTAAGGTCGAAGTACAACACATCTCTTTTGTTAAGAAGTTCTTCAGCACCAGATCCTATCTGTCCACCTACAATCACTTTTTGTCTTATATCTTCGAAATCAACAAAACTCAACTCACAGACCCCTCCATCTATCATTGTCCACACAAGTCTATAAACCAGTACTTATTCCGAACACCATTTCACTAATCAATGAAACCAAGCAGCTCTCTACCTAAATTACCGGCGTCAGCATGACTGGAATGGCCTTTCCACGACTCTATAGATTCGAGAACATCTCTGAAATCTACAGGCCTTTGCTTGAAATTGGAAAGCTTTCTCCTGAACTTTTTCTTGTTACGAGACCTGACCTCTCTATGAGACGGAAATAAACGGTAGCCCAGGAAGGTAAGGCCTTTCTTAACAGGCTCGATACAGGTCTTTGTCTCTGGCAACTTCAGTTCAAGATTATCATTCAGAAAACCTCTCATCGATTCCTCAAGGCCGTGAAGCCTTTTCTTTGAACCTGAGAAAATGACGAAGTCATCCATGTAACGAACGTAGTAATCGGCCCGAAGCTTCTGCTTGACGAAATGATCGAAACCGTTGAGATAGATATTGGCGAAAAGCTGGGAGTACAAAGTGCCGATCGGCAGGCCTTTCCCCTCACCAAGTTCAGAAGAGTAAGAATTAAGCAGAGAACTGACGAGGCCTAAAAGCTTCGAGTCCTCTGAAATCCGGAGTCGACAGATCCACATCCTCCTCACTCGTCACAAAATTTCACCTCCTCTTTTCAAGGCCTTCAGATTTTCCGCACGTTCACGCTCAAGTCCAAGTTCTTGCTCACTTTTCATCATATCACACTCTCCCAATAGCACACAGTTCAACCCCGGTCTCAGGAAACAGCACAACGGAAACCGAAG
>JBDGTY010000030.1:0-3582 GCA_042216335.1 Candidatus Nanohalobium sp.
TTTCGGGTCCGTCTCCTACATCACGCAAAAACAAAAATATAGCTGCGCTCATCAAAGGCTCGAAAAGAGCTATACCCCGGAATGCGTTTCCGCGTCGGGTAAGCAAACAGTCCGGCTTAAATCTTATAAAGGGTAAAGGAATGTCATCGTGCAGAGATAAAACGTTCTCTGTTCTACACATGTACATGTCTGAAGAACCGGATACAGCCTACTTCCTGGCAGATGAGAACAGCGTCAGATTTATCGAAGATGAGGAGGATGCCGATATCTACGTCCTTGGAGGAAGCGAAGAATACAGAAGCTTCTCAATAGTTGATGTTGAGGGAAAGAAGAAATGGGCAGACTACGACAGCTTCAGGGAAGAAGTGCTAAGTAGCGAGAGACGCCTCAAATACGGTAGCTTCGTGGTTGAAGAAAGCGAAGAGGATGACCTTAAGGAAAGTATAGACCACTTTCTAGGCCTCTGGGGAGCAGAATCAACAAGCCTGAAAAAATAGGATTAAACTGCCTTTCTCAATCCTTGGAATTCTCCCAGACCAGGTCGAAGTAATTCTTGAATGATTCAGCAGCCTTTCCATCCTCTATCAGTATGACCAGAGGATTCGGAATCCAGAAGACAATCCCTACCTTCTCCCCGTAGATAGTGATCGATACCTTGGAATCATATCCCTCTGGCAGGAAGCGACACTCTATCGGTTCGTGCTCTCCAACCTGGCCTCTCATCTGATTCTCAAACACTCCTTTGATTTTCACGCCTTTCTCCTGCCTCTTCTCCGTCCAGGTCGGCAGAAAGTACTCCAGCATCTCCTCCGACTCCACCGCCGAGCCCAGAAGATAGATGGTCTCCCCGACACGTACCTCATCGTTGAAAAGCTGCTTCACTCCTTCCTTGCCCTCCATCACCTTGACGTCTCTCTCATCAGTGCTGGAGTCGTAGTATTTCTCCAGTTGAGGCATCGCCTCCTCAAGCTTCCTCTGCTTCTCCTCTATCTCCCTTTTCCTGTCCTCGACCAGTTGTCGAAGGTTTTCCGGGCTCAATGGTTTGTAGACTCTCCTGTTCTCCTTATCTACGTAGCTGATCAATCCCTTGTCAGCGAGAGAATCGGTTACATCGTATGCCAGTCTTCTCTGTACGCCTGAACGCTTTGCCAATTCAGTGGCCGTTCCTTCGCCTGATTTCAGCAAACTGAGGTATATCTCTTTCTCGGAGTCAGTGAGATCCAGTTCTTCGAGGACTTCTTCAGTTTCCACGTTTCCCTATTTTGTATCAAAGTTTGATAACAGGCCGTGGTGAAGCCATTGCACTACACAGCTTGACACTGCCGACCGTTATTATACGTAAATGCGATGGTATCAGGTCTTCGTTACGGCGCAGGCGGAGAAACAAGAAGTTCAAAACCTCTGGATGTAATAACGGTCGGCGACGTAATAACCGATTACACAGTTGATCTGACGGATGTTCCCGATCAAAAGGTAGAGGACTGGAAAGCCCGGGACTGGTTTCCAGGGCCGGGCGAGTCAGTCAAGGTCGGTGAAGTCGACATCGGCGAGAGATACATCGAAAACGCCAGGCCGGGTGGAAGAAGCGCCAATTACGCGGCGGCAGCCTCCAGAGCAGGCGGAAATGCAAGACTGCTGGGCAGGACCACGGGAGAAACCGAATTAACAGAGAATCTGGAGTACGATGTAGAGATTCTCCCAGATGAGATATGTGAGACCTACATCTTTGTTGAGAAAGGCGAAAACAGGATCAGCTGTGTCAAGTCACGGGACCTGGTAGATCCCGAATACATATCCAGCATAGAGGAGGAAACACTGAGTTCGGCCAAGTATCTGCTCATATCAAACGGCGAAAGCGGCGAGACACTGGAAACACTCTTTTCAAGACTAGAAGAGATGAAAGGCTCTCCCGAAGTCATCTTTGATCCTGCTCCAGCAGAAGGAAGTTCAAAGTTCCTCGATTACGACTGTATCAGCTACTTAACACCTAATGAACATGAATACCGGCAGATCGAAGGCCTGGAAAAGTTCGCAGGCGATGTCATCAAGACCACATCGGAAGGCGCATGGATAAACGAGGAAAACAAGATAGAATCCCCAAAAGTCTACCCTGCGGATACTACCGGAGCCGGCGACACCTTCAACGGCTACATGGCCGTCGAACTTTCAAGAGGGAAAACACTGGAAGAAGCAGTGGAAACCGCAGGACACGCCGCCTCACTCTCAGTCATGAAGGAAGGCGCCCAGAGATCTATACCGGATTTTGAGACAGTTGAGTGGCTACTGGGAGAATGAAGGGCGGAGGGCGGGATTTGAACCCGCGTCCCGACCGCCACAAGGTCGGAGTATAGACCAACTAACCTACCTCCACCATCAGTGTATGGAAGATTTGAGTGGTGAGTTTTTTAATCAGTCCGTCTTACCGGTAGAGGTTTAAATCAGCGCGAGTTTATTCCTATGTACTATGAAAAATCTTGGAGCAAAGGCACTGGTGCTTGCTGTCGTTCTCATGTTTGTGGCGGCTGCACCGGCCGTAGCCCAGAACGAATCCGAAGATGACGTTGATCAACCTGAGGACGATTCCGACATGGATGACAGAGATACTGATGATTCAGATACCGGAGAGTCCGAACAGAAGACGAAGGAGTCGGAGGACGAAGACTCCGGGATCGACGGCACCGACAACAGTACGGAGATGACTGTAAGCGAGAACAAGGCAGAAGATACCGCTCGAGGCGTCCTT
The DNA here is from genome assembly GCA_042216335.1 of Candidatus Nanohalobium sp. GTDB lineage: Archaea > Nanohalarchaeota > Nanosalinia > Nanosalinales > Nanosalinaceae > Nanohalobium. The sequence goes on from JBDGTY010000030.1 coordinate 2,744, forward strand.
TCCGACCTGAACTGGACTCTAGAAGAGACCAAGGTTAAGGAGGAAGACGGCTACTACGAGTTCGAGTTCGTCTCCGGTGAATCGAAAGCCGAGGTCCGTGTTGACGGTTCTTCAGGAGAGGTTTTCAGGCATAGAGAGAAGATCGAACAGGAAGAAAAAGAAGGCAACGAGACAGAGATGCCCGAAAAGAAACCTGTTCAGAACCTTGAAGAAGCCCGTGAAAGGATCAAAGAACTCAGGAAAAAAATCCAGAGACTTCAGGAACAGGTCAGAGACCTCAGGAAAGAAAACGGAGAGAAAACTGAACTTCCTGAACAGGCGAGCGATAGAGCAGAAGAAGCAAGAGACAGAAGAGGCCAACCTGAAAATCCCGGATCCAGGAGCGAGGTCAAAGCTGAAGGGAACAACACTGAAGTCGATGTCGAACAGAAGACAGAAGACGGAGAAACAAGGACAGAGGCCGAGGTAGAGAGCAACGGCACAGACGTCGAAGTAGAAAGAAGAGGACCTTCAGGCAACTCCAACAGGCCAGGATTCGTGAACGGCATCCTGAAAAGCATCTTCGGATAAAAAACCCTCAGTTTTCTTCTTTTTCTTTTTTACAATAACTAGTCGACACGAAAAACCCTCTTGTCTCCAATAATAAGGATTAATAGCCATATTTCTGATGTAGGAATCGAAGAAGGACTATGGTGTAGATTCAGTAAGTTTTTGTAGTTGCTGCTATGAGGTTTTGCCATGGTTAGTGGAGAATTTTATGAGAAGTTGGTTCTAGATGAGAATGTTGATTTCCTTGTTGAGAGGAAGCTGGAAAATAACGGTTTTGATTGTGTTCGTTT
>JBDGTY010000031.1:0-9269 GCA_042216335.1 Candidatus Nanohalobium sp.
TCCTGCCGTCTGCTGTGGCACAGGGATTCACGGCTTTCCAGGAGACATCTTACAGGCAGACGAACTCGCTGACACAGAACTTCTCGCTCTACTTCGCCAAGACCACGGACAAAACCTACAGGATAGAACTCAACTTTGAGACGCCCGAAAACCTGAGGATTGAGGACCAGAATTTCGTGCTTGAAAACGCCTCATCTGATAGAAAGATACTTCTCGACGGAACATACTACCCCATAAAATCCGCCGAGTTCACCGCTAGGGTAGACAGGGACTCACTCAAGAGAAACTACAGCTTCTCAGCGGTCGTACAGGCCACGCCCATCACTTCGGAAAACGTTTCGGTCGGCCAGGAAGTGATACTGGAGAGGGAGTTCGACTACCATCTCTTCACGACCTCCGACCAGATAAGAGAGAACAGGCAGGAATCAAGGAGATACAAGGGCAGCCTCCTCAACTCAGATCCTTCAGAGGGCCAGAGGGAAAAAACTGGAAACAATCCCATAGCCTCGAACGGCACCAGTATCGTGCTTCAGGACTCCGCACAGGACAAACAGAGCAAAGAGTCCGTCAACGGAGAGGAAGGTGTCTCATGGTTCCTCGTCGCAGGGATAGTTCTAGTGGTTCTCTACATAATGAAGGAGGTGATGATGTGAAGCCAGAAATAGTCATCCTGACAGTGGTCTCAGCCCTCCTGATGCTGGGAGCTGTATCCGGTCAGAATGGCTCCGTCACGGCTGATTCATCGGGCGAGGTCGACATAGGGGTAGGCATAGGCAGGACGTGTCTTGTGGGAGCGAAGAACTTCGAGGCCCCGGGAACAGGTGTCAGAGACTACATGTTCTTCCCGCTGAACAGTACTGGGACGATAACCGGCGTGCTCGGGAACTACGGCAATCAGAAGGCTGAACTTGTGATGAACCTGACTGTCACGAACGAATCTGATCACTGGGAGCCGGGAGAGCCGCCGGGCGATCCAGTAAATCTTGAGCAACATAACTACACTAATTATGACTATGAGGTCGATAGGGCGAACCTCTCAAGCCAGAACACGGGCAACGCAACGAGCGAAAACGATACTTTCATCAGATACGTCCAGAGGTTTACATCTTTCATCAGCTATGGAACAGGAAACTACACGGCCCGGCTCAACGTCAGTTACAGCTGCGGAAACGTTTCGGACAGCTTCTGGGTGAACAGAACGTTCAGAATCTTCAAGGCCCGTGCAGGTGAGGGTGGCGGCAGCCAGATCGGCAAGCCGCAGACAAACAACACCAAGCCCCAGGACGCCAACCAGTCAGGCGAGGAATCCAACCAGAACATCACGAGGAACGCAACCAAGCCCGGCGGGAAATCGAATCAGACCAGGCCGGAGGATGTCAATCAGACAGGTGAGACCAGTGACCAGACCATACAGGGCAACAACCCGCTGCCGGGTCAGACCCCGGTACCTCAGCCCCAGCCACAGCCCCAGCCGGACCCTGTCGTAAGGGTAGATCTCAGGGCGTTGAACAATACGTACAAGGCACCGAAGGAGTCCTACAAGCGTGTGAAGATGGAGATCGAGAACATCGGGGATACTGCGACCGGCCAGCTTGATATAATTCCGCAGGTGCCGAACGATAACTGGGATGTGCGCAACGCATCCGTCGCCAACCTCTCGATAAATACCACGAAGACGAGGAACGTTTTCATCCGTCCCGGACCCGAGGTGGAGAAAGGTCTGTACCAGATACCAACAGTCGTCAGGAATCAGGAAGGTGAGATGATAGACCTTGACTACTTTGACGTCCGTGTCACCGGCCCGAAGGATGAGAAGACTCAGCTTACGATCACCGAGTCGCCGCTTCAGGTATCGGTCACGCAGAACTCCTCTCAGAAGATACCTATACTTCTATCCAACTCCGGCACTACAGACCTGGAGAACATTACTGCAAGGCTTCAGAACGCAGAAGAGTGTGGGATAACCGAAAGCCCGGAGATCCAGAGGCTCGGCGCAAATGAGACAAGCTCTGTCACGATCAGCCTGAACTCTTCTACTGTAAAGAGGAACTGCGAGGCCACACTTATAGTCTCCTCTAGCCAGGGAGCCTACGCCTTCTCCGACATAAAGATCGACGTCAACGAACCGGAAGGCATAATACCTGAAAGGTTCAGGTTCCCCTTGATCGGATCTCTCTGGACTATCATGTTACTGGCATACGCACTCCTCTCCAGGAGGTACGGCCTCGACTCTGTCACAGTCAAGGCTCCGTTCGTCGTCCTTGTGGTCGGAGAGGTGGGCATAGCCATCTATCTCGCCACGAAGTACTACGGCCTTCTTCCGGACGGCGTACTACCGTTCTAACAAGAATAATTCAGAAGTTGGCTTCCAGTACCCACTCACACTTGTTTATCAGGCTGTCAAGGTCCTCGATGTAGATGTTGCCGGTGTACTCGTCCTTGTCCATCTGGTTGAAGAAGTCACGTAGCTCGTCGAACTCTTCGGACTCAGGAAGGTTGTCGGCCAGCTTGCCGTACGTCAGTTCTCTCTCGATGCCTAGCTCGGACTCCAGATAGCCCTTCATAACATGTGCGATCTTGATACTAGCCTCCTTGTCGTCCAGCTCCCTGTAGGACTCGAGCACATCCATGAACTTCTCCTCCTTCATCTCCTTGTCCTCCTCATCGTCTTCATCGCTGCCGCGGTTCAGCTTCTCCTTCAGGCTCTCCTGGAACTCCTCGAAGCGCTCACGGGGCGAAAAGCTGTCATCATCCTCTTCCTCCTCTTCCTGCCCCTTCACGGCACCCATCAGCATCTCGAGGTCTTCCTCGGCCTCCTCCTTGATCTCCTCCTCGGACTTCTTCTCACCACTTTCCTCCACGTCAGATCCTTCGTCTTCATCCTCCGAAGAGACGTTCCGCCAGATCTTCTCAAGGTCGGAGGTGCTGGAGTCACGCAGCATATCCTCATCCATCCCCTCCTGCTTCAGCTTCGAGATAAGGTCCTCGCGCCGCTCCTTCTCCTCCTCGATATCCTTCAGCTCCTCAAGATTGAACTCCTCCAGTTCCTCTTCGCTGAAACCGAGATCCAGTCGGTCGTTGATCTCCTTCTTCTCCTCAAATTCATCTTTTTCCTCATCTTCCGTTTCATCCCCATCTTCACTCTCTTCAGAATCTCCCTCATCTTCGCTCTCTTCTTGGTCTTCTTCAGTATCGTTTTCCTCCTCGTCTTCCGGCTCTTCATCTCCTTCTTCGTCTTCTGACTCTTCATCCTCGTCGGCTTCTCCGTTTTCTTCCTTTTCTTCAGCTCCCTCGTCTTCGGAGCCTTCAACTTCAGGGTTTTCCCCGGATTCAGTTTCTTCTTCATCCTCTATCTTGAAGTCTTCGGCGTCTTCTCCGATTTCTTCGAGATCTTCCTCGAGCTCTTCTGCGTCCTCTACTGCCTTCTCCACGTCTTCCTCCATTCTGGCGTCTTCCAGTTTTCTCTCCAGGAACTGTACGGCGGTCTTCCGGTCGTTGACCTCTTTCTCGGCCTGGAGTATGGTTTCGATGTCCTCTGGTGCTATACTGTTTTCTCTTATGAAGTCCTTGAGTTCGTCGACTGTTCCTCCGAGCAGGTGTATCACGGTCTCCTGGTCGACCTGGGCGGTTTTCTCGCCCTGTTCAAGGTCCTTGATGTTTTCGATCTCTTCCAGTACTTCCTCCAGGTCCCTAACGTCTGATTTGCCGACGTCGAGGTATCTTGAGACTTTTTTCCGTCCTATCTCTTTCTCTATCTTCGACTTTACTTCTTCCCGGTGCTGTCCCGAGTTCTCGGCTTCGAGAAGTGCTTCGAGGTCGTTGATGCTGTAGTCCTCGTTTTCGACTCTGCGGATGAACTGTTCTGCATCTCCGCTGGTCAAGGAGGTGATTTCTCCTACTGTCAGGTCTTCGAGTCTCTGTGCCATGGTACCGGGTTAAGTGATGTTTGTCTCGGCCTTAATAATAGGTTTAGGGGATGACCTCGAGGTCGGTTGTCTTCACAACCCACTCCAGTATGAGGAGTAAGGCGGCGAGCCAGATGAATATCATCGATATATCGTTCCTGACCTTTGAGGAGACGAGGTCGACGAAAGCGTTTTCGAGCGCAGTCCTGTTCGTGACGAACCGGGCCGATCCTCCGGTCTGGTTGGCTATGTACCGGAGTTTGTCCTGGTTGATGTTGGCGTAGTTCGTGGCGGATACGTTCTGCCCATCGATGATCCTGTACTCGGTCGAGGCCTGGCTTTCCTTTCCGATACCGATAGGATAGATCGTGACGTTCTGCCTCTCGGCGAAGTCGACAGACTCGTTAATCGAGGTCCCGACGTTGTTCTTTCCGTCCGTCACGAGTACTATTCGGGGCCTGTTGCTGTCCAGCAGCATGGATGTCGAGGTGCTGATAGCATTACCGATAGCTGTTCCTCCTGTCGCTCCCATCTCGATTGATTTCACTGCCTGTCGAGCCTTGGACGTGCTGCTGGTCATCGGCATCTCCTTTTGAACTTCTCCCGAGAAAGAGACAACTCCGATCATGCTCTGGTTGCCGAGACCTGAGACAAAGTTGGCCGCTACGTCCTTGGCGGCCTGGAGTCTGGAAGGTTCTATATCCGTCGCTGTCATGGATGCCGAGGAGTCCAGTACCACGACGTAGTCCGACCGCGACCGCTGCTCCTCTCCGACTATGACAGGGCTTGAAAGGCCGATTATCAGTGAGGTTACGGCCAGTAAACGGGTTATTAAGAGTATGTTGGAGGCCTTGATGAAGTCGCCGGCTGCCACCTTCTTCAGTGTCTCGTAGTTGCCGAACTCCATCGCCCGCTGCTTCTTCTTTTTCTTGGCGTAGAAGTACAGCAGGACGATCATTCCGTTAGCCAGCAGGAGGAATTCTGTGTATTTTCCGCTTAACACGAGCGTTGCCATATTTACCAGTCCCCCTCCCCGCTGTCAAAGTACTCTGCGAATTTGGCTGAGAAGTTGTCGCGGGTGTCCAGCTTCAGGAAGGTTGCGCCGCCCTCCTCGATCTTGTCCTGAAGTTCCTGTTCCTGCTTCGCAGCCTTCTCCTCGAAATCCTCCTTCGCCTTCGATGTATTCAATGTCATCGTGTCTCCTGAACCTGAGGCTGATTCGAAACGCATGTACCCGTTTTCCGGCAGCTTGTAGTCCCTCAGGTCCCTGGTCATCACGGTCATTATATGCCTGAACTTCTTGCTGCCCAGCGTCATCTTGGGCTTCCAGTCTCCCCTGACCTCCAGGAAATCGCTGACTATGAATATCGCGGTATTATCTTTTATCTGGCCTATAGCATCGTCCAGAGCATCCTCAAGGTTGAAGGTTCCTCCGACGTTTTCACAGTCCGTCAGCTCGTTGAGTATCCTCTCGTACTGCACCTGGCCTCCCTGAGGCACCATTATCCTTCCGTTGTCTCCGCATATAGATATTCCTACATCGATGTTGGCCTCGAGGGAGGCGTGCGTCAGTGCCGCAGCAACCTCAGAAGCATACTCGTACTTCACCTTGTCGGTCGTTCCGAACAGCATCGTGTCCGAGGCATCGATGATGATGAACACATCCATGTTGATCTCCTCGGAGTACTGCTTGACGAACAGATCAGGTTTTCCGGCCGAGATCTTCCAGTCGATCCTTGAGGCGTCGTCGCTCGGAAGGTACTGCCTCAACCCGGAGAACTCGATTCCAGAGGGCTGGAACTGCCGCTTGTACTTCAAGAGGAAACGGAAAAGACTGGAGACGCGCTTCACCTCGGTATCTATAGAGTTCCTCAGGTTCTTCGACCCCATTATCTCCTCGCAATCCGTCATAGGGACCTACCTCACGGGAACCCTGTCGACAATATTCTGGATTACATCCTCGACCTCTAAACCTTTCGCCTCTCCCTCGTAGTTCAGGATGATCCTGTGGATGAAAACATCCTTGATAACACTCCTGATATCCTCCGGCGTGACGTAGTGCCGGCCGTTGTACAGTGCGTTCGCCCTGCCCGCCAGCGCCAGGTTGATGGAAGCTCTCGGCGTACAACCCCAGTCGATGTACTGTGAGTACTCCAGGCCGTAATCTTCAGGATTCCTGGACGCATCCACCAGATCCACGATGTATGCCTTGATTTCTTCGCTCACCGTGATATGCTGGGAGAACTCCTGGATGTCCTTAACATCCTGCTCTGTAACGACCGCTCCGACGTCGAAATCCTCCTCATCCATGATATTCGCGTTCATATCGATTATCTTCTGCTCATTCTTCTTCTTAGGATAATCAAGATAGATCTTGAACAGGAAACGGTCTATCTGCGCCTCAGGAAGCGGGTAGGTGTTATGGTTGATACCGCATCCTCCTGTTCCAGCAACGTAGTTATGTGTTTCGGGCACGCTGAGGCCTATCACGTTACCATCGTAGTCTTTTTCCACTTCTATATCCTTGATGGGGTCGTAGAAGACATCGTTTTCTACAAGTTTCTCTAAGTAGTTGATTATCTCTCCTGCCTTCTCCAGTCTGACCTCGGTTTCTCTTTCGATGAATTCTTCTGCCTCTGAGGCTGATTTTTCTCCTTTGTAGGCCTGCCAGACTCTGTGTTTGGTCAACGCCGTCTCTTCGACTATCTCCGTCATTGGGATTCCTACGCTATGAGCCTTCTCCTTGATTGAAACAGGTTCCTGACTTTTCCTCCTTTCAAGCTCTACTTTCATCGATTCTATGAACTTCCTGAGTCCGTACTCTGATACTTTGCCTCGCTTCTTGGCCATTGTATACGTGGAGTACCATTCCTTCTGCTTCATCTCACCACACTGCTTAAAACCCAGTTTTGTGACAAGTTCATCTATCATCTCAGCGTCTACAGGCAGTTTCCGATATGCTGAAGCCTCCTCGTTCAGAATAGGTTTCTCCTGTGGCCATGTGAATTTTTCTATGTATGTATGCAGGTCCTTGTCGGAAATTCTCAACCTGTAGACTCTGCCCTCGTCATAGATCTTAGGCCTTATCCCGAAATCTGCGAACATGTACGCTATGGTGTTGACGGTCTTCTCATCTTTCTGAGTCATGGTAATCCGGGTGTTGTTCTCCTTGAAGTCCTCCTCAAAGTATGACTCGGCCAGCATGAACGCATCAAGGAACTCTTGCTTGAAATCCTTAGGAGCGCTCAACAACTCCTCGATTCTTCCAAGATTATACCTTTCTCTGAGGTACTTGACGAAGGGCTTGGAACGGATCTTGGCATGCTTCACATCTTCCTTCATCCTTGTATTTACTTCGAGCCCCATCTTTTCCCCCAGGTCAATCCATCTCTCTATTAATTCAGGATAGTTCTTCTGGGAGACCTCGATAGAGTTATCCTCTATACATCCCTCGGCAAGCGTAAACCCTATGAAGAAACCTGCTTCCGCAGTACTCCATGAATCCGAAATCCTGTGGGTATTGAAACTTTCAACAAATGAGCCGATCTCAGGCTTCTCTTCTCTAAGGGCTTCAGCTAGCTTATCGCCCATGCCGTTTTCAAGCCCCTGAAGATAGTTCAGGCACCTATCGTAACTTTCATCTGTTTTTTCGGCTAACTCCTTCTTGCTTAACTCACAGGCCACGCGAGCACAGTTAACATCCTCGGGTTGGAAGCCGTCTTCGATCCTGTCCAGTGCCTCTTTGACTTCCTGCCTTGTATAGACATCGAAATCCTCTCCTAGGCCTTCCAGAGCCTCATCATGGCTTTTAAACTCTTCTTCAGGTAGTTCAAGTGTTTCAGGATTCACAATGAAGTCATCTTCTTCCAATTCCTCGGCCTTCTTCCAGGTCAGGTGTCCTCCATCATTGACGAGCAGAGGGTGATCTGCATTGACCTTAACGCTTCGACCTGTTTTCGTGGTGATGGTGAACATCTCACCACTGTAATCCTTCTCGTAAACCATGCACTCCGAATCCGTTATCTCTCCATCAGTATTCAGGTTGTTGGTGGAAACGTCAGCATCGTAAATCCTTTTGTCCTCGTCTTCATGAACTAGTTCTCCGTTTTCCTTCGCATTTTCCAGTGCGTCCTCTGCCTTCTGAATCTTCCCGTTGATGTAGATAGTCTCCTCAGGATGAAGGCTACCGCCCTGTTCTACCGGATTCTGGGTTGCCATTGTAAAGAACGGCTCCGGCAAGTGGAAGGTCTCGTCGCCGATGGAAACCTTGTGCTCCTGCATCGCCTCAAGCATAGCGCTCTGTACTTTTGGTGGCGCCCTGTTGATCTCGTCTGCGAGGATGAAGTTCCCGAAGATCGGACCCTTCTCGACGTAGAAGCCCTTGTCCTCGTTGTAAGCCTCCGTACCGACGATGTCTGACGGTAGTTTGTCCGGTGTGAACTGGATTCGGTGCATCTCCGCACCTTCTACTACACGGGCCAGTGTCTCGACGAGGAACGATTTTCCAAGGCCGGGAACTCCTTCAAGAAGTATGTTTCCTCCGGCCGCAACGCAGAGAAGTATCTTGTGGATGACGTCTTCCTGTCCGATGTATCCTTTCTGAACCTCCTGTTCCATCAGGTGTATCTTTTCCTGGAACTCCTCGGCCGCCTCAGCCATCTCTTCCTCGCTGTAGTCATCATACTTGCTGGGCATAGTTCAAGTTTCCCAAGACCGGAATAAAAAACCAACCTCGATGTTCAATGAAAGTGCACACTCATCTTATTCTCTATCCAAGTTTATCGAAGAAATAAAGAAGAAAAAAGAGGGAAAAATTCAGGAGGTCAAGTCACTACTTCTCTGTTGACACGTAGAACGTTAAGCTTCCCTGCGATGTCTCTCCCTCTGCGACTCCCTGTGGAACCTGAATGGCTGTTGGAACTGCAACAGATCCTCCTGGCTTCAGGTTGTTGGCGTTGTCAGCAGCGCTGAATAGGAACTGTGTTATTGGAGTTCCTCCTGCTGTTGTCAAATCGTTTGCTCCTTCTGCTCTGACGTTGAACCTTGTTCTGGTCGTGTAGACGTTACCTGTGTTACAGTTCGTAAGGACATCGTAAGTCCTTGTCTGTCCGTCTACTGTCAGGTTGACGTTCTGTGCAACTCCTACGTTGGCTCCGTTTACTGTCTGAATAGAGTAGTTTGTCCAGTCTGTTCCTGACGCTGTGAAGTCTACTGTTCCTGTACTTGTAGGTGTGTGTGGCGTGTTACCAACGTAGAGACTTCTGTCGTTGTTTCCGTCACAAGGTTGTGTGTCGCTTGGATTTACTGGGATTGACCAGAAGTACCACTGATCGCCTGCTCTAAATCTTCCGTAGTACTGCTTGG
>JBDGTY010000031.1:9369-14419 GCA_042216335.1 Candidatus Nanohalobium sp.
ATTGACCAGAAGTACCACTGATCGCCTGCTCTAAATCTTCCGTAGTACTGCTTGGTCGCAGTAGCGGAAAGAGATGCAGGATCTGTCTCTATGTAAGTCAGTTTATTTGACTCGTTGTACTCTCTCCTGTTGATGAAGTGGTACGTATTGACGTTAGGCGTTGCAGGGTTCGGATTTGGTGGCTTGATCATCATGAAGTTTCCTGCGTCATACTTGGATGCGTTCCCTGTCGCGAACGGCCTAACAGATGGCTTGGTCGCGTCAGCCCAGATCTTGTCGATTCCTTCTGAACCAATGTTCTCAATCTGAACTCCCGTGAAACCGATTGAGTTATTGGATTGGGTTCTAGTGTTTCCTACCCGTACGTTGTTGTAGTCAAGGGTGTCGGGCTTGATGTCGATTGCTGAAGTACTCATCACGCTTACTGTGATATTGGTGCTCTCAGTGTTGTTAGAAGTGACCTGAGCTGCTCCTGATGCAGCCATCCCTGTTGCCAGTGCTACTAGGAGTGCTAATGCTACTGTTTTTCTCATTCTTAATTTTTCACCTCCATGTGAGTTGTAAACTGATTTTGAAGTTCTCTACCAGCCCTATAGGGTTGATTCTTGGATAACTGATCAGTCATTGCTATAGCTGGTGAAAAGAAACTACCTAAAGCTGGGTATAGTTCGGTTCCACGCCTCTCTTCGTTGAATCCTGATTCTTTTTTCATTTAGTGAACCACTTGCGTGAATTCTCCTCCGAACTATTCCCCTTAGCCCTGATTTTCCTAAGCTGGTATAAAAAGGTTGGTTTAAGTGCTGGTTCGCAACCGGTTAAGAAGTCCCACAATGTATAAAGAAGGCTTACAAACAGTCTCTTGACAGGCTATGAAGAAGAAAATACTGGTTTCATTGCTGGCGCTCTTTTTCGCGTCTTCCGGGCTTGCTGGAAGCATAAGCGTAAATCCGAGCTACATGCACCTTGGCACTTTGCAGCCGGGCCAGACCGAGACTGTCACACTATACATAAACTCTCGTGGATACAGCCAGTCCTTCAGTGTCAGGCCGGAATACTCTGATCCACTGACTTCTTCGGTTTTCAATGGTCTCGGTCCGGTGAGGCCCGATGCTTACTCTCAGGAAGATATCAAGAGCTGGGTGCGTTTTCCGGAAGGTTCCTACCGTATAACACCTTCTTCTTCCCGGAGAGTAACAGTTAATGGGGAGACTGTTATGGCTGACGGAACTGTGAAGATGACTATAGTCGTTCCCAGTGACGCTGAACCCGGATACCATGCAGGCAGTATAAAGCTCAATCCCTCTTTGAGTAACTCCAAACAGGGTTTCGGAACATCTGTAAGAGTCCAGACATTCTCTCAGTTCTCTTTCAAGGTTTCCGGGAATGCAAATAGGAATCTGGGGGTAACTGATGTCCAGGTGATAAGAACTGGAGAGGAAAGTGCGAAATTGAGAACCTACGTTAAAAACTACGGTTCTGTCACGACTAGGGTCAGAGGGGGCACGCTCAAGATACTCACGATGAATGGGCAGAGGCTTACAAAGGTTGATGCGACAGGCAAACTGATTCCTCCGGGTCAGACCAAAGTAGTGAAGAGCTTCTGGGAAGGAAATCTGGAAGGAGGGAGATATCAGGTCTCAGGATCTCTTAACTATGTTACTGGAAAAGCCACACTCAGCGAAACGTTCAACCTTCCGGACAGGATTCAGGTGAGGGATGCCAACGACAGCAACAATCAGACGGGTGGTGGCAGTCAAACATCGGAAAAAGAACCGCTGCCGCTGTGGCTTGTGGTGCTGGCGCTTGTGATCCTCGGTGTTCTGATGTATTCGTTTGAGATCGATCCGGTTTGGATACTGGCGATAGTCGGTTTCCTGGGTATCGCCGCGTTTATACTTATGAGCTCGATCTCGAACATCTACCTGGCCGGGCTTTTAATTAGTGCAGTGCTGTTAACCTACTACGGGTTGATGTGATATGGAGAAAGAGGAGATCAGACAGAGGATCGAAAAGAAGCACGTCGCGGGCGCAGTAACTGTTTTAATCGTTCTCGGTGTCCTGGCGGCTGTACCAGCACTCAACAACTATACTATCAAGGAGATCGACAGGACGTTCCAGACATCGGCCGATATACTTCCGAAAGGTGCCAGCGAAAACCTGACCGTCGGGATAGCAGCAGGTGAGGGACTGAGCTTCGGTATAATCCCGGTAAGCGCCAACAAGACCAAGTTCCTGAACATCACGGCTCCGGAAAAAATAATGCTGAGGGTTGACGCCAGCGGAAACATCTCGGAATACCTCAGTTACGACCCGAAACACTACTTCAACGGCTCGAAGAGGATTCCGATCGAACTTAATCCGGAGAAGCCCGGCAACTTCACAGGCGTCGTAGAGGTAAACATCCAGAGGCCCAAAGGAAAGGTAGGAGAAAAATGGCTAAAACTAAAATCCCTTTACTGATTGCCGCCCTGGCCCTGTTCACTTTCTCGGGGGCCTCGCTCAGCTTCAACGTCGAAGTCGACACCATAACCAACTACACTATCAGAGGACTAGACTACAGGGAGAACGTTTCCACGCTACAGGAGATCAACGCAACAGTAGAGAATACAGGTTCTATCGGCTGCACCTACAGGCTTAAAGCAGAGATCCACAGGCCAAACAAGACACTGCAGAGGTACTCAGAAGCAAAGCCTGTCTGGCCGGGATCTTCAGCCTTCGAAGAGATACACTACGTACCACTCAACTACACAGGCAACAACACCGTGGAACTCAAGATACAGTACTGCGGCCAGGAGGAAAAGATAGCGGAATTCAACTACACAGACACCAACAACTCACTCACAAACAGTACGTTCAGTGCAGAAGTCCGGAAACTCTCCAAAGACAGCGCAGAGATAAAGACACGGGTTCAGAAAGGTCTTCTCGTACCGCACCAGGCACCGCCATACTGGAAAACATCATCCGTGGAGATAAAAAAGGGGGAAGCGACCCTGGAGTACGATGCACCGATCTTCCAGAAACAGGAACAACTCTCATACATCGCAGTAAACCAGTCAACGGGAGAACTCAAAGGCCTCATCGAAGTAAAACTTGACGAACCACGGCCTACACTACTCGACAAGATCATGCGGAAAAAACTCCAGCTACTTATCTCGATACTGCTTATCTCCCTCACAGTCAACACCATACTCATCCACGAACGCCACACCGACTAAAAAACTTTAAAGCAGTCCGGCCCGCATACCCATACATAGATGCAGAGAAAAACCAAACTTTCTCTACTGATCATTTCTCTGGCCTTTACTATCGGCACTGTGACAGCTCAAGTAAGTATAACAGATCAGGGGTTTCAGAGGCAGGGGAGTGACACACTTTACAAAGGAGATTCAATTACCCTGGAGGTTGAGTTCAACTCCACGAACAGTAATTACACGGCTGAGATAATCGGGGATTCCAGCTGGAGCCACAAGGTCAATAAGACCGAATTTGAGATTTCTTTCCCTTTAGAGTCTATTGGAACTAAAGAATTCACTCTGAGGCTTCTGAAAAACGGCAGTATCAAAGAAACAAGAGAGCTCTCATTTAGAGTGAAGCCGGTATGGCAATTAAAGAATGCTGAGCTTTTGATTGGCGGTAAGATAGTGAACAGATCAACTGTAGATTATAGAGATCTTGAGAACTTGGTTTTCGGTTTCAAAGTGTTGAAGAGAGGAAAAGCATATCCTTATTTAGATTCCAAGGACGTATATTTAGAAGGAGATGAAGCTTATACTGAGAAATTTGTCAAAACGGATGCCGGAGATGGGGATGGGAAATATCGTCTAGAATTATCTCAGCAGCTCTTTCTATGGAAAGGGAGTACCAATGACGATCAGAAATTGCCTCCAAAAAATTTAGGGGTCTACATAGAGTCTGATGGAAGCGGGCCAACTTTTGGAAAAATTGGCAGTTTTGATGTAGAAAAGGATGTTCACTTCAGTGGCAGGGTGCTTGATATAAGTGGAAACCCGGTTGAGCAGACTCGGTTCACATTTGTTTACAACGGTGGAAAGGAAACTAGATCTGTAGATAGCTCAGGCCGGTTTAATTACTACTTCCCTAAATCAAGGCTCAACAGGATGAAGATGCAGTTCCCGAAGGGGGAAATACAGTTAGAAAATGTTGATGTTTCAGAAAAGGACGTCTCTCGAAATATCCGTTACAACTACTACGACAATGATAATCAACCAATCAGACAATCGACAAAACTGGCTGACTCAGGCATTCTGTCGAGCGTGAGACCTGTCAACTTGATGGCTATAAACTCAAATTATCCATTCAGGAATTTCGGATATCCAACAACTTACGTTAGGATGAACTATGATACTTCAAACGGCAACGCTCTCAATGTTTCTGTTTATGAGTGCAGTCAGTGGACATTTATGGCGGAGGAATGCTCCTCTAAATGGGAAAAAGTTTCTTCTGATTCCCTTACATTTGGAGGCACTGCTGGAAAAGTTACCTTCCCTCTAGATCCTCTTTCATCGTCCTCCTTCGAAAGCAACGAAAATTATCTTTCCAGTGCCTTTCTTGTAGGAGTCAAAAGAGGTACTGATTCGGCTATTACTCTTTCCAAGTCGGGTTTGAATGTGTCGAGCAGTCGTTTGAAGGTGGGGAAGGAGTTGAAGGTTTCCGGCAAGTTGATCGGTATACGCAGCGATGATGCCGTGGGCAGTGCCGATGTGACTCTTTCCCTGTTAAAGAGTGGTGAGGTGGTTGAGAGTTATACTACTGTTTCCGGGAGTAATGGCGTGTTCAGTTTCTCGAAGAAGGTTCCGGATGAGGAGGGCGAGTACCAGATCCGTATCCGGGCCTCGAAAGGCAGGTATGATTCTCTGAGTATGACGAGCGGGCAGAAAATCGAGGTCTACTACGAGACAGGTATGAGTATCTCCAGTCCGAGCAGCGTGAAGATCAACCTTGGTGAGCAGAGCGATATAGAGTACGAGGTCGAGAATACAGGTCAGGCACCGATCACGGATATCGAGTTCTCGGTGGACGCTTCCGGCAG
>JBDGTY010000031.1:14519-21134 GCA_042216335.1 Candidatus Nanohalobium sp.
TCCAACATCGACAGGCAACCGCCTCAGAACCAGAATAGCCAGCAGAAAAGTCAAAATGCCTCGAGTCAGCAATCAGTAGAACAGAGTTCGAACAGCAGTTCTTCGTTCAGTTTAGATGCGCCGGACGTAAGCAACATCACAGGTCAGATCACAGGCAGTCAGACCAACATGGCCTTAGCAATGATCCTGGTCTTCACCCTTGTCTTGGCGGCGGCGATCAAGAAGAAACAGCAGGAAGGCGGTGACAGAGGTTCCAGGGACTCGGCGAGAGGCAGACCTATGGACAGCTCCCGTGTCACGCGGCCGGACGTCTCGGCAGGCGGCACTCAGGAAACACCTGATGAAGAAAAGGAGGAACAGAATGAACCTGAAGACTTTGAAGAAGGAGAAGAGTCGAGTGGGTCGGAAGACTCCGGCGATCCGAACGCAGAAGAGGATGGAGTCTATGTATGTGATACGTGTGGAGAGGAGTTCGACACCGAGTCAGGTGTGAAGCTTCACAGGAAGGCGATGCACTAGAAAAGTTTTGAATTAGAGAAGTCAGCTCGTTATATTCTTCTTGATCTTCCTGAAGTTCCTCTTCAGTCCGGCGAACTTAGGTGGCTCGTACTTCTTGCCTTCGAGGTCGTGGGCGAGTTTCTGTATCTCTATCGCTGCCTCGGAAAGGGGCTCGTACTGGACAAGTGGTTTGTTCTCGAAGAGGCTTTCTTTCATCATCTCGTCGTAGGGTATCTGGGCGAGTATGTGTGACTCGGTCATCATCTCGACCTCGCGCTCCACTAGCTCCTTTTCGGGATCCTCTTCTACCTTGTTGACGAGTGTTCCGAGTATCGGTTTCTGAAGGTCCTTGCATTTCTCTATTATCTGTGCTGCGTTGATGCCTGCGGTCTGTGTCGGCATCGTGATTATCATAAGTTCGTCGCATGCCTGTATGATGTTTTCAACTGTTGTGTCCAGTCCTGGTGGACAGTCCACCAGCACGTAGTCGGCATCCTCCGCGACATCGTCAAGTATCTCCCTCAGTTTGGATGTATCGGGTTCTACCTGGTTGATTTCGTTGCTGGAGGTCAGTGCGTTTACTCCTGTCGGATGTCTGAAAACCGCGGAATTAACATCGGCTTCGTCGTGCAGAACGTCCTGTATCTTTACAGGATGGTCATACCTGCCGAGATAGACGCCCAGGTTGGATGCTGAGAAGTCTGCGTCTACGATGGTTACCTCTTTTCCCAGCTGCCTCAGGGCGATTCCGAGGTTGACTGTCATAGTTGTCTTCCCGACGCCGCCCTTGCCTGAGATCAGGCCGATAATTCTGCCTTTAGCCATCTAACAAAGTTTTTGTCCCCTTTTCATTTAATAAATTCGCACCTTCCAGCCACCTCAAAACCGGTTTTCCGTTGTCACTTCATAGACTTTAAAACCTTTTACGCCTAAAGGGTAACTATGAACAGATTCTGGGGAGGGGTAGGACTGCTTGTTGTAATCGGAGCTCTGGCAGCTTTCACAGCCGGAGGCCAGAAATCAAACCTGATAGTAAACGACCTTGAGACGGAGTGCAGAGGCGATAGAGCCAGCAGGGCGACCATGGAGCTCCACACGGACAACTCGATGAGCTTCAGAGGATACTTCCCGGTGGAAAACACTAACTCAAACCTTAGGTACGAGTACTCGAAGACAGGAGACAGCATAAAACTCAATGTAAAGTCACAGAACCTGGCAGCACCCCCAACTTTCTGGAACAGCTGCCTGGCATCAGCCGTCTACGACTTCGACACAAAACAGCTTGAAGAAGGAAGATACGCGGTAACGATCCGGCACAACGGAGAAAGAGCTGAGAAGAAGATAATAAGAGTGGAGTAGCTCAGCTTGAGAGCGTGTACTTCTTCTCCCCCTTCTGAACCTCTACCTTGACCTTTCCCTCCTTCGCAAGCCATCCAAGAGCCTGATTAACTCTTTCATCATCCACTTTCTCATCGGTATAATCCATCAACTTCTGCGCCGTCGCCTTGCCCTGATCACTCAACGTATCGTAGATCTGGCCGGCCGCGTTGCCGACATCATCGATGGAGAAGTTATCCTGAACGTCCTCCTCCACATCTCTGTCCTCCTCGGCGTCCGCAACCTTCAGGATGGTCTCGAGCGCGACGTCAGGTGAGACGGAGATCGCATCGATGTTGTTCTCTACAAGGAACTCGGCATAGCCATCATGGGTCGAAGGTGCGTCTCCACAGATCCCGACGTGCCTGTTCTGGCGGTGGGCCTTGCTTATCAGCTTCCTGACTGACTCCTTCACTGCAGGATCTCTTTCATCAAAGACTTCCTTCAGTTTGTCAGAGTTCCTGTCGACTCCGAGTGTCAACTGTGTCAGGTCGTTTGTGCCGACCGAGAAACCGTCGAATACTTCGGCGAACTCCTCCGCACGTATGATGTTTGAGGGGATTTCGGCCATGACGTAGACGTCAATATCTCCTTCGTCCAGGCCATATTCCTTCATCTTTGCCCTTACCTTCTTGCCTTCCTCTATTGTACGGCAGAACGGCACCATGACGGTAATGTTGTCCAGTCCGAGTTCGTCTATGCATTTCCGCAGCGCTTTGCACTCCAGCTTAAACGCCTTCTGGAAAACCTCGTCGTAGTATCTCGAGGCACCTCTGAAGCCGATCATCGGGTTGGCCTCGTCAGGTTCGTAGTCTTCTCCTCCCTCAAGCTCGGCGTACTCATCAGATTTGAAGTCGCTGAGTCTCACGACGACTTGATCCGGGTAGAATGCTGCTCCGATCTTTCCCAGTCCATCGCGCAGTGCCTGGACATACTCTTCCTCTCTATCTTCCTCGATGAGATGGAGCGGATGCTCGCCCACGTGTGACGATATTATGAATTCTTCCCTTGCCAGTCCGACACCCTCGACCGGCAGCTGTGCAACATGGAACACTTCGGAAGGCTCCCCGATGTTGACCTGTACATCGGTCTCTGTCTCCGGTATCTCGTCCAGGTGGTGTTCCTGAACTTCGAAGTCGAGTTCGCCGTCCCATATCTTCCCTGTCGAACTACTGCAGTCGACGGTGACTTCCTGCCCATCTGAAAGCTGTGAGGTGGCGTTCTCCGTCCCGATTACAGCAGGTACGCCGAGCTCTCTGCTTACTATAGCGGCATGGCTTGTACGCCCTCCCTTGTTTGTGATTATGGCGCCGGCCTTCTTCATGATCGGTTCCCAGTCAGGGTCTGTCATGTCTGTGACTAAAACTTCTCCTTCCTCGAACTGGTCGATCTGCTTCGGGCTGTCGAGGACGTGTGCCCTGCCTGAGTCGATCTTCGACCCGATCGCTGAGCCTTCAAGCAGTACTTCCGACTCTTCCTGGAGCTTGTGGTCTTCTATTATGTTTTCGTCCTTCTCTGCCTGGACTGTCTCCGGTCTGGCCTGGACGATGTAGAGTTCGTTGGTCTGGCCGTCAAGTACCCATTCTATATCCATGGGTTTGTCGTAGTGCTCCTCGATCCGCAATGCGTACTTGGCCAGTTCCTTCACCTGGTTATCAGTGATACAGAACTTTTCTCTATCGCTCTGGGGAACCTTCTTCTCAACGTTTTCCTGGTCGTCACCCTGTTCGTGGTCCTCGTTTCTTACAAGCTTGACCTCTTTTTCCCCCTTGTTCTTTTCGATTATTCCGAGGTTCTCCTTGAAGACCGTGAACTCGTCAGGGTTGACCTCTCCCAGAACAACGTACTCTCCGAGGCCGTAGCTCCCGTTGATGGTGACTACGTTGTCGAAACCTGAGTCAGGATCCAGAGTGAACATCACTCCGGCGGCGCCGATATCACTTCTCCCCATCTTCTGGACGACCGCGCTCAGCTTCACATCGAAGTGCGAGAAACCCTTGTCCTCACGGTAAGAGATCGCTCTGTTGGTGAAGAGGGAAGCATAGCAGTCCTTGATCCTCTTGATGAGGTCTTCCTTGCCGGAAACGTTCAGGTAGGTCTCCTGCTGTCCCGCGAATGAAGCGCCAGGCAGATCCTCGGCTGTTGCGGAAGAACGAACGGCTACTTCAGGGTTTTCTACTCCCAGTTTTTCCTCAAGGTCTTCATATGATTCTGTAAAGCTTTTTCTCAGTTCCTCTGGCATGTCGGCCTCCTTGATATGTGCCCGGATCTGTTCACCTCTTCTCTGGAGGTCGTTGACATCATCAGTGTCCAGTCCATCCAGTAATTCTTTGATCTTGTCCTTCAGCTCTGTTTCGTGGATGAATGTGTCGTATGCATCCGCGGTAGTCGCAAAACCGGGTAGAACAGGTACCTCGGTCTCGTTCCGTAGTTCTCCAAGGTTTGCGCTTTTTCCGCCTACTTTTGCGGTGTCGTCGGCTGTGATGTTTTCGAACCAGAGGACGTCCTTCATATCCGATAATTCTCCGACCCGCCATATAAAACGGACGTTATTATAGAAAGGTAGTTATCCCATCGTCCTGTCGATCCTTCCGACCTCAGGTCCGGAAGTGTTCTCCCCGATGAGAACATGGTCTTCAACTGCTATCCCGCCTGAGCCCATGTAGGGCGAACCGAGGTTGACCGTGCCGATATCGATATCTTCCAGGCCGAGCGCCTCCTTGACTTTCTCGGCCTCTTCCTCTGAGGCCTCCCTGTGGATCACTGCGCCTTTATCGTTCGCCAGGCCGCAGACGCCTGGGTTCTGGATGCCTGCGATCTTCCCGAAAGTTACAGGAACTTCCAGTGCGTCTTCAAGCTCTTCTTCTTTATGTGAGAGCTTCTCGCTCACATATGCTCCCTTATCGTTGCACAGAATCAGGTTGCCGAGGGCATTGTCAGGTGATTCAAGAATCTGGAACTCTACACCGGCTTCCTCAAGTTTCTCCCTTTCCCTGTCGGTTGTCTCCTCTGGTATCAGGATGCAGTTCGAGTTTCCGGCGGTGAAAAGTCCGACAAGTCGTGTCCTGTTGATGTATACTTCGGCCGAGTTCTCAACGTCAAAGAAGCTCTTTCTCCTGAAATCCGGCGGGTAGATCGCCTGTCCGGAGGCTACTGTGGCGTGTAAGCCGATGTTCTCGTTTCCCTCGTAGTTGTATTTCTCTATATCCATAGAAAATCTCCAAAATTACTTCTGGGCCCGGAACCAGTCCTTCAACGTCTTCCTGTCCTTGTTTTCCTTCTCTGCTTCCAGTAGTGCATCGTAGTCCGGGTCATCCATCTCGTTGATGGCCTCCTTCGCGTCTCCGATCGTGCCGGAGACTACCTCGCTGTAATCATCCTCCTGCTCGGAGCTACTCTCAGAAGTTCCTGAACTTTCAGCCTTCCTTTCTTTCTCCTCTGCCGGGTAGACCTTCTTCTCGCCGTCTTCCTCCTCGATCCTTACTGAAATCTTGGCTGGAGGCTTCCCCGCACCGTCCTTCCAGATCTCCTGGTTGACCTCTCTCGAGAGGACTACTTCGCCTTCCTTCCTCTCAAGTTCCTCTCTGAGGATTGTGACGGCTTTCCTTGCCCTGTCTTTTCGGGCTGATGCTCTTGCACGTGAAAGGTTTATCGTGTAACGCTTCATCGATTCTCAGATAGTTTTATTCGTCTGTGTCGTTCCGTCTCCAGTGCCTGCTTTTACGTGGCTTGACGGATTTCTTTGCTGCTCTATCCATCCCGTGGACCTTGAGTGAGACCCACCGTGGTGCGGACTTCGCAGTCTTGTTCGCCTTTGCAAGGCGCTTCTTCTTTCCCTTCGACTTGTTGCTTCCCATTCTAAAACACCTCCGTGTTTTCTGCATCACCAGAAAATCTTCGATTTTCACTCATAGTATAGAGTTTACCTCCTGAATTTTATATCTGGTTCGTCTTGCTTTTCCTCTTCGCTTATCGATCTGAGGATATCTTTCAGCTGGTCGTCGTTTATCTTCTTTATCTGCCCTGTCTTTCCGAGCCGGGCGATCTGCATTTCTACGCTTGCGGCCTTGTCGGGGTCGGCGGCCCGGATGTTTCCTAACCGGCTTTTTGCTTCTTTAGTCAGGTACTGGGCTGCCTGCTGCTTGACCTGTTTTCTCCGTTCCTCGAGAGCTTCTTCCTGACTCTCCTGGTTTTCCTGCATCTTCTTCCGCTTCTGCTCCCTGAGTTCCTCGATGTCCTCTATATCTTCTTCGCCCATCCTAAACACCTTTAAACTGTAACTCAGAGAGTTACCGCTTTTTATCTGACTTCTTCGGATTTCTCGTCAAGGAAGCTCTGACCTTTCTCCGTGATCTTGCGGCCTTCTCCTTCTTCCTCTTCGACAAGTCCCGCTTCTTCCAGTTCCTGGAGAGCGGTCCTGATGACTTTGCCGGATGCCTTTCCGTGGTGCTCCGGTGCGTGCCCGTTCTTCTTTCTGCTCCCGTAGATAGTACGCAGGCGGGAGACTCCCAGCGGCCCATCCATGTAGATCTTCCTCAGGATCGCCGCAGACCTGATATGGAACCAGTTGTCCTGCTCGGGCGGCCTCTCCTTGTCGCTTCCAGTCTTCACAAAGTCAGCCCACTCCGGGGCATCGAACTCTTCTTCCAATTCTTCAGCAGCCTCCATGATCAGAGGCTCTGCTTTTACATCGTAAACTGTTACCATACTACAGAAGTTTAGTCAAAAACTTTTAAATCC
>JBDGTY010000032.1:0-1015 GCA_042216335.1 Candidatus Nanohalobium sp.
TCCAGGTAAGGGAGTTCGTCCAGTTCGTGTTTTTTCAGTAGTTCTGTGCCGATGTAGTAACTCAGGGAGTAGCCGAAGTAGACGGGATAGTCTCTTGATCCTACTATCCTGGTGGTCGAGAGTTTTTCTCCCATTTCAGGCCTGATTTCCGGCCATTTCTCGGAGGCTTCTTCCCTGCTGATCCTGGTTCTCCAGTCCACCTCTATCTCGGGATAGACTTTTTCGGAAAAATGCTGGCCGTGGGCCTCCAGTAGGAAGTGCCGCCAGTTCTCGATATCTGATTCATATTTGAGTCCTGTTATTAGGGAGAAGTATGTGTGGCCGTACTCATGAGAGAACTGGGTCTTCAGCATCTCCTGCCAGCCGTCTACGGAAGTGTTCAGATACATCTCTATCTTCTCAGCTGACCGGGTGCGGCCGTGAACACCGTTCTTATTCTCAACATAGAACTCTTTCTCGGTCCGGTCAATCTCCACGACAAGCTGTTCATCAACTTTCTGGAACTCCTCACATCTTCTCTCAGCTTCTTATATCCTCTCTTCAACATTTTCGACTCTATCTGAGTTCTCTCTGAAAGTTTCCGAGAACTCAATTTTTAACTCTCTCATTTTCTCGATTCTTTCCACTTGATTGAGCATCCCTGACTTGGCTTTTGCTCCTCCGGTGGTTGCCGCCTCTTCAACATGTCCTCAATAACCTCTTTCATCTCCCGCTCCTCTACTTCCTGATCAGGGCTCATCTTGTCGTTCAGTCTTCCATGATAATAGAGGCGGTGTCTCCAGTCCAGCAGGAACGGATCCGGTGTACATTTCGCTCCGTAGGCCTCAGCCACTTCCTGTTCTGGATCGGCAAGATAGTAGAAGTGAGGTGATTCCAGATCGTTTTCCTCGACGAAGTCTGCCATCTTTTCGACTGAGTCGTCTGGATGTGTCTCGCTGTTAGGATTGATGCCGACTATCGCGATTGAGGAGAACTCGTTGTTCAGTTTCCTGAGTTCTTCTGTCTGGGCCTTGAC
>JBDGTY010000033.1:0-1861 GCA_042216335.1 Candidatus Nanohalobium sp.
TCCATCTTCCTGTACCACTCCAGGATAAGGTCCTTGTCATCCCAGTAGAAGTGTGAAACACGGTCCAGCTGCATAAACACGACAGCGAAGAACTCGGGATCATCCTCCAGGACCTCCTTGGATTTCTCCAAGAGCTTCTTCCTGTCAGCTTCCAGTTCATCAAGATCGCTGCTTACTCCGAAACCCTCTGCCTCGTACTCCGCATTGTAGTTAATGGGCGGGATAACTGCAGGAATCTGCAGAATTTTCGAGTCAACATCATCCAGCTTCTCCCAGACAAAAGTCCCATCGATATCACTTTGTTTCTGAAGCTCATCGTCCACCACGAAGTCCTTATGGCCGTGCTCCTCCTGCCTCAGACCCGTGAAGATGGAAGTCCAGAGCGGAGCACTCTTAGGCGTCTCCTCCACCGTAACCGTCTTGCAGTCGCACTCCTCCATCAAACGGTCGAAGTTTGGTAGTTCATCTCTGTGAGGTTTTATCATGTCCCATGTAGCCGCGTCTATTCCGAATACTTTCATTGTTTATTCACGTTTTCTGAGTTCTTCCGATTCTATAAGTTCTTCGATTTCCTGTATGAATGGTTTCACTTCTTGATTAACAAAGTTTTGAGGATCCTTGAATTCCTCCATATCCGGTTTCTCCGGATCCATGTAGTAGTCGACATTTATTCTTTCATCCATCGCTCTCTGCAGGGTTTTTGCTAAGTCGGATCTGTAGAAAACTCCTCTAACCCCGAGTAATGTGCATTTATGCGAGTCTGGCTTAAACCCTGCCAGGGCTAGGACCTGGTTTGCCTTGTGCAGCATGGAGTAGTATCCTTCTACTATAGCTATCAGGTTTGCTTCTCCTTCTAGAAGGTCTTCAACCGCCTTCATATGGTATTCGGACTGATTTTCGAACCTCTTTGCCTCTCTTTTGCCCTCAACCGAGTCCAGTCTCTTTGCCTGTTCCTCATCTAAACATTCCTGCTTGAATTCTTCGAATCTGTCACTCACAGATCTAGTTCACCTGTCAATGATATCGCAGCGTCCCTGCTGCTTACCGGAGATTTGCTGTGTACTTCCTCGATTAAATCTTCTGTATCTGGTTCTACTCCTAGATCGACTATCTGTACTTCTTTACTGTACATGTGGCTGTCGACTATATCCCTTAACTTCTGCACTGCTTCAGGGTTTTTCTCATGTATCACGAGCAGGTCTATGTCGCTGCCAGCATAGTAGTTGCCTTCTGCGTATGATCCGAAGAGAAGCACGTCTAATAAGTCTTCATTTTGGATTTTTGAGATTACATCTTCCAGAAAGTTCCAGACCTTTAGAGGCACCGTATCTTTTCTTTCCTGCTGCCTCTCCACTTCGAAAAACTCTCTTAATACGGAAGAGTATCTACTGGAAGAATCCAGGCCATAAGCCAGCTCACGCGACCCGGAGACATTTTTCCTCTTCAAGAAATCGAACCTGTCTGCTTTACTTAAAGCACGGGAAATCGAGGACTCCGATCTATGACATATATCAGCTAATTCACTGCTGCTGTACATCCTGTTCTTCTCCGCCAGAACCCTCAAAATCTTCCTCTGAGTAGGTGTGTCGAGCATACCGGTAGGAAACATAATTTGCGTATACTGCAATTAGACACCTACTAATTTATAACTGATTGCATGATGTGCAAAAACCAGTTTTACTAAGAGAGCCTGGATTTAAATTCTCTAAAGTATGATACTCGCAAGAATTTAATCTATCTTCAATCCCCACGTGATATGGTTATGCCACAGCCTCTCCCACAGATAATAGTAAGTAGTCTTCGCCACTAATGTGACGGCGCCGATCTTCAAAGCAGCATGGATACTACCAGTAGTTATCAA
>JBDGTY010000034.1:0-2703 GCA_042216335.1 Candidatus Nanohalobium sp.
GAGCTGAAGCTTCCTCCGTCATAGTCACGGGAGATGTTGTACCATATCTTCGTCACGTTCCACGAAGTGTTCAATCCTGAGTGACTGAGCGTATCCGCTGATTCCAGACTCCAGTTCTGCGTCCCTTCGTTCCCGACCCGGAAGCTGATCCTGTACTGCGTCTCGTTCCTCTGAGTGATGTTCAGCTGGTTTTCCAGGCCGAAAGTTTCGAGCGTTCCTCCTGTCTCCCTATCTGCGGCGTTAGTCACATCGTAGACAGTCACGTTCTTCACCACCGGCCTTGCATCGCCCGTTCCGAACGTCTGGACTGCTGCTCCCGTGGAAGCCAGAAAGATCAGTGAGAGGATTAGAGATGTTTTCCGCATTGGTTTGCCTCGTCTAGATGAATATTACTGTTACCCCAGCGGCCATCATAAGTATAGAGATGAGTGTCAGCCACTGGTAGGTTGTCTGGAGGTTTTCCAGGTCGGAGTTGATGTCCTCGAACATAGCTACCCTGTCCTGCATCGCCCTGAAGGTCTGCGCAGCGTAGTCGAACTGTTCACCCAGGTCCGTTGTCTGGAGGCTTTCTATCGCCTGAAGCGTCGAATTAAAGGCCTCGGAGCTTATAACTGCTGACAGCTGCTCCATATCGCTCTCTAGCTTATCCACTTTCTGCGCCGTCTGATTTATCTGGTTGAGGCCGTGAACCGAGAAAACGAACATCGTTATCGACACTATCACCAGCACTTTTCCGAACTCCCTTTGATCAAAGAAGTGGCTGCGCTCGAAGCCCTCCAGTTTCTCGTTCGCTTTCTCTGGCAGGATCCTCTCCTGAAGCTCCTTGAGTGTCACGTAAAGACTTGGGTTCTGGCCGGATTTATTAGTTTCTAGGAAGGACTGGGATATCTTTAAGCTTAACGAGCAATATTTTGGGTTATGGAGATAGAACTGTGGATGGTTTTCGAGGCAGTAGCGGCGACTGAAGACGCAGTAGAGGACTCGATGGAAGAGCACCTTGACAAGCTTGAATCCGAGTCAGGTGTCGAGATAGCGGAGTCCAATATCGATGAGACGGAGAAGATCGAGAACCCGACGCCAGACCTTGAAGAAGGGTTTTCGAAGGTCGCTGAATGCAACCTGGAGGTCGAGGGCTTCGACAAGGCAATCAGTTTAACCTTCAACTACGGTCCGACCTACGTCAACATGGAGGGACCTGAGAAGTACGAGTTGGATCTGAAGGAAGGTCAGGAATCGCTGCAGAACGTCGCTAACGTCATCCACAAGTACGCTCAGATGGGAGCGGGAGGCGTACTGGTCTCCAAATCCCGGGAAGAGGTAGAATGAGAAAAAAGATAGCTTTACTAGCGCTGATCGGAACACTACTTATCTCCACGGCGACAGCGACGATTATATCCGAGGAAGAGATAACTGTTGACCTCCAGGATAACAGAGTAACTGTCAGGATGGAGATAAGCGAGTTGACGACCGACAGCTTCAACTACAGGACCACACATCCTGTCAGGGAACTCGAGGCAGCCTTCAACGGGAAGGAGAAGAACTGCATGGTGCAGGACCTGACCGTGGGCGCCGAAATAAACTGTGACACGGATCTGGAGAACAATTTTTCAGTTAAACTTTCTTACACGACTTCAGGCCTTGTAGACTCTCTTAACTCGGTTAAAAGTTTTTCCTATAGCCAGTCGATCTACAGACCGATCAACAACTACAGCCTGAAAGTGATACTGCCACCAGGTACAGGACTTGTCGATCCGTCAAACATCACAACGCCTGTTGTTCAGCCGCAGACCGGAAAACTCGGTAACGAGGACGGGAGACGGTTCTCGGTGAAGTGGAGCAGGAGCCCGGAACTGGGGGAGACAATCAGGTTCCAGGTGATATTCGAGAGCTTTAAACAGAGGGCAGAACTCCCTGCCTATGTGCCATACGTCCTCGGCTTACTGCTTGTCTCAGGTATCGGATACATCGTATACAGGAGGAAGACCGAGGTCGAGGCATCAGGAGTCCTTGAGGAACTCGGGCCGGACGAGGAGATGGTTCTAGAACTTCTCAGGGAGAATGAGGGCGAGATGCTGCAGAAGGATATAGTAGAGGAATCAGATTACTCCAAGGCCAAGATTTCGGGCGTTATAGGCGATCTTGAAGATAAGGAAATTGTCTCGAAGGAGAAAGAAGGACGCAGCAACAAGGTAAGCCTTGACAACAGGTTTAAGGACTAAAACACATGCAAGTGAACTAGTTCAGCGGATCTGCTCTATTTATGGCGAATATCTGGACGTTACCATTTACGCTCTGCCGACAGACACACTGAAGATCAGCTCCCTGCTCAACCCGGTCCGTCAGGTTGACGTCTATGACGCCCGGCGGGAAGCATGCGAGCGCGCCCGAAACATTCGCCTTTTCTCTCAGGGCTTCTTCGGTCCTTTCACACCGGCTCTCTTTACTTTCTGTCATGGCTGATGCGGTGGCCCCCACCAATAGTCCGACAACAATTGCCGAGACCATGACCAGATACTTTCTCTCCATACCGGGTTAATTGAACTGAAGTTATTTGAAGGCTATCTGCTCCGACCCGAAGTAGTTGATGGTGAAGCCTCCGAAGATCGACACGATGTTCGCCAGTGGCTCCCATATGCCGAGCTGCCCGATAAGGATAAACAGCAGTAACTGGTAGACAACCAGACCTCCAAGATTGACGAGTGT
>JBDGTY010000034.1:2803-13223 GCA_042216335.1 Candidatus Nanohalobium sp.
TAAGGATAAACAGCAGTAACTGGTAGACAACCAGACCTCCAAGATTGACGAGTGTAAAGTACTTGTACTGGTGCCAGAGACTTTTCTGCGACTTGTCAAATGTTATAGTTTTGTTCCAGAAAAAGTTCCACTGCAGCGCCCCGGCAAAGGCCAGAAAACCCGCAAGCATGTAGTGAAGGTTGTAATATATCGCCGGAAGGAAGATAAGATAGTTAACTACTACTCCTGTGCCCCCGACAGCCATGAACTCCAGGACCTGGACGATACGCTTCGACTGTTTGAAACCCAGGCGATCCAGGGTGAACTTCCCCACCTGCTCCACATACTCGACCGCAGCCGAGAGGTTGAAGCTGCTCTCGCCGTTGCTCCGCTCACCGAACCTGTACGGCACCTCCTTGACTTCCAATTCGTTCCTGTGGAGAACCTCGAGAAGTATCTTGAAGCCCTCCGCATCCAGCGAATCGACATCAACCTTATCCTTTTTGAAGGCGAAGAAACCACTCATCGGGTCACTCAGTCTGTTCCGCCAGTAAACCACGTTGTACATCAGGGAGGCGGTCCGGTTGACGAACTTCCGCCACAGCCCCCAGTGCTCGATAGTTTCTCCATCAGTGAAACGGCTTCCGACAGCTATATCGGCGGCTCCCAGGTTTCCCAGAAGCTCCGGTATCTTTTCGGGAGGGTGCTGAAGGTCAGCATCCATAACCACAACTTCATCACCCTCGGCCTCCTGAAATCCTCTGATGACGCTCTGTGAGAGGCCGTGATCCTCTTCCCTGACAAAGACCCTGATCGGAAAAGTTTCGGAGAGTTCTCTGGCTTTCTCTGCTGTACCGTCAGGGCTGTCGTCGTCGACCAGGACTATCTCGTACTCCCCATCTAGTGAAGAATCAATCCTCTTAAAGAGTTCTTTGAGGTTCTTTTCCTCTCTGTAGGTCGGTATTACTATCGAGATCATCTTCCGGTTTCACTCAAATTCATAAGTTCGCTGAGTCTGCCAGCGGACCTGTATCCCTCAATCTTTTTCTCGCCGTTCACCACGAGTGCGGGCGTGCTGGTGACATTGTACTGCTGTTCAAGTATATTGACTGCTCCATCATCCAGCTTTGTAGGTATGGTGAAGACCAGGAGTTCACCGTCGTATCTCTTCTTCAGGAGGGTGAGTTCTACTCCTACGCTGCTGCATTTCCTGCATTTTTCGTCGCCGAACAGGTTTCTGGTGAAGAACAGTACAGTGGTGGCGTTGTAGTCACATTTGCTTCTGAGATTCTGTGCGTACATCCAGTAACGGATACCGGAGAGTATGTACTTCCTCTTTATGATCTTGAACTGCTGTTCCTTGAAGAAGCTGTTCTCCTGGTATTGCTGCACCTTTTCCAGCCGGGAGTTGTATCCCTTGACTATGTCCGAAAGACCTGCCTGAAGTGCTGCGCAGGACTCGACCTCTGGAGACTTCAGATACGATAGCTGGAGCTGCCTGCTCTCCATCTCAACGTTGTTTTCCTGCATCTCGTTCTGGAGTTGCTGGTATCTCTGCGTGTCCATCAGGTTGCTGAAAAGCATCCCCATAGTGAAGACCGTGAGCGTGAGGACGGCTGCCAGCACGTACCTGTACTTCTGTATCTTTCTCATAATCTAATCCAACTCGTAAATCCTGTAGCTCTGTTCAAGTCTTGAAGTCTCGAAGATTTTATTATGTTGCTCCAGCCTTTCCACCAGTCGCTCCTGTTTCTCCCTGCAGTCCTTGATGGCAGGAGCACAGTACCAGGCTGCTGAGTTGTAGACGAAGTAGTCCGCCTGGTGGAAAACTCTTCTGGTAGTGTTTTCGTAGTGCTCGGGGCGGACTGCGATGAAGTCAAAGTCGCCGTACACCACAGGTGCCGGATGTAGACCACCGACAGTGCCGTTAAGCTTTGAGGTCTCCCTCAGGAACTCATTCCTCTCAGGATTGCTCCACGTATTCATATGGACAAGCTGAACGCCGTTCACAATCATGACGAGGCCAGCAGCCAGCAGAACCAGGTTCTCCCTCGAAATAAATTCTCTATTTGTTATCTCTTCAAACCTCGGAAGTTCAAGACTCCTAAGCCCGATGCCCGCAAACAGTGAGAGCAGGGGTAGGAATACCAGCATGAACCTCGGCTCCTTGTGAGGGTAAATCGTGAAGAACGAGTAGAAAATCACCAGGCCGGCGAGATAGCCGTACGAGACTCTATCTCTCCCCCTCAGTACGAGATATATGCCAGGCAGGGCGAAGAATACCAGCGGATTCGCGATCACAGCTTCCTTCAGGTAGTAAAGGCCGTAAAGGTACTGATCCGGGTTGAGAAGAGGGACGGAAGCACCTGAGAGTATCGGCCCAAGGAACCCATTGCCATAGAACCAGTTAAGCGAGAAATAAATCAGCGGAAGGACTGAAAAGGATGCTGCCATCTTTATTCCTCCTGCAGCCGTCTGGATGATATCATCTGAGTCGAAATCCATCTCCAGAATGGCCTCCAGAGGAACCTGTGCCAGGACGTAAGTGATACCGGCAGCAGGAGCTGCAAGGGCTGCTGGGAAGCGTGTCAGGAACGCCAGCGAAGCCAGCATACCCGATATCACAGGCCTTTGATTTCTCACGTAGTATATAGCAGTAAACGCCAGGAAAGCGGACGGTATACCCGTCAGCAGGTAGTGACTCCACCTCATGTAGACGAAGCCAGACATGAGGATCAGCGAGGCATAGAGGGCTGTCCTCCGGTCGAACTCACTTTTCGCTATGCTGTAGAACGCAGCCAGTCCTCCAGCCGAGACGGTAACCGCTGTAATTCTTGCCAGGTTGGGGAAGAATAGCCCCGTCTTCCAGACTGCTCCTATAAGCAATGGTATCATCGGAGGGCGGAATGATTCGTACAGTCCGATCTTTCCTAACGTGTAGAGGTTCTTCCCCATGCCGACGTAGACCGTCGAGTCCCATACCAGGGCCCTGTCCCACCTCAGCGCCACGATAACTGCCTGTATCGCGGTGAATACCCCCAGCATCATCAGTAACTTTCTGTGGTTTTTCCAGTCTACCATGTTCTTTCACTTCCCACTATCATCTTTAAAATGACGATGAGCCATAGGAATCCATTGATGAACACAAAGAACGCCAAGTAGAGTACTACCGGGATGAGACCGTGTTCAAGCAGGTTTTCATCTGTGTGGTGTGACGCCATGTATGCCATGGCCGCGGAAGTGGTGAAGAGTGTTCCGATCATCGCCAGCGTCACCAGCTGCATCGAGAGTACGGCCCAGTATATGCCGTTTACTATCTCTGAGAAGCCTGTGGCTGCGAAAGTGAAGTAGTCGAGGCCGAGCCGTGAGAACTGCGAGACGAACGTGGCCAGCGGCACACCGATGAGGTAGACCGTCAGAAAGAGCACGAATAGTGAGAGCACGGTCTGGGCTAGCTTTGCCGGTATGGCGAACATTCCCAAGTCACCGTACTCCCTGTTAAAAATCATATGCTTGTACTGTATAGCAGTTTCCAGCGAGCCACGATACCACCGATACCTTTGCCTGTAGAACCCTTTCAGCGTGGAAGGTGCAACAGTCCGTACCTCTGCCTTGCTCGCATGACCGATGGTATAATGCTTTTCCTGGAGCCGAAAGCATATCTCCTGATCCTCCACCAGCGAATCCTCGTCGAACATGCCGACCTCCACCAGTTTCTCCCTTCTGTAGGCGCTGAGAGGGCCTGGCGTGACATGGATGGCATTTATCAGCCCCATGATGTTCCTTGTGAAGATCCCGACGACGTACTCCACCCACTGAAGCTTCTGAAGCATGTTCTGCGGTTGATACACTTTCATGGCAGAGGCAACTCCCACATGGTCATCACCCATCTCCGAGACGATGTGTTTGAGGGACTTCTCCTCCAGCTTCGAGTCAGCGTCAACACACGCAACTACCTCGGAGTCGGACTCCCTGACACCTGCGTTCAGCGCCGACCCCTTCCCACCGTTCCCCTTGTCGATGACGGTTACACGAGGATTATCCTCGTACTGCTTTATCTTCTCCAGCGTGGAGTCTGTGCTGCCGTCGTTGACAGCTATTATCTCGTATCTTTCTTCGGGATAGTCGAGTTCAAGGGCGGACTCTATGGTCATCTCTATGGTGTCTTCCTCGTTGTACGCAGGGATGATGAGAGAAAGAGTCGGGAACTCGTCCAGCATCTCAGATTCGGGCTCGATCCTGCCTTCGTCGAAAAGTACTATGATAAGGAAGAACGAGATGAACAGGACGACAGCATACAGCGCCCACATCACTGGCTCGAGCATAAAACACGAATGAAGGCCAAGACAATTTAAATTCAGTTATTCTTCCGGATCTCCCTCAGGAAGGTAGTGGCGTAGCAGCCCTTCGGCAGGTCGAAACGGACACGCATCCTGTTCTTCGCCATGTTAAGGTCGTCCTCATCCACATCCAGGATCTCGAAGTTCCTGAAGTCAGCGAAAGCACGCCTCAGGGAACCCTCGGAACGCAGCTCTGGGATATCAGGAGTCCGGAAGTCATCCCTCTCGATACCTTCCTCTTCAAGAACCTCCTGCATAACCTGATCCGGCTTATTATCATTGAACTCGGTCTTGTAACCGACAAGAGGGATATCGTACTCCTCATCGTACCAGTCCTCCTCCAGAAGCCGGGAAAGCGTCCTGTTAAACACCCAGGACTGATACGCATGGACGAACAAGGTCTGAAGGCCTTCAGGCAGCCTCTTGATCGCTCCCTGATAATCCCCAGGATTCTTCGTCAGGTGATACAGAAGAGTCTTCTCATACGTGAACTTCTCAGGGAAACGCTCAGCGGCACCTTCGACCTCTCGAGTCTCCCACAGCTCCTCCCGGACCTTCCTGATGCTCTTGTACTCATCGTCGTACGGCTTGGCGATATACGTCCAGACAGCCTCCTCGTAGTCACCCTTAAGGATAAGTCTTCCGACCTGGTGCGTGATAGGCCTTGAAGAGCCGAACCGCTGCGGTCCGAAATAGTTAGGCATCTTTCCATCCAGCTCATCCACGATCTTGAGCGTTCTGTCTCTGATATCCTCGATAGGCAGCTTGAGGTCTCTGATTGTTATGTCGAACCTGTTGGCCTTCAGGTTGCCAAGGCCGATCTTGCCGTTCTTGCCGACGACCTCGATGTCGAACTCGTCTGTGTATACGTTTCTGACCTCTTCCTCCTCAACGCCCTGGATGGAGATAAACTGCTCGGTCACGGCTCGTTTATCCTTGTTCCCGGCGTATCCGATCCGATTTCGAGAAATATGAAGCATCTTCGACAGTTTGTCGATGGCATCCATCGTCGTCATGTTCTGCTTCCGCAGCCTGACGATGAGGTGATCGCCTTCATCGCCTGTATCGTGAGAAGCCAGTTCCTTGACTACAAAGTCATCTACCTGCTCCTTGATCGCTCCATCAATTCCGTAGGAGTCAGTGTAGTAGTTCCAGTCCATTTTTCCGAAGTCAACGTCGACTATAGAGTCATCTTCCATGTTATTATTCATTTTACCAGCTTCAAGTCTCCTGTAACCTTGTCGATTTTCTCCTCATCCGCCGGCCCCACTCCGAGAGCCGTAACAGTACCAGGCTTGACCTCTGTCCGCCCGGCATCCTTCACTAGGGCAGCAGGTATTTGTAAACCTTTCGCCCTCTCCAATCTTTCCTCAAGATCGTTCCCTGAGGATTCAACTACTACTTTTCGGCTTCCCTGATCTTCCCAGTCCTTCTGCATCTGTGAACCCACTTTCTTGTATGATTTAAGCGATGCGTGGCACGCCTGGGAAATTTGCTTCCCCTTCGAAATACCCAAATCCTCTCTCAGCACGATTACCTGTTTCAACTGCGGCATACCAATGACTTACTCTTTACGAGTTTTAACTCCTACATCTAAAACAACCAAGTCAATCTTTAATTACCTTTCGGTGACAAGCGAGGCTTCGGTTATTGATCGCCTCGCCAAATAGATAGTACGATGGGTTCGCCCAGATTCGAACTGGGGATCTTCGCCTTGTAAGGGCGACGTCTTAGTCCAAAGCCAGCAGAGCTGAAACCTTGGATAACCAACTAGACCACGAACCCGTTCAGCATAACAGGAAGGAAATGGAAGTTTTAAAATAGAACCTCCCTACTCGACCTCCTTCTCCAAGATCGGGTCGTAAACTGTTTCGCCCGAAGAGTAGTACGGGTAGTAGACCAGCGAGACATCGGAATCAGGGAACTGGATCTCGATTTCCTCCCTTGTTACTTCCTTCTCTATCAGTTCATCCTCATTTACATTGTCCTCCTCCATTCCCAGATTGAACAACGATTCGACCACCTCAGTGCCCTCAAGCAGACCTTTCTTCTGGAGTTCCTCGACCTTTGAGGCAACTTTTGAGATACCGACATCAAGCTCGTCAACTATCTCCTGCTTGTCCTTCCCGTTCTTCAGGCAGTTGAAAACCTTTTCAGTCAGGCCGGAGACCGTCTTCCTCTCGGCCTTGACCTGGTCCTTCACGCCGTCGACCAGCTTCTTCTCGTTCAGGCCTTCGACAAGGTAGAAAGGATAATACGAACGGTCGAACTTCTCGCCGTACTCACTCTCCACGTCATCCAGCTCCCGGCGAGGACTGAAGAACCTGATCTTCTCCTTCTCCTGGTAGTTGTCACCGGTCTGCGTCTCGCCGCCGTGCTTCGATTTCCTCGTCCGTACCTCGGTCATAACAGGATACTCGTTTCCAAGCGCGAAACAGACTCCCGGAGGAAGAGACTTAATCATCGACTCGACCTCGGAGTTGATGCCCTCAAAGGATTTTGAGATCGCCTTCAGGTCGTTCGGATTGGTCACACGGAGGATGAACTGAGTGTTACACTGAGACAGCACGTTCTTGTCGATACGGGCCGGTCTCTGAGAAATCACTCCTATACCCAGACCGAACTTCCTTCCCTCGGACGCTATCTTCCTCATTATATCGTTGCTGAGCGTCTGGCCGAAGCCTTTCTCCGGAACAAAGTTGTGGGCCTCCTCCATAATCATAAGGAACGGCGGAATCCTGTTCTCCTTCCGCATATCGAAAAGCTTCTTCGCCAGCATGTAAGCCGTCATCTCAGTCGTATCCGGTTCCACAGCCTTCAGGTTGATGACAGTCGCCCTGCCAGGCTCAACCAGATCCTCCAGGTCGATCGGATTCTGGCTGAAAAGACCGGACTCCTCCAGTTGCTCCAGATAGTTCAACAGGTTCCATTTAGCGGTAGAGTCCTCCTGCGAAACCGCATCTTCAATATCCACAAGAGAGTAATCATCGTCTTTCTCCTTCAAACGCTTCAAAGCATTGTAGAGAACCCCCATCTGCGAGTTGGTGAGGGAATCAGGGATAAGAGTCATCAGCTCCTTTTTATCGAGGTTCAGAGACGAGAACTTCAGCGGCAGAGCATCCTGATTGATGTCCGTGTTAGGGGAAAATTCCTTGACCTCGTAGCTCCTCTGTTCCTCTTCATTCTCAGGATTAGGATATTGTAGAGAAGAATACTCACCGTGAGGATCCATTATAAGCACAGGAAAGTCGTCTTCAAGCAATTCCTCTATTATAACACCTGTAAGATAGCTGTTATGCGATACGATACCTCCGGTACCTGCGACAAAGTTGTGGTGTTCTCTGACCGTTAAGTCGTAGACGTAGCCCGAGTAATCTTTTTCTTCTATTGAGACTATCTCGTCCCAGTAAAGATCAGAACTTGCGAGATCGTTGAAAATCTGGCTGTCAAGTTCCTCTGCCATAGCCGAGAACTTCTCCCTAGAAGGTCTTCTTTCATCCCTCTCATAGAGAGAAACTAGTGTGGAGTGCGAATCTATCTCCTCCGCCAGTTCTCTCTGCGAGATCCCCACTTTGTTTCTCTCCTTCTTCAGGTAATCTCCTTCTAAGGGAACTACATCAGAGTTAGTGTTTCCTTCTTTCTCTCCCACATATTTCTCCAGCTTTTCCTGCTTCCTGTCTATTCCAAAACCTATTTTTTCGGCGAACTTCTGCATCTGTCCGACTCCACTGATACATAACCTGTAGTAGGTATCTCCTTCGTGATCGGAATTGGTAGCCCTCTTCTCTTTAGAGGAGATTCTCGAAACTATTCCAAAGTCCAGAAGCATGTAGCTTAGAGAGTTAATAACTTCTTTGCTCGCGGACGCAAGGGTTACTTCGTGATCCTCCATACAGCCCTCACAGTCGTAGAAAGTCCTCAGAAACCTCCTCTTTGACTTCTTCGAGGAACGCATGACTCTATTTGGAACCTTCTTGGTTCTTGATCTCTGAAGAGTTTCGTATCCTATATCCTCAAGTAAGTGTTTCAGCGAGGTTGAGTCGATATAGTCAGCATTCTCTCTCATTTTGCGGGTTTCAAGCCCGAAAAGCTCTTTCGAAAGAGTCCTGAATCTCTGCATCAAACGTGTATCATCGTTGGTAAAGACGACTCTATAGCTCCCTCCAGCCTGCTGCTCTGCACCTTCCGCGATGACTAAACTAAGGAACTCCGCCAGCTCAGGAGAAAACCTTTCAGGAACCTGGATGCCTTTCGAATTCATCGATAAAGCCAATCCAGAATCCTCATCCGGAACAGACCCCTGATACTTCCACTTCTCGATAGTGCCTCTTGGAACATCCAGTTCTCCCTCCATGTCGGAGATACCCATACCTGTCTCCTCAAGTTCGCTGTATTTATCGTATTGTTCCTGTATATTTTCTCTTCTCTCGGATTCCTCACCAGCTCTAGACTTAAGTCCTTCAGAAAGCTCTAGACTCTCATCCGAAGTCGTAGATATTTCACGAGGCACGGCAATATGCTGACCCTCTTCTATATCTCCCGACTCAACAAAGCTATAACCTTCCTCTGCAACCATCAAAGGATGTTCCCGAGTTACTTCTATTTCACGACCAGACGCAGTCTTTACCTCCAGAATTTTATCTGCTTTTTTCCGATAGGCGTAAATCGCATCAGCATCAGTAAAGCTGTAACTATCATCAAGAGCCTTTACAGAGCAATCATTCAAAATCCTCAGTTCTTCCTCATCATCCTCTTTAACCACCTGATCCGAGCTTTCGAAAACCTTCTTTATCGGAACCGTGCTCCCGTCAGACATCAAAACACTTGTCTCAGGAGCCACACACTTCCCTGCCCCAGTCTGTGCCAGGACCGCAAAATGCTTGTAGAAGTCCTCTGGATCGACATGGATGTCAATCTCCGGGTTGGTTTCCAGGTTTCCGATAGTCAGGCCTTCATCGTCGAGCCCCAGTGTTTCCGAGATAAGTTCCTGGTCCGCCTGGTAGACTATGCTGTCGGGCTCTATCACTCTTCTCGGCGCTTTCGTCAGCCCTTTGTCTCTGTACCCGATTATACTTGCCTGTGCGTGTGTTTCTCCATCCGAGTTCTTAGTCACTTCCTCAACCTGGGCGAGGATCCACTGCTCGTTGCTCTTCACCGATACAAAATCGAATTTCTTGACCTCTTCCGTCGCCCTGAACTTGAAGTTGGAAGTGTTGACCTCTCCTTCAATCGTTCCTACCTGCATGGCAAAAGTTTCTGAAGGTATATTGATAAATTCCGGGCGACTGCCTAAAACCTCTTATATAAGGCAAGTCAAACAGGTAGCATGGAGAGCCAAATTGATGAAATAAGACAGGAAACAATGGAGAAGAAACCTGAAATACCCACTTGGTTAGATGAAATAAATGGCATCTGGGCAGATATGTTTCATTCTGTTCTAGATGAGACTTCCGACGAGTACTTCGATAATGACATCATAGTCATGAGAGTAATGGAACTACAAAAGTTCCTTTACAAGATAGAATTTTCCCTTTATTCCGGGTTTTATTACTCTCTGAACAGAGATTTGCGTTTTTTTGGAGGCTTTTATCAGAGCATACCATATAGATGAAAAATATCCAGAAAAGAATCTGGAAGAAAAAAATCAGTTGCTGGCAGATATTAGAAACGGAGAAAAATCAGCTAATCTAAGCTGGAAAAAACTAGTTGGCAAATATTACTCCAATACTAACTTCGAAGACGACTTAGGAGATCTATATGGCAAATTATGCAAATACGTACACTCTTCTCCATCCGAATGGGAAGAAGATGTGATGAAAAATCCTGCCCACAGAACTACACCTCTTTTCAATGAGAAGGCGTTCGACAGAACACAGGAACTTACAGAACAGTTTTTAGCTGCCCTTACTTTAATCTTCCTAGAACGATACTTCCCTCAACAGCTTAATGACCTCAACAATTTAGAAAAAATACGTAAACAGATTTTTAGCAAAGAAAAACCTTTCCCTGTCCAGATTTAATAAAAAAGGTTCGCCTGTTCCGAGTTCGGCGGGCGATTTAAGAAGATGCATGAGCCACTCCTAGACATGGAACTCGGGAAG
>JBDGTY010000034.1:13323-25366 GCA_042216335.1 Candidatus Nanohalobium sp.
CGGCGGGCGATTTAAGAAGATGCATGAGCCACTCCTAGACATGGAACTCGGGAAGCTTGATGAGGCGATGGAAAGATTCAGTGAACTTGACGACCTGTACCAGGACATCTTCTTTGTCGGAGTCTGCTTCCTGATAATCGGTTTAACGGCCGCAGCACACAACATCTATACGCCGGACGATCCGGTGAATGTCGGCTACGTAGAGGTTCAGACCAACTGCTTCGGGGTCGAGGCCGGAAGCTTCTGCATCGGGGCCGAGAGACAGACCCATACCACCTACAACTATGATAACTATACTGAGGTCGAGCCCGGAACCGCGAACTTCTACAGAAGGGTCGAGGCAGAGCTGATGGCTCAGGCCTACAACATCTGCACCACGGAGATGAACGGCATGGAGTGGACCGACGAAGCCAGTTACAGGAACCAGACCGCGACACAGTGGCTGGAAAACGACCAGGTCGAGTTACTGCCGTGTGAGCAGACCTTCTACCGTGAGATAAACGCGACTAGATAACCCGTCAGGAGTTAAGATGAACCTCAAAAAGAAGGTTAATGAAGTTAGACAGGAAATGGAGCAGGAAATCGAGGAGGACATAGAGGAGATAAGGAAAGCTCTTGACAGTAGAAAGCAGAAATCAAAGCCCTAAATATTCTCGGAGAATTTCTTACTCTGTCTTTCAGCGTAGCTTACCATCTTCCGTTCTTCTACTCCTTTTGAGGCTCTTTTCAGGCACCAGACGATGTTGAATAGGTGGCGGAACTTCTTGGCCCTCAGAAGTTTTTCCTCAAAGTTATCAGTTATTTCCAATTCTTCTCTGAAGGTGTTTTTCAGTGTCTCGATTTGCTGTTCTGTAAAGTCCCTCTGGGAGAGTATCACTGCCAGATCCGAGGCCTGGTTGTACTTGAACTCCGCGAACTCCCAGTCTATGAAGAAAAACGAATCGCCGGTTTTCCTGGTGCTGTTTGCAATGTCGGAGTGCATGAGAAACGGCTGATCCAGTTCAAGAGGTTCCCTGAAGGCGACTTCATCGAGCTTCTTTTCAACAAAAGCTGTCAGTTCCTTATAACCTGAGCCTCTGATTTCCTCTAGATCCCGGTAAAGGCCTTCTATCTTATCCTCTTGTTTTTCCGGTTTGATGCTGTCGTATCCGCTCTCTTCGCAGAAATCCTTGAACTGTTCAAAAGTTAAAGTGTTGATCTGTGCCAGCTGTTTGGCCCAGTTACGGAGATCGTCTTGATTGAGTTTCTCGGCCCAGACCGATTCTCGGCCGACAAATGAAACCGTGTGGATATTTTTCTGAGGGTCTAAATTTATGGATCGAGGAGCCGAATCTATCCTCTTGGCCTCCAGAAACTCCAGAACAACTCTCTCATTACGCAGTGTCTCATGTTCCTTTGCTTTTCTGGCTTTTCTCAGAACGTACTTTCCTTCATCTGATGAGAAGATATAGTTGACGTTGTTCTTGCCCTCTTCGACAGACTCTATTTCTGGTTCGGTGAAC
Source organism: Candidatus Nanohalobium sp. (assembly GCA_042216335.1). Classification (GTDB taxonomy): domain Archaea; phylum Nanohalarchaeota; class Nanosalinia; order Nanosalinales; family Nanosalinaceae; genus Nanohalobium. The sequence continues at coordinate 14,826 of JBDGTY010000034.1, forward strand.
TTATCGCTGCTGTCCAGGTACTCTCGGACCTGATTTCTCCCATCCATGGAGAACCAGGTTTAAAAACAAGTTAAAAATCTTGGGCTCTCAACCGGCTTTAAGAGGTAGATAAAAGATGTCAGAACACGTTGAACGTACTTTTGTTGCATTGAAGCCTGACGCAGTCAAGAGAGGGCTCGTTGGAGAGATCACGCAGCGTTTCGAGGACGCAGGATTCAAAATCTGTGGGATGAAGATGATCCAGGCGACCGATCAGCTCCTGGAGCAGCACTACGAGGAGCATGTCGACAAGCCTTTCTACGATGGGCTCGCCGAGTTCATGAAGAGCGGGCCTATCGTTGCCATGGTACTAGAGGGGGTTCATGCAGCGGAGAACCTGCGGAAGATCGTGGGGGATACGGATGCTTCAGAGGCACATCCAGCCACGATCAGAGGGCGCTACGGCCACATGTCGATGGAGCACGCCGACGACGCAGGAAGACTCTACAAGAACCTGGTCCACGCATCAGAACCAGAGGAAGCGGAAAAAGAGATCGAGATCTGGTTCAGTGAAGACGAACTCCACGACTACACCCATACAGAGGAAGAGGAAGTAAGGTAGATCAGGCAGGTTCAGCCTGTGGTTCCGTGTTTTTCCCTACTATCTGATAGGTTATTCCTCGGTAGGGTATCCGCGGTTTTTTCCTGCCCCCTTCTTCTTTGAAGTAAAGGATGCCGTTTTCCTCAAGTAGTTCGAGGTCTTCGTGTACTTCTCTCAGGCCTATTCCTGTGTTTCTTGAGAGTTCTCTGATGCTTTCCGGAGGGCTGTCTTTTATGGCCTGTATGATTTTCTGTGTTCGGCTTTTCAGTATTTCCGATATCTCTTCGGGGTTCTGAAAGGACAGGGTCGGAGTTGTTTTTTCCCGAGTAATATCCCCCAGTACTTCCTGCTCCCACTCCTCCTGGTCCTGTACTTTTATGACTAGCTGTTTGCCTTCAAGTTCCTCCGGGTGTTCTTCAATCATTCTTTCGAACCTCATCTTATCTCATCCAGTTCATCCATGAATCTTCGAAACAGTTTTTGCAGGCCCTCACTGTTTTTCGGTGTCAAACCCAGTTTTTCGGCCTCTCCTTCGACGTGCTTGTGGTCCCTGCTTCCTGCATGTATGTTATGGTTATCGTATCTGAGCAGTGTCTCTCCATCCCCTATCCGGTAGGCCTGGTAACTGTACTTTATGCCATGCGGAAACTCATCACTTTCCCGAATCTTCCAGGCCTCCACAATTATCCTCAGGTCGTCCCGCTTCCTCTCCTTCTGGATAATCAGTTCTGCCAACCTACCACTTCACAAACGTTTGGTAAATACAAACAATCTTCTTCCACTCAATCAGAACTATTAAACGACTCCAGGAACCAGGAAATACGTATGACACAACTCTACAGAAGTGAGTCCGATCGTATGCTCGGAGGAGTATGCGGAGGCATTGCAGAAGTATACGACTTCGACCCGTCACTGGTAAGGATAATAACGCTGATACTGGTGCTGTCAGCAGGCTCCGGGCTACTGGCCTATCTTGCGGCATGGATAATCATACCGACCGAGAGCGAGGTCAAGAACCATGAAAAAGTGAAGGATGTAGAAGCAGAGAAAGTAGAAGACGAAGAAGAATCAAGTGATGAAGAAGAGGAATAAGAAGGCGCCAGCACAAAAAAACAAACTGACATCAATCTGGTCCCGCAGGGCTCATCATCCGCCCCTTACTATTTATTTCAATTCTCTGAGTTTTTCAAGATCCAGTTCAAAGGCCGAAACAGGTTTCTCAAGCTCCCAGTTATCCAGCACTTCTCCTGAGACCTCCCCTATGTATCCAACAGATTCTCCATTTAGGTAAACTTCTCCAGAACGGGCTGGTTTGAGGAATGGCCTTGAACCCTTATGTACTGAAAGTTCTATCCCCAAATCCCTTTCTAGGACTTGAAGTATTTCCCTGGCATCCGTGAAGTCTACATCTCCGGTTTCGACATATACTGCTTTTCTCCTGTTAGAAGCTCCTTCAGGTGTATCGTCCAGCAGCGTCACGTCTGCTGTTTCAAAGAAGCTCTGAGGGTAAGCATTGTGTTTGTTTGTGTTAAGTACTTTCAGCATTGACGGGAGCAGCCTGATTCTTGTAGCAGATCTTTCCTCGGAAACCGTATTCTTCAGCGTAGGAATCTCCTCCTCCACTTTCATCATATCTAGCTGCTTCTCCTTACTTGTAAGCACCCTGGTATTCGTCTCCGTTGCTCCTGAGCGGAGCAAAATGTCTCTTACAAGATCGGAGAACTGTTCGATCGGTTGCTGTTCTGCCGCCTGATCAACTTCGGGTATCTCAGGTTCTATCTTGTCGTATCCCTGTGCGATCACTACTTCTTCAATCAGGTCATACTGGTGCATCATCACATCCCTGTACGCCGGAACCTCTACATTTACCGTACCATCTTCGATTTCTGCGCCCAGCCGCATCTTCTTCAAATTCCTGACAACCTGTTCATCGCTAATTTCCAATCCTGAGACCTTTCGCAGGTACTTAGGATCAAGCTCCATCACTCTTGGAGTCAGATCAGGCATATTCTCTCCATCCACTTCTACAGATTCTATATCGCCTCCTCTCTCCGCAAGCGTCGTAGCCACTATATTCAATGCTTTTTTCACTGTTTCTTCATCGGTGCCTGTAACATCTATGAATATATCAGTAGTTCCAGAATGGACCTCAGTCAACTGATTGTTTATTATAGGCGGGAAGCTCAGGACCTGATCCTCGGAATCAATGATTACGGGGTATTCATCGTGTTCTTCAAGGATCCATGAGTACTTCTGTCCTTTCTCATGTTCCTCCAGGATTTGTCCAAGGTTTAGTTCATCCTCGTGTTCTAGCGGCTGGAAACTTACTTCCTCGGGTTCCACCGCCCTGTATGTGAAAGGAGGAGTTATGTTCGAGAGATCGTGGAGGCCTATCGCCAGTTTTTCTCTCTGACGCCCCATCGATTCATGCAGCTTCTCCTGTAGCTGGATAAGACCGTTGATACCTGCCTCATCAAGCTCAAGATTCCTGACAACCGCACAGCCGATATGCGGCCTAACTTTCTCTACAGAGGAATCTTTCTCAACCTTGATAATGCCTTCCTGGGCCTCATACTCCCTGAGGCCTGTCTCGATTTCGAAGAAACCTCTGTAAGCTCTGGCAAGGCCCTCTACTGAAAGAAGGTCTGGTCTGTTGGGATATACCTCAACCTGGCACTTGTCATCGTCCACCCCATGCCAGTGGACACCCATCATCGATGCATCCTCCATAAGCTCTTCCTCAGTAAATTCTCTTCCTGTCAGTTCCTCAAAGTCGTGTTTATTGATCTCGATGTTTGGCATTTTTTCTCACCTCATGGTCTCCATACCGGTATCTCCTGGAGATTTTCGATATCGTTCCTGTAGACGTTCCTGGCATCAGAGAGTCCAGCGGCCATCGCTCCTATCCTCGCTATTCCAAGCCCCCATGCCAGGACCGTGGCTTCAACACCGAGCAGTGGCTCAACTACCTCTGGCCGGAACAGGCCTGCTCCCCCCATTCCAAGCCATTCTTCCTCTTCCTCGTCCCATACCTGGATCTCTGTACTCATCTCGGTGTACGGATAGTAGGTCGGAATTAGGCGGAACTCGTCGTAACCCATCTTCTCAAAGAACTCTGAGAGATAACCTTTCAGATGGGCGAATCCCAGATCCTCTCCGACCACGATCCCCTCTGCCTGTTCGAAGTCAGCAGTATGCGTCCTGTCAACTGTTTCATTCCTGAATGCGTGCGAAATGATGAAGTACTTTGCTGGGAGATCGTCTTCATCCAGTTCAATCAACTTCTTTGCGGATACGTCAGTGGTGTGCGTCCTCAGTATGTTTTTACCTGCCAGTTCTTCGGACCAGTCATACTGCCATCCCTGGCTACCGGTTTCGCCACCAGATTCATGCGCCTCTTTGATCCTGTCCACATAGTCCCCATATCTTGCAAGGTCGGTTCTCTCAGGGTTCTCCATGTAGAAGGTATCCTGTAGATCCTGAGCCGGATGGTCCTGAGGTATATACAGCGCGTCGAAACACATGATGCCTGGTGTAACAAAATCTCCGCGCATCTCGCTGAAACCCATCTCAAGCCATACCTGACGTGCATAATCCTTTGCAGCCTTGAAGAAATGCTTTTTACCTGTTCTCGGAGTCTTTGCCTGGGCCTCGACGTTGAAGTCCTCTTCGATTTCCTCCAGATCAGTTTCCTTTCCTTTCTCGGTCAGCTTCAGGATCTTCGTCTTCTCCTCCTTCGTCTCTACAAGGCCTCTGCCCTGAAGTTCCTCGTCGAACATTTCGTTCTCCAGTTTATCCTTTACTGGGTCGATGTCTACTTCTTCTCCTTCGTCAGTAAGCGAGGCCTGTCCGTCGCTGATGTATATCCAGCCCTTCTCCCTGGCCTTTCCGATTCCGACACTGTTATCTATCTCGGAGACAGGTTTGACACCGGAATCAAGCTCCTGGACGATCTGGTACTCGGGAGAACCTTCTTCAAGGACTTTTTCCCCCTGCTCAGTGGTCGTGTAGCTTATCTCTTCCTCTTCTTCCATTTCAGCCAGGCCTTCCTCCTCAAGTTCGAGAAACGCTCTGTTGACCATCGACTGGTCGAAGCCTTTCTCCTCGAATTCCTCGACCTTCATCTCCGGGTTTTCCTGGAGGATTTCAAGTACTTGCCTGGCCTGACTCGAGAGTTTCACACCTTTCAGATTCAAAGGGAATCTTAAATAATTCCAGTCTCCAGCGAAGCACCAACGAAGATGCAGCCGACACCGGCCAGAACCAGTATCACAAGGTTTCTCCAGGTGTCTCTATCGAAATGCTCCCTGTAGACTGCGGCCGAGATCAGGGAACCCGATACTCCGGCAATGATGAAACCAGTCATCTCGAACGCTGCGTGAGGAAAGTACAGAAGTGGAGTAGATTTCTTCAAACCCTGGAACTTCATCATCAGTTCGGCGAAGAACTTGCCCATGACCGAGGCGTTCCAGACAAGGATGAAAGATCCGGCGGAACCGAAGATAGCCGAGACCGCCAGTATACCGGTGAAAACTATCAGGTTATTGAATAGCACCTGCGTAAACAGCCCGGAGACGACTGCGTTGCCAGAAAAACCTGCGACCTCTGCCTGGAGAGCGAAAACTTCCGGATTAGCCATCGAAAGCATCGTGAAACCGAAGACCTGCCCAGCGAACAGCGCAGCATACAGCGAGACCTCCTCGACATAGGACTGATCGTCACCGTCCTCATCCTCCAAGAACTTCGTGGTTAACGGGTACACGAGAGGAAGCGACGCGAAAACTACTGACAGAACCGCCGACTGCCTTGGAAAAAGTGTCGTGGCCGCGAAGAAGCCGGCTACGGAGGCAGCCAGACCCAGTAAAAACAGCAGAGGATAGTTGTCAGTGTGCTCCTCCCTCAGGATCAGTTCCGGCAGCATAAAGACAAGATGATGGAGACTGGTTTAAACCAGTTTTTCAGATATCGAAGTCGAAGTTCTCCTCGATGTACTGCTCGACCTCTTCCTCGGCCTCTTCCCTTTTTCTCTGGTGTTCGGTCAGGAATTCCTCGATCTTCTCCTTGGCGATCTGCTTCAGCTCTCCGGAAAGCATCTCACCCGAGGCGTATTCCTGACGGATCCTCTCCAGTTCGTCGTCGTCCTTGATAAGATGGAACGCCAGGAGTTCAAAGACCATGTCCTCTTCTACGTCGGCGCCTTTCTCCCTGTGCTCTTCCAGAGAGTCTTTTCCTCCGGTCTTGGCCTGGTCGATTTTCTCTTTGGCTTCCTCTACCGAGTCATTGAGGGCTATGTAGCTCTTCGGTTTGCTGCTCGACATCTTTCCTCCCTGAAGCCCTCTCATGAACCTGTTATACGTGGAGGCTGGCTTGGTGAAGTCGAAGTCCCTGTGTTTCCTCGCTACCTCCCTTGTCAACCTGATGTGTGGATCCTGATCTATCCCTACAGGAACGACCGTCGGTTTTGATCCACCGTTCTCCGGGAACTGTGGCCTGAGGATGTCGGCGTACTGGACCTGTGCCGAGGACATCTTCCCAGGGTCGGCGTTGCCATAGGTCGCCTCCATCTCGTTCTGTGTGAGGTACCGGCCGAACATGGCTGCCCTGGCCAGGTGGTCGTTTCCGGCCTTGCTCTGGAAGTAGAAGTCGGTTTTATCCAGGTCGATGCCGAGAGCGACATAGTTTTTCAGGTACTCCTCGACAACCAATTTCCTGGCCTCATCCAGGGAGATGTCTCTGGTATTGTATGACTCTATATCAGCAGCTGTCAATGTTATCTGGGCACCCATGTCCTGGAACATCTTCATCTGATCGACCACGACCTTGTGGCCCAGATGAGCCTCACCGGAGGGCATGATACCAGTTATCGCCGCGACCTCTCCGCCGTCCTGGAGCGTGTCGAGGTACTCTTCCATACCCCGGTGTCCGAATACGATACCTCTCCGGATGTATCTGTGATCAGGAAACTTGTCTTCTATTTCTTCTATCGGTTCGATTCCGAACTCTTCCATCTTTTCCTCAACGTTTCCTATCTCGACATCGCCCCACGGATCGTTCTCTGGCATCTTAGTTTACCTCTTGTTCAAGTGCTTCTTCCGGATTTTCAAATAGTTCGTGGTCTTCGACCACCTTTTCAGAAGAGCGGATGAGATCTCCCGAATCCTCATATAGCACGGCCCGGAAATCGCCTGTGTACCGGCTTACAGCTACTTCTGTTTCATAGCCCTCGAGGAATTCAGGCTGCTCGGCTTCGTTCAGTCTCACCGCCTCTACAGCGTTCTCGTTCAGAAAGTCTTCCAGAGAAGACTCACCATCAAATGTCGAATAGACCAGTTTATCACCTACCTCATGGTATACTGTAGCATATGCCGATGCGAATTCGTTTCCTGGAAGCGAGTTACGTTCACTCGAGCCGAGATTTCTCCTATCAGTCATTCTTTCCCACCTTCTATTCCTGCTTTGAGCTGTTCAGCAAGTTTTTCCAGACCTTCCAGACCTCCTTCTCTGTATGCATCGATCAAAGCGCTTCCCACTATGACACCGTCTGCTCCTGCATCGACAGCAGCCTCCGCATGCTCTCTGCTGGAGACACCGAAGCCTATGGCCCTGGGCACGTCCATCTTGGATGTTCTCTGTATCAGTTTTTCTGCTTTTTCTGCAAAGTCGTTTCTGGCGCCCGTGGTGCCTTTGACAGAGACAAGATACGCGAATCCTTCCGTCATCTCGTTGATCTCTTCCATCCGTTCCTCAGGAGTGTTCTGGGCCACGAGGAAGATGGAATCGAGTTCCGTGTCGATATCTTCCATTTCTTTCCTGTACTCTTCCGGTGGGAGGTCAGGGACTATCAGGCCTTCTACTTCTGCGTCCTCCGCGTCTCTGATGAACTTCTCGTAGCCGTATGCCCTCAGCGTGTTGACGTAGGCCATAAGGACTATCGGAGTCTCAGTGAATTCCGAGGCTATATCGAAGGCGTCCTCTGTTTTGAAGCCGTTGTCCAGTGCTTCCTGATCCGCTTCCATGATTGTCGGGCCGTCAGCCATCGGATCACTGAACGGGATTCCGAGTTCTATGATGTCGGCACCCGAGTCGATAAGAGTTTCTATAATTTTCCCGGATTTTTCCTTTGTCGGATATCCTGCCACCGTGAACGGCATGAACGCGTTTCCGTCCTCGAATACCTCTTCAATTGAAGTCAAGGCTGTCCACCTCCGCGACAGTGTGCATGTCCTTGTCCCCCCTTCCTGAAAGGTTGATTATCATGGAGTCGTGTTCATCGGCCATTTCCTTGGCGAGCGCGACTGCGTGAGCTGATTCGAGCGCTGGCAGTATACCTTCCGTCTCGGACAGGTCGTTGAAGGCCTCCATGACCTCTTCGTCGCCGACGGCGTAGTACTCAGCTCTTTCAAGTTCGTGAAGCACAGCGTGCTGTGGGCCGACACCGGTGTAGTCGAGGCCCGCGGATATGGAGCTGGTTTCTCCGATGTTGCCCTGTTCGTCCTGTATGAAGTAGGATTTGAATCCCTGGAAGATGCCGACCTCTCCCTTTGAGAGTGATGCGCCGTGGCCGTTCTCGTCTCCGCCTGCTTCTGCACCGTAGAAGTCGACTTCGTCGTCTTCCATAAACTCGCTGAAAAGGCCGATGGCATTGCTGCCTCCGCCGACACATGCTACCAGTGCATCCGGTAGCTCTCCCTCTTTCTCAATGAACTGCTCCCGAGCTTCTTCTCCGGTCACCGAGTGGAAGTACTTCACCATCTCAGGAAATGGCTCAGGGCCGACAGTAGATCCCAGAAGGTAGTGAGAGCTGTCAGAGGTCGAGATGTAGTCCTGCATAGCCTCTGTAACGGCATCTTTCAAGGTCTGAGATCCTTTTTCGACAGGAGTGACTTCCGCCCCGCACTTCTCCATCCTGAGGGCGTTCATCTTCTGCCTCTCGACATCCCTGGCACCCATGTAGACCTCTACATCGAGGTCGAAGTAGGCTCCTGCCATCGCAGAGGCGATACCGTGCTGGCCGGCACCTGTCTCCACGACGAGGCGTTCCTTGCCCATCCTCTCTGCGAGCATGGCCTGTCCAAGCGTGTTGTTTATCTTGTGGGCTCCGCCGTGAAGCATGTCCTCCCTTTTCAGGTAGATCTTGCAGCCATACTTTTCCGAAAGGTTCTCAGCATGGTACAGGTTGGTCGGCCTCCCAGCATACTCCCTCAGATGCTGCCTGAACTCCTGCTGGAACTCTTCGTCTTTCTTTGCTTTTTCGAACTCTTGCTGAAGTTCTTCCAGCACCGGCACAAGCAGTTCCGGTACGTACTGTCCTCCGAAGTCGTGTTTGGTTTCCATAGTATCCTTTTCAGTCCTCCTGTCGCGTCCTGTAGGTTTTCATGTACTCCTCGAATTTTTCGTCGTATAGCTCCTGATTCTCTCCCGGCTCGTACTCCTTCGCAGTCTTCACCATCCGGTTCTCTGCTTCCTCCAGACTGTCGAAAACCCCGTTCGATGTCGCCGCAAGTATAGCAGCGCCGAGCGCCGATGTTTCGTCCACCTCCAGTTTTCTGACGGTTTCTCCGAGCACGTCGGCTTTGATCCGGTTGCGGAGACCGTTCCTCGAGCGCCCTCCACTTATCACCAGGAATTTCAGGTCGTTTCCGAACCTTTCAAGCTGCTGCCGTATGTAGTATGCCTCCGCCTCGACGAACGACCTTGCAAGTTCCTCTTTCCCCTGACTCAGTCCGAGACCTGTTATGGCTCCCTTTCTTTCCGGATGCTTCCTTTCCCCGTCCAAGAACGGAGCGGTGATCGGAGTTTCTTCAGGCTCTGCTTCCTTAATCATCCGATTTACTTCGGTGTAGTCGATGTCGAAAAGGTCCTTCATCCATTCCTCCGCGGATGCAGCAGCTTCTCCTCCCAGGCAGAGCTCTTTGCCATCTCTGAAGTACGGTTTGTTGCCTTCCGAGGCGATCTGTGCCACTACCGTGGTTGTCCCTGCTATGGCCATGGCCTCACCTTCCCTGTAAAGGCCTGAGCCGACAGCGCTGCATATGGCATCCCACGGACCTACAACTACCGGCACCTCGCTATCGACAGAGTCTATGAAGCTCTCACTGAGCTTTCCCGTCTTTTCCCGGAAGCTGGCAGGTTCAGGGAACAGCTCCGTGTCCATACCGTGTTGCCGGCATCTTTCCTCCAGTTCCTGCTGCGGGAAGCCGTAGTTGTTCCTCCTGAGATTGCCTGTCATCCTGTAGGCGAGGTAGTCGCGGAAATCCACGACCTTATCCAGCTCTTCAGCTATCCCAGGTCGCTGCTCTTCTATCCACTCGGTGTTCTTGAAAATCATTGTTTTGCCCCAGTTGAGCTCCGGGAACTCCTCTTCTACTTCTTCGCTCCGGGAGTCCATGTAGGTCAGTATGGCTGGCGCTAAAGGCTTATTTTCGGAGTCGAGCGGCAGGACGCCGCGGCCGAACCCGGTAACGCCTACAGCATCTACCTCCGAGAAGTCCACTTCCTTTGCCAGCCTGCTCAGAGCCTCCCTGACAGCTTCTACCAGCTTCTCGGCACTGTGCTCCGCATATCCCTCCTCAGGCCGCTCAACCCCGTAACTTTCAGTTTCACACGCAATCTCAGCACCCTCACTGCTGAAAACCACTGCTTTGCAGCTCCTGGTTCCGACGTCGATACCTACCAGCATAACCTAGCTCTCACCTGCTCCTGCGAACTTTTCGACATTTTCCTCTACATCTCCGTCCATTATGGCAGTGCCTATAAGCATGGCATCAGCTCCAGCGTCCAGCATCCGTTCTGCATCCTCAACCGTTTTTATACCGCTCTCAGCGACCAGTCTGATGTTCTCGGGAGCTTCTTCCGCCACCTCTTCAAACGTATCCAGATTGACTTCAAGCTTTGTCAGATCCCGGTTGTTGACTCCGATGATTTCGGCTTCTGCATCGACAGCTTCTTCCATTTCCTCTTC